>NZ_BLIN01000005.1:300000-600000 GCF_009811555.1 Streptomyces caniferus | reverse complement strand
TCGACCGTGTTGCGCTGCTTGTATGCCTCGGCGTCGAAAGCGGGTGGGCGGCCACCGGTGCGGCCTCGCCGCAGACGGTGACCGACCTGGTCGGACGGCTGGGGAATGACTGCGCGGATCCCGCGGCGGCGGATGTGCTTTCGGATCGCGCGGGATGAGTAGGCGCGGTCCGCCAGAATGGCCTCCGGCCGAGTCCTCGGTCTCCCGGGACCGCTACGCGGAACACGGATGCCGGCCATGACGGTCTCGAAGGCTGGCGCGTCACCCGCCTGGCCTCCGGTGACGTGGAGGGTCAGAGGCCGTGCACGGCTGTCGCTGGCGAGGTGGACTTTGGTGCTCAGGCCGCCGCGGGACCGCCCGAGCGCATGGTCGTCAGGTTCGGCCCGGCCCGGCGCCCCTTTTTCCTGGCGCCGGCGGCGTGCTGGTGGGCGCGGCAGACAGTGGAGTCCACTGACACGGTCCAGCAGATGTCGTCAGCGTCGTCGGCTGGCGTCAGGAGCGCAGTCAGGATCTGTTCCCAGGTGCCGTCCACGGCCCACCTGATCAGTCGCTTGTGAGCGGTCTGGTACGGGCCCAGCTCGTCCGGAAGGTCCCTCCAGGGCGAGCAAGTTCGGTACTTCCACGCGATGGCCTCAAGGGTGCGGCGGTGGTCGGCCCACCGCCGCCCGCGGACCGGATCGGCTGGCATCAGCGGCTCGATCCGGTCCCACATCGCATCAGTGATCACTAAGCGGACAGACGCATCCGATCAACTGACCAACCGATCAAAGAGTCACGCGCTAGGGGATCGTGCCACTGCGGGTGAGCAGCGGCGCGGCCTCACACGAAGACGATTGTGAAGCGCTGAGAGTCAGACCTGTTGCACGCGTCGCCCTCGATCCTGGCTCCGTCGTTGCCGCCCGTCACGGTCCAGCAGAGCCCCATGGAGAACGACCTGAACCCGGTGCCCGGCTTGCCGTACTCGCCGAAGTAGGTGAACCGCTGATGATAGGAACCATCCCTGCACTGCTGCTGGATGATCGGCCAAAAATGCGTGTTGCCTTCCGAGGCGCTGCCGATAGTCAGGCACTTGTCCGTGAACGTCCTGAGCACGTGAACCGGGTCCGCGACGCCGAAGTTCATACTCCTGAAGCGCTGGGCAGCCACATTCTGGCACCGGTTCTGTTCAAGCACAGCGCCGTCGCTGGTGCTCTGGTTCCTGATGGTCAGGCACTTGCCCGTGGAAGTCTTGATCTGGATGGTGTGGTAAGCCGGGTACGCCTGCGCGGGCTGAGCTGCTCCGATCATGGAGGTAAGGCCTGCTACGGCGGCGACGGCCACCGCCGATCGTCGCAGAGACCTCATCATGTTGCCGATCACGTGGCCTCTTCTCCTTCGTGGGACGTGCCAGCTCGCACACTCGCCGCTGGACAGCACCGCCCAGACTCCCCTGCCGACGGTATGAGAAAACCGCAGACCGTCCGGTGTGGCCGATACCCGACGCGCCGGTCACGCCCAAGGGTGAACTGAACTGATCAGTTCCGGCCACCCGCCCACACCATTCGCGGGATGCTCGGTCCGTCAGAGCGTCAAGGAGACACGCCCTAGGCGCCGTCAGGCGTTTCCGGTGCCGCCCGGCGTCATTCCACGCTTGTGAGAGCGAATGAGCACGTGTGGCACCACAATGACTCAGGTCGACCCCTCCGCCTTTCGCCAGCTCAGGACGCCCTTGCTCAAGCCGATGCCACGTAGGGTGCCACTCGACCTTGCGCATGGCGCCACGGTGGTGCCATGATGACGTCATGGACCTCACTCCGTATGTCGACACCCTGCGTCGCGAACTCGCGGTGGCCGCCGAAGCCGGCGGTGAAGATGCCCGCGAGCTGGCCGAGCGGCTCACCACTCCGCTGGAGTCGGCGACCCGTCTGACCATGCTCAATGTGCTCTCCGCCGCGATGGACGAGATCACCCGCGAGCTCGCCCCCGGCTCGGTCGATGTACGGCTGCGCGGCCTGGACCCCGACTTCGTGGTGACGCTGCCGCCCGGTGACAGCGGCCACCAGGAAGCAGCGGCCGGACCCGCCGAACCGCTCGCGGCGCCGCTGCCCGTGGAGGGCGACGACGGGGGCACTGCCCGCGTCAATCTGCGGCTGCCGGCCCACCTCAAGGCGCGTGCCGAGGAGGCCGCGAACCGCGAGGGCCTGTCGGTCAACGCGTGGCTGGTGCGCGCGGTGTCGGCCGCCGTCGAGGGGGGCACGCGGCCACGTGCGACGGAGAAGGCCCACACCGTCGGACAGAACTTCAAGGGCTGGGTGCGCTAGCCGCACCCGCCCCGCTCACCCCGCACCACTTCACCCACATCACGTCCCCGCCAGCGGGGACGCCCATGAGACTCAAGAGGACGGGACAGCCATGCCTTCTTTCGACACTCCCGAACCGATCTCGGTCACGGCGCACGTGGAGGCCGGTTCCATCCAGTTCACCGCGGGCGACCGCCCCGACACGGTCGTCGAGGTGCGGCCCCGCGACCCGCAGCGGGAGGTCGACGTGCGGGCCGCCGGGCAGACCGAGGTGACGTTCGCGAGCGGTGCCCTGACCGTCCGGACGCCCAAGCAGCGCTATCTGCTCGGGCGCACCGGCACCGTCGACGTGACGGTCGACCTGCCCGCCGGCTCGCGCATCGACACGACCGGCGCCTGGGCCCAGGTGCTCGGCGAGGGCCGGCTCGGCGAGGTCCGTGTGAAGACCTCCTCGGGTGATGTGCGCCTGGACACGACCGGGCCGCTGCAGCTGACCGCGTCGCACGGCTCGATCACCGTGCATCGCGTCGAGGGCACGGCCGAGATCGCCACCAGCTCCGGCAGCCTGCGCGTCGGCCTCATCGACGGACCCGCGACCCTGAAGAACTCGCACGGCACCACGACCGTCGGCGCCGCGACCGGGGAGCTGCGGGTGAGCGGCGCCAACGGCGACATCGACATCGTGCGCGCCGAGAACTCCGTCTCCGCGACCACGGCGAACGGCACTCTGCGCGTGGCCGAAGTAGCCCGCGGAAAAGTCCAGTTGGAGACCTCCTACGGCGCCATCGAGATCGGCATCCGTGAGGGCACGGCCGCCTGGCTCGACGTCAGCTCGGGCTCCGGGCAGGTGCGCAACACGCTCACCGCGTCCGAGTCCCCGGAGAAGGCCGAGGACACCGTCGAGGTCCGCGCCCGTACCCGGTACGGCAACATCGACATCGTCCGCGCCAAGCCCTGAGCGCCCCGCGCGCCCCGCACCCTCTTCAACTCGCCTCATATTTTGTGAATTGAGCCTTACGGCGGAAGGGACCTCACGCGCGCGCCTGCGTCATGGCCACGCCATGACAGCCCGGGTCCACAGTCGCCCGCCGCCGTCCGGCCGCACTAACGCCACGAGAGGAATTCCGATGAGTCAACCGGTTCCCGTCCCGAACGGCCTCCCGATGGAGCGCGACGCGGGCCCCTTCGACCCGCCCCGCGACATCACCCGGCTGCGCGAGGCCCGCCCCGTCAGTCCGATGCTCTTCCCCGACGGCCACGAGGGCTGGCTCGTCACCGGCTACGACGCGGTCCGCCAGATCATGGCCGACACCCGGTTCAGCTCCCGCCAGGACATAGGTGTTGTCCACGTGCCGTACGAGACCCCTGGTATGCCCGTCGCGACCCAACCGTCCCCGGTGCTGCCGGGCGTGTTCATCGCCATGGACCCGCCGGACCACACCCGGCTGCGGCGCAGGCTCACCGGCGCCTTCACCGTCAGACGCATGAAGCAGCTCGAAGAGCACATCGTCGACGTCGTCGAGCGGCAACTGGACGAGATGGCGCGGCTGACCCCGTCGGTCGACCTGGTCAAGGAGTTCGCGCTGCCGGTGCCCTCGCTGGTGATCTGCGAACTGCTCGGCGTCCCCTACGCGGACCGGGAGACCTTTCAGGTCAACTCCGCCAAGTTCATGGTCAAGGACCAGACGCTCGAGGAGAAGATGGCTGCGTACAACGCACTGAACACGTACCTCTGCGAACTGGTCACGCGCAAACGGGCCGCTCCCGGCGACGACATACTGTCCGACCTGGCACGCCAGGACGACCTCACCATCGAGGAACTGACCGGGGCCGCCTTCCTGCTGCTGCTCGCGGGCCATGAGACCACCGCCAACATGCTGTCCCTCGGTACCTTCGCGCTCCTGGAGCACCCCGAGCAACTGGCCGTACTGCGCGCCAACCCGGAGCTGATGCCCGGTGCCGTCGAGGAACTCCTGCGCTACCTGTCCGTTGCGGACATCTTCTATCGCTATGCGACGGAGGACCTCGAACTCTGCGGTGAAACAATCGCCAAGGGATCGACCGTCGTGGTCTCGCTGCTGGCCGCCAACCGTGACCCCGAACGCTTCGACAATCCCGACGCCCTGGACATCCACCGCAAGGCCCGCGGTCACCTGTCCTTCGGCCACGGCATCCACCAATGCCTCGGCCAGCAATTGGCCCGCATCGAGATGCGCGCGGGTTTCGACGGACTGCTGCGTCGCTTCCCGACCCTCGAACTCGCTGTTCCCGCTGACGAGGTGAGGCTCAGGACCGACATGAATATCTATGGCGTCCACGAACTGCCCGTCACTTGGACGGAATCGGCCCGCTGAAGCCGTCGGTCGAGCGCGTCACCTGTGTGGGAACGCGCCTTTAGGTCCTCCCGTGGATCAATCCGGTGAGCGGGGTAGCCCAACGGAATTCCACGGGACAGGCCCTGGTCGGGTACGACTGCTGTGCAAGCGGGTCGGGGGGCGTCTAGACGACGGGGTTGCCGGGCTGTCTCACGCCGCGGCGCTGCCTTGCCAGGGAGCGACCGACGGTACATGGGCCACGACCCTCACCCTGGCTCCTGGAACACCGACGCCCGCCGCGAACTACCTTGGAGTGCCTTGCCTTCATGCGGGTTCTGGCGGTGAGGGCTGTCGATCGGGCCGGGGTGGAGGGTCGCTGTCCAAGAGGTGGGAGCCAGGCCCGTCTGACGTCGGAAGAACGTAGTGAAGTTGCCGGTGTCGCGGAATCCTAGGCGGTGTGCACAGCTGCCGACCGGGAGGTCGGTGTGGGCGAGCAGTCGTTTCGCTTCGAGCAGGATGCGCTGGTCGAGGAATGCCTTGGCGCCGGTTCCGGTGGCGGTACGGGTCGCACGGGTGAGTGTGCGTACGTCGTAGCCGAGCGCCTGTGCGTAGTCGGCCACGTGGTGCCGGCGGGTGAAGTGTTCCTCGACCGCGGTGCGGTAGGCGTGGAAGATCTCGAGCTGCTGGCTTCCGGTCGTGCCGGGGGAGAGCGGTGTGGACGTCCTGGGCAGTACGCGCAAAAGCAGTGCCGCCAGCAGGTGGGAGAGCAGTGCGGAAGACGCCAGACGCGGAGATTGCACTGCCGTGTGGTGCTCACGGTCGAGGTGCTCGACAGCCAGCACTGCGAGCGGAAGGGCCTGGGACGGTAGGCACCAGCAGGTGGGTGAGGTGACGTCCATGCTGTCGAGGCCGGGGTCGGGCAGAAAGCCGGGCTGAAAGAGGATCAGGGGGCCCTCGAGACGATCGACATCGCTCCATCGATGCACCGCACCGGGCCTGATCCACACGATGCTGCCCTCGTGCAGCCGATAGCGCTGGAAGTCCGCCTCATGGGCGCCGCTTCCCTTGGTGATCAGGGCGAGGACGTGGAAGTCGGGGCGCTGCAGTTGTGTACGACGCCCTTCGGTATCTGCTTTTCGCAGCGCGGCAAAGCTGAGAACCTCCACACCGTAGGTGGCTCCGACGGCGGGAAGATACCGCAACTGCCGCACGACAGGGTGTCCGTTATCCACAAGAGGTCGGTCTCTTTTCGCCAAGGAGAAGGGTTTCACCGGAATAGCGTCGTTCCGTACCTGAAGGCAGGTGGAGCGCCCGGCTGGGCGAGTGCCCGCGGGGCCTACCGCCTGTCGCGACATCGAGGAGAGGCGCGGAAGTGTCGAATACTACAAAGACCGTGGCCGTGGCGGGCGGCTCCCTGGAGGTCCGAATAGGTGGCGAACGCAGCGCGCCCACGTTGGTGTTCGCGCACTACTGGGGCGGCTCCGCCGGCACATGGGACGAGGTCGTCCGTCGTCTGCCGCCCCAGCAGGCGACGGTCCGCTTCGATCAGCGTGGCTGGAGCACCTCGCGTGAGCTACCGGGGCCGTATCACCTCGACCAGCTCGCCGACGACCTCGTTCGCGTGGTCGAGGAATGCGTCGCGGGCCCCTTCGTCCTCGTCGGTCACTCGATGGGTGGCAAGGTCTGCCAATTGGTCGCGGCACGGCGTCCCGCCGGACTGATCGGCTCGGTCCTCGTCGCGCCCGCTCCCGCGCTGCCGGCCGCGGCCGTCACGGAGAAGTACCGGCAGGACCTGTCCCACGCCTACGACTCACCCGAGTCCGTCGGACAGGCCCTTGACCATGCCTTGACCGCTGTCGCCGTGCCGCAGCGGGTACGGGATGCGGTCGTGCGAGACAGCCTTGCCGCCTCGGACGACGCCCGCACGGAGTGGCCGCTGCGGGGAATCGGACAGGACATCAGCAGAGAAGCCCGCCGCATCGAAGCCCCTGTGGCTGTGCTGGTCGGCGAACAGGACAAGGTCGAGCCGCCCACAGTGCTGCGCGAGTGCCTGCTGCCCTACGTTCCGCACGCGACCATGACCACCGTTCCCGGCGTCGGCCACCTGCTCCCCCTGGAAGCGCCCGAAGCGGTCGCCAACGCCCTGGGCGACTTCCTCACCAGCGTCCACAGCTGAGTGCCGCCCCCTCCCAGGCACCACCTGCACGTACGTCTCCGACTGGGCATCCGCCAGATGTCGCGGGAACCGACCAACGGCCACACCGAGGCCAGGCCCCTGCAAAGGATCGCAGTCGGCTGTCCGGGTTCGAGGGGGAAGTCCGAGGGTTGTTTTTCTCGTACTGAGGAAACTCGCCCTCCGCCGTGTCACCGGGGAAGCCGGCATGCCACCTCGTGCGGATGTGAACCGCCGCACCACGTGAGCCCAGGTTCGGGTGTCCGGTGTGCCACGCCGCCCGGGGTGATGTCCGGTCGTGGACGCGGCGGGGCCCCGGTGCGCCGCACCGGGGCCCGCAGGGGAGGTAGGGGGTCAGAACGTCCAGGTGGTGTACCACGTGGCCTGGCTGGAGGGATGTGCCAGGTCGGTGGCGACTCCGCTGAGGCGGCCGTCAGCGCCGCGGGAGCCTATGTAGCGGCCCGTCGCGCCGTCGTTCCAGGCTATGACGAAGTAGACGTAGGAACCGTCCACGAATCCCTGCGCGATGGTGCCCGTTGTCGCGCTTCCCGTCCTGGCTATGCCGGTGAGATTGCCCTGGGCGTCCTGGGTCACGGAGAGCGTGGCGTTGGCCGAGTTGCTCTGGTACAGGGTCCAGATCCCTCCGACGTTGAAGTCGGCTGCGGCCGCCTTGGCCACCGATGCCGTGGAGGGCCGATGCGTCGCGGCCTGAGCGGCGGGTGCGGCGAGAACGGTGCCACCCAGTGCGATGGAGAGAGCCACGGCGGCCGGGACGAGTCTGACGCGCATGCGGATTCCTTTCCTAAAAAGGCTATTTATGCGGCATAGGGCCTTCTGTGGAGACCTGAGCTTCGCAGGAGCGGTCGTTCCCAACCAGGCGAGAACCGGTCATTGGCGGACATGCCGGCGGCCGGAAAGTGACATGAAGGGATCGAGCCCGTAAGGGATATGACGGCAAAGTCCGTCGGGTGGCGGGTGGCGGGTGGCGGGTGGCGGCCCTCGGCCTCGAGGAACGCGTCTCTCGCCGAGTGAGCGGCGCTGTGCTGGTGCGCGGACAACCATTGGGAGCACGGACTGTGCGTAGCGCCGGCTCGGCGAGGTGGTCCCCAGATGGCACTGCCCGACAACTCATCAGATGTCTCGTCGGCGGGCAAACCGCTCGGGAGCATCGAGTCGGTCCGAGTCGAGACCGAGGGCTACCTGTTGGGCAGTCAGCAGTCAGCAGTCAGCGGCCAGTCAGATGGTCAGGAGTGACGATGTGCCGAACGACGAGTTGAGCGACGAGCCGGACCGAACTCGACGCGGCCCGGGCGACGAACCGGGGCCTGGCGAGACCTGACGAGGCCTGGTGAGACGTGACGAGACCGGGCGAGCGTCGAGTGTGTGGCATCGGGTGCACCTGCGCGCGGCCGCTCCGAAGCGGCGTAGACGGCGTGTTGGGGGGCGTGGACAGGCCACGGTAATGACCCGTTCGGACTCCGCGCGCCCTGCCGAGGGCCACGGGCCGCGGCAATGATGAGCAGACCGCACGTGATCCAGGCGACGCCGCACACCTGCCCTTTTGGCAGATGGACATGCAGTGGAAGGAATTCACGTTGTTGCTTCTCATCTCCCCGGACAGCGTCGAGGAGGCTCTCGACTGCGCGAAGGCAGCGGAGCACCTTGACATCGTCGATGTCAAGAAGCCCGACGAGGGCTCGCTCGGTGCGAACTACCCCTGGGTCATCAGGGAGATCCGCGACGCGGTCCCGGCGGACAAGCCGGTGTCCGCCACCGTGGGAGACGTACCGTACAAACCCGGCACGGTGGCCCAGGCGGCGCTCGGTGCCGCTGTCTCCGGAGCCACCTACATCAAGGTCGGCCTCTACGGATGCACCACGCCCGAACAGGCCGTCGACGTCATGCTCGGGGTCGTCCGGGCAGTGAAGGACTATCGGCCGGACGCGTTCGTCGTCGCCTCGGGCTACGCCGACGCCCACCGGATCGGCTGCGTCAACCCGCTCGCACTGCCCGATATCGCCCGCCGCTCCGGCTCCGACGCGGCCATGCTCGACACTGCGATCAAGGATGGGACCCGGCTGTTCGACCACGTTCCGCCCGACGTCTGCGCGGAGTTCGTCCGGCTGGCCCACGAGGCCGACCTGCTCGCCGCCCTCGCGGGGAGCGTCAAGGTGGGAGATCTCGGCGTGCTGACCCGTATCGGCACGGACATCGTGGGGGTGCGCGGGGCGGTGTGTGAGGGGGGTGACCGCACCACCGGAAGGATTCAGCCGCCGCTGGTGGCCGCCTTCCGGACGGAGATGGACCGGCATGCCCGGGAGTACGCAGCCGCCGTCGCAGCCGCGAGCTGACCGCCGACATGCCGGCCGTCGAGGCGGCCAATGACGCCGGCTTCGGGCCGGGCGGCTCGGAATGGGGGACCGGCGTCGACCGCCTCGACCGGGCCGTGGCGGTAACCGACCGGCTGGAGTGCGGGACGGCGTGGGTCAACCACCACCCCGAACTGGCCCTCGCCCAGTCCTTCGCGGGAGTCGAGCAGAGCGAGGTCGGCGGCACGGCGGGCTGTGGGGGCTTCACGGGAACCTCGGGCCGTTCACCGTTCACTGTGCGCAGGAGGCGTGATGATGAGATTCGGTGCAGCGGTACTGCGCTCGTACGAGAGCCGATTCGCGGTCGAGGACGTGATCTTGAACGCGGGGCCGGACGACGGCGAGATCCTGGTCAAGATCGCGGGCTGCGGGGTGTGCCGCACCGATCTCGCGGTCCGGCGTTCGGCGGGCCGTTCACCGCTGCCGGCGGTGCTCGGCCACGAGGGGGCCGGGGTGGTGGTGGAGACGGGCGGCCCGGACACCGGCCTGGGCGTCGGCGACCATGTCGTGCTGAGCTTCGACTCCTGCGGACACTGTCGGAACTGCCTGGGCGCGGCCCCCGCCTACTGCGACTCCTTCGCGTCGCTCAACCTCTTCGAAGGACGCAAGGAGAACGCGGCACGGTTCACCGACGCGGCCGGGGGCGGACTGGCCCCGCGGTGGTTCGGCCAGTCCTCGTTCGCCGAGTACGCGATGGTCCCGGCCCGCAACGCCGTCAGGGTCGACCCCTCGCTGCCCATCGAACTGCTCGGACCGCTCGGCTGCGGCTTCCTCACCGGTGCCGGAGCCGCCTTCCACTCCTTCGGCGTCGGTCCCGGCGACACCCTCGCGGTCTTCGGCGCGGGAGCGGTGGGCCTGGCCGCGGTGATGGCGGCCACCGCCGCCGGGGCAGTGACCGTGGCCGTCGACCGGCATCCCGAACGGCTGGCCCTTGCCGAGCGGCTCGGCGCGATTCCGCTGAGCGCCGCATCGGCCGATCTGCCCGACCGCGTTCGGCGACTGACCGACGGCGGCGCGCAGTACGCGCTGGACACCACGGGCGTCGCCCAGCTCATCAATGATGCGCTCCGGTCCCTACGCCCGACCGGCCACCTAGCTTTGGTGGCACGGCTCCACACCGCGCTGCCGCTGGAACCGGGGGCACTGGACCGGGGCCGGAAAATCTCCCACCTCTGCGAGGGGGACGCGGTACCAGGCCTGCTGATTCCGCGGCTGATCGGGCTGTGGCAGGCCGGACGCTTTCCGTTCGACCAACTGATCCGTACGTACCCGCTCGCCGACATCAACGAGGCCGAGCGCGACTGCGAGACGGGCCGCGTGGTCAAACCCGTCTTGGTCCCGGAAGGGAGGGGCGGATGAGCGAGCCGGACAACGTCATAGCTGCCCATGCGTCCCACGTCCCAACTGCCCATCCGCTCAACTCTGATCGTCGGCCATCTGGCGGCCGGCCACGGCCCCCGCACCGCCGTGGCCGGCCCGCGCGGTGACCCGCCCCACGCCGGACCGGCCGGACTGATGAACCGGGTGAACCGGGCTGCCGCAGGGCTGCGCGCCCTCGGATGTGCCCCGAGGTACCGGTCGCCCGGAGCTGCAACGCCGCGCGCTCAGCGCAGATTCACCCTTCGCATTCCTCTCTTTTCGGGGTCTCTACTCGCGCCAACGGAGGACACATGGTCAGCACGGAGCATCGGAACACTGACGTGGAAGGCGTGGAAGGCGTGGAAGGCGTGGAAGGCGTGGAAGGCGTGGAAGGCGTGGAAGGGGGCGTCGGCCTGACCGCTCTCCTGGTCGCCGCGGCACGGGCGATCGAGACCCATCGCCACGACAGCCTGGCACGGGACGTCTACGCAGAGCACTTCGTGCTCGCCGCACCGGCGTCCGCGGACTGGCCGGTCCGCATACAACAGGTACCGGACGGGGACGCGAACCCGCTGTGGGGGCGATTCGCGCGTTACTTCGGTCTACGCACGAGGGTCCTCGACGACTTTCTCCTCCGGTCGACACACGCAGGCGCCTGCCAAGTGGTCCTGCTCGGGGCAGGGTTGGATACGCGGGCGTACCGACTCGACTGGCCTCCCGGCTGCGTGATCTTCGAGATCGACAGGGAAGACGTGCTGGAGTTCAAGCACAAGGTGCTCGACGGGCTGTCGGCCGCCCCGAAGGCAGCGCGTGTACCTGTCCCGACCGATCTGCGTGCCGACTGGGTCGGGGCGCTGACCGACGCCGGTTTCGACATGGCCGCACCGAGCGTGTGGCTGGCCGAGGGGCTGCTGTTCTACCTGCCCCACGCCGTCGAGAGGCACCTCATGGACACGGTGGACAGGTTGAGCACGGGGGGAAGCGCGCTGGCGTACGAGGTCAAGCTCGAAAAGGACTTGCTGAAATACCGTGACAGCCCGCTCTACACCTCGACGCAACACCAGATCGGCATCGACCTGCTCAACCTGTTCGACGGAGAGCCGCGGCCCGACTCCGTAGGTGATCTGGAGGGCAAGGGCTGGTCCACGTCGGTTCACACCCCCTTCGACTTCACCCGCCGGCACGGCCGCGGACCGCTGCCCGAGCAGAACGACGCGCTGGAGGGCAACCGGTGGGTGTTCGCGAACAAGCCGCGGGAGGGCGGAACGCGACTGGCCGGCAAGGCACCCGTCGCTGTTGCCACCCTCGCGGCCCCGACCCCCATCCAGGCACCGCCGGCCGCCGCCGACGAAGCGATCTGAAGCCACCAGGTCAAGCCGACGACATCCTGAAGGGACACCGGCATGGGCGCCCGCTTCAGGGGCAACGCAACGCCCTCGCAACGGCTCCGCCGACGAGGCTGGTCCCGGCAGGCTCGGATGCCTTCACACCGAAGGCTCGGACGGTCCATGAGCTCTGGTCCCTTGGCGGGCCGGGTGGGGGCGCCGCGTGGCGGATCCTTCGTCAGAAGGCTCCCAGGTCGGCCGACACCCAGTGTTCTGGCTGCATGTAGAGGAGGAGGTGCTCGCCGAGGTGGGTCTGGTCGTAGGCGACGAAGTCGGCGACCTTGTCCTCCGGAAGGTACCGCGCAGCCATCTCCCAGGACCGCTCGCGGCTGTCCGGCGCCGTTCTGGTCACCGGTCCCTCCACCGACACATAACGCACCGTCGGCTCGGTTCGCTGCACCATCAGGCTGAAACGTCCCGCAGCCCGAATCGCTCGCGCCTTCCGAGAATCAGGCCCGGTACGCACCCACAGTTCGCCGCCAGGCGTGTAGTGGTACCAGATGGGAACCGTGAGCGGTGCGCGGTCCGGCCGTTCGATCACCGACAGTGCACCGATATGAGGTTCCGCCAGAAAGCGCTCTCGTTCTCCCATGGACAGTGTCATTTACCCGAGCCTAGATGATGAGTCCGATATTTCTGCGCTGTGCACCCGGTTCGCCGGTTCTGGGGCGCGGCCGACGCCGACTACGGCTCGGCTACTACGCGTCACGGCAGAGGACCGTTCGCCCGGCGGTGTAGATCGTCCGCAACATCCGCAGCGTCCTCATCGGCGATCGCTGATCCCCCTGCGCGGCAGGCCCGACGTGCAGCTGCCCGTGAGCAAGGACTCCTAGACCTGCAGGAATGCACCCGTGGGGGCTTGTTCGAGAACCCGGTCGCGGACGATACGACTGACCTGCGATGGTGTGCGCCATGGAAGCTGAACCGAGCGGCGGTCCCGCGCGCCACTATGACCGGGGAGGATGGCTGGTCCAGTTCACCGGCCACCTGCTCGTGGTCTGTCCGTGCTGTGGTGGCTGCGCACTGGTCCTTCCCCGACCTGGCCTCCCTGAGCCCAAGTACTTCAGTGAGCTGCTGTTCCTGCCACGTCGACTGGCTTGCCGGGGGTGTGGCGCCGTCGCCGATTGGCAGCCTGAAGTGCGGGGTGCCGGACTGGTCGCGGCGAATCCTGGTGGCACGGAAGACCCGTTTTTCCGACGGCCTCTGTGGCTGCAGACCCGCTGTGCCGGTCAGATCCTGTGGGCGTACAACGAAGATCACGTCACCGAGCTGTCGGACTATGTCGGTGCCACGATGCGCGAGCACGGGGCGAGTCCGACGAGGGCGATGATCCCGCGGCTGCCACGGTGGATGAAGAGCTCAGCCCATCGCTCCGACGTCCTGGCCGGCCTGGAGACGCTACGCGTTCTCGCCAAGCGGCAAGCCCCCGATGATCGGTCCGATGCCGCGTATGCGCGTGGCGACCGTCCTCAGCACTATGGGGCCCTGTATTTCCGGGGCGGCCCTTACGAGAGCGAGCCTGCGCGCTAGGGAGCGTCTTGTCGATCACTGGTCGAGTCAGACGAGGGTGATCGCGGCGAGGTAGCGGTCGGGGTGCTTGTCGTAGCGGGTAGCGATGTCGCGCCATTTTTTGAGCTGGCATCGGCACTGTCACCATCGCCTCGAGCCGACTCCGGCTGCGCCCATGATCCTCGCCGGATCTAGTCGCCGGTCATGCCGTCGAGCATCTCGCGCAGGATGTCCAGGTGGCCGTTGTGGCGGGCCGTCTCCTCGGTGAGGTGGAGCAGGATCCAGCGCAGGTCGACGTGGAGGCCGTCGCGGACGGCTCGCCGGGCCTGCTTGTCCAGGCCGTTCCCGGCGACCAGTTCGCGGTAGCGGGCGCTCTGTTCGGCGTATTCGTCGAGCAACTGCGTGAGCGGGAAGTCGACGGCGATACGCATCTCGCGGTCGGGGTCCTCCTCGGTCCAAGGGCCCTGGTCTTCCTCGCCGAGGAAGACCACCTGGAACCAGTAGTACTCGACCCAGCGGAGGTGGTTGATCACTCCGCTCATGGTCATCAGCGGTGAGCACGGCAGGAGCGCCTTGCGGGCGTTCTCCGCAGAGACGCCGTCGCACTTGGCGCGGGCGGTGTCACGTGCATAGTCGAGAAACGTGGTGAGCTGGGTGCGCTCGTCCCACGCGGGCGGCGTGTCGTCGATTCTGGTCATCGCGCGAAGCGTCCCCGATCACCGCGACCGATGTCGAGGCATTTATCGATCCGCCGGAGAAGCCCCCTGGGACCGCAGATCGATGCGGAAGACCGTGGAGCTGTGCCGGACCGTCATGCCCACCTTCAGGTACAGGTCGAGTGCTCCGGTGTCCGAGTGCGTCCAGAGTGTGCAGGAACGTCGGCCTGCCCGGTAGAAGGCGAGGAACGTATGGCGCAGCAGGAGTCGCGCGATGCCCAGGCCCCGGTGGTCGTGGCGCACCGCGACCTGTTCGATATAGCCTTCGTCCCTCTCGGGCAGGTCCAATGACAGTGCGGCACCGACCAGGTGACCGTCGTCGAAGGCGAGCGGCGAAAGGGCGGGCGCGAAAGTGGGCCGGTCGATGATGTGCTTCGCCCACTCCGCATAAGACTGGCGCCGCTCCTGCCACTCATCGAATGCGTCCATCACCAGCACATGCGTGGCGGGCTCGTCGCCGGGACGCAGCGGCCGGACCACGATGCCGGATGGTGGTGCGGGCACCACCGGTTCGTCCGGCATGGAGTACTCCAGCAGCCAGGCCGTCACGAGCGGGGCGTACCCGCGTGAGCGCAGCAGGGCAACGGCGCCGACGTCGCCGTCAGGGACTGTCTGCACGATGCCCTCACGGCCCGCCTGGAGGCCCCGGTCCCCGGCCCAGTCCAGGAGCGCAGCACCCAGGCCGCGGCCACGATGGTCCGGGTGCACGTCGACCTCGGAGCGCCGATCCTCCCAGGCCCACGCGGCCGGCCGGCCGCACCGGTCGTGGACCAGTACGGTGTCCGACTCCGGGACGAGTCCGGGGCGAGCGAAGACAGCGGCAACAGCCCCGGCATCGGTCTGCACCCGGCCGTACAGTGCTCTCTCACAGGCCGCTACCAACGTGTGAATCGTACCGATGTCGTCGGCAGTCGCAGGGCGTGAACGGTAGCCGGGCGGCAGCACCGGGGCGAGTAAGGGCATCAGACGACCGTAGAGCGACACCGATCACGCCGTCCAGCACCCTGACCACCTCACGAGAACGTGCGACGACGGCGCGACCGCCGGACAGGCCCCAGGCCGTTTCGTTGAGATCACTGAGCCCGGGAGATCACTGAGCCCGGCTACATCAAGATCCCGCATCACCGGTGCCGGCTGGACGTTCAAGGGCATCGAGTTCCTCCCCGAGGCGTTTGACATCAAGGGCCGGGAGCAGAAGGAAGCCACGGCGATGCTGATGGGCCGGACCAGCTACGAGGCGTTCAGCCCGGTGTGGCCGGACATGGAGGACTTCGCCGGCTCCAAGGCGATGCCGAAGTACGTCGTCTCCACCACCCTCACCGAGGACGACCTGGTGACACATTGGGGCGAGACGACGATCCTGCGCTCGCTCGACGAAGTCGCCGCCCTGAAGGAGACGGCGGGCGGCCCGATCATCGTCCACGGCAGCGCCGCCCTGAACCAGAGCCTCTCGGACGCCGGTCTGATCGACCGCTACCACCTGCTGGTGTTCCCGCTCCTGCTCGGCGCGGGCAAGCGCTTGTTCAGCGCCACGGACAAGGACACCCAGAAGCTGAAGCTGGTCGAGCACGAGGCATACGCCAACGGCCTGCAGAAGAACGTGTTCGACGTCGTCCGCTGACACGGCGCCCGCACTCGCCCGGCCATCGCGTCATCGGACCCGGCACCGGTCAAAAGGTCCTGCTGAGTGGGCGTCGGGTGAGCGGACGCCAGGTGAGTGGACGTCGGGTCATCGTGCGGACCAGTGGAAGTTGCCCGCGATGTGGAGCCCGGCCGGATAGGGGCGGTTCTTGCGGATCTTGGGGGAAGCCACGGGGCGGACCGGGGGCCGAGGGCGGCGCCTGCACCACCCGCATGTTCAGGCTTGCTCCGGTTCCGGGCGCCGACGGTGTCCCGGAGGACCGTCGGCGCCCGAGTGGGGTCAGGAGCAGGGCTTGTAGAAGTGCTTCCAGCCGTCGCCGGGCATGGACGGCGGCTGCGAGGTGGATCCGAACGCGCCGTACTTGACCTGCAGTTCGTAGTCGTACTTCCCCGGACCGCTGCCCGGCTTCGTCAGGCGCACGTCCCGGTCCAGCTGCCCGTCACCGCGGTTGTTGAGGATCGCAAGGTCGGGGTACGCGTCGTCGCCGTAGTTGGCGATGCGAAGCTGCTGCGCCTCGCCCAGGTCGCCGATGTCGGAGTGCCGGGACTTGGCGGAGGACAGGTTCGCCCGCTTGAGCGGACCGGGGCGGTACTCCGCGACGCGCGCCGTCGAGGGGTCGTCCCCGTCGGCCGGCGTGACGAGGTTGACGACCATGTCCAGGGTGCCGTCGCGCTGGAAGTCGGCGACCGCGGCCGTCGCGACCTCCCCCTTCTTCGCGCCGAGGAGGGCACTGACGGCGTGCTTGGTGCCGAACGAGCCGTTCGCGGCTCCCCACTGAATCGTCATTCTGGTGCCGGTGAGGCCGGGGTTGCTGATCTTGTCCGGGTGGCCGTCGCCGTCGAGGTCGCCGACCAGCGTCGTGGCATCGGCCAGGCACGGGGCCTTGGCCGCGGCGGTCTTGCCTGCATGTGCCGCGCCGCCCGGGGCCGGCGCGGCGGCCGCGCCGGCCTGGAAACCGGCAAGGGTCAGGGGCAGGGCGACGGCCGCGACCGGCACGGCGATCAGGCGTAAGCGCTTGTGCAGCATCGTGAACTCCTCATGTCGTTGCTGTGAGGTGAGATGGCGCCAGCGCCCCGCACGTTGATGTCCGGATCGCTGTATTATGCAACCGTGACGTGCGGAACGGGAGAGCGGGAGGAGACCCCGGCTGCGCCCTCCACCGTCGAAGGCACCTCGGTCTCGCGCCTCGCATGCGTGAAGGTTCGCGTTGAGCGGTCGTCAAAGGGACGTTGATCGCCGGTCCCTAGTATTTATGGCGCATCGATCACCGATCAACGGCGAGGTGGAGTACGCATGTTGTTCCGCACGCGAGGCTGGGGCAGGATTTCGTCCTTATGCGCCGGGATCAACACGCCCCGGCGGCGGGCCGCGGTCATGGCCGGGGTGCTCTCGAGTGTGTCCGTGGTGGCGCTGGGGACGGCGTCCGCGGCGTCGCAGGGCTCGGGGGAGTCGACGACGGCCGCGGTGCAGGCGGCTCCGAAAACCGACTCGGTGCGTAGGCACTGGCAGCCGCCGACGGCACGGCACGGGCGCCCAGGGGACCCTGGAACGGAGCGGGGGAAGCTCAACACCGGCATCCTGATCAGCGATGTGTCGCCGGGGCAGTTCAGGGGCTGGTGGTACCAGTCCCACGTCAAGGGGGTCAGCGTCACGTGGATGACGCCCTCGGGGCGGGATCCGTACGACGGTTGGGACTGGATCGAGATCCAGGACGGCAACGGCAAGCGCGTCACGTGGGACTGGGCCTGTGGCAACGCCCACTGCGGCCCGCACGGCTCGACCCTGATCGGCGTGAACCTGAAGAAGGGCGCGGAGTACAAGGCCCTCTACTGGAGCGACGGGGGCCGGGGCACCGAGGGTCGGCTGCGGGCCGAGTTCGATTTCTCGGCCTGATACGGGAGGCCGGGCCGGGAAGAGAGACCGTGGTGGTCCGGTGCCGGCCATCTGATCGGGAGCCCTGACGCCGACGCCGTGCAGTCGATCAGCCTCGGGCGGTTCGTCGAGCGCGAGTTCGTCACCGCTGTCACTGCGCGAAAGCCGTTCGGTCGGCAGGCACTCCACCGGCGGACAGGCAGCGCACAGCCCCCGGGGTCATGAAGGTCATGACGCTCCGGGGGCTGCGCGCACTGGTGTGTCCGGCCGGCTCAACCACCCTCCCCGGCTACTGGACAGCCCGGGGAGGATGACGGGAAGGAGCCGCACTGCCTGCGGCACGCTCACGTGCCGGACCCGGCAGAGTCAGCCCTTCATGGCCGCCCAGAACTCCTCGAAGGACATCTGGCGGTCGCCGTCGGTGTCGAGCGAGTCGATCAGCTCCTGGGCCTGCGACTCGGTGATCTCCGAGCCCTCCAGCTCCGCCACGACCTTCCGGTATTCGTCCGCGGTGACCAGGCCGTCCCCATCGATGTCGTAGCGCTCGAAGACCTTCCGCGCCGCCGTCTCCATGATGTCTGCCATGTGCTCCGCCCTTGTGTGATCTTTGCTGACGGACCCAGGCTATCCATCCGCCCGGAGCGACGTGGCCCTGCCCACCCTGCCCGGCTGTGGCGAGGCGAGATCGTTCCCGGGCCCCTGGCTCCGCCCCGGCCGAGGGCACCGCAGTGGCAACCCGGCCGAAGCCATACGCCGTCGCCTCAGGCAGGCCGTGGCGGAGCCGGGCGCGCGCCCGTGCCGGCACCGTCGCGTACCCGCGTGCTCCGAGGGAGGCGGCGTCCGACCGTCAGCGCAGGACCACCGTGCGTCTGCCCTGGACGAACACCCGGCCCTCGCAGTGCCACCGGACCGCTCGGGCCAGGGCTGCCGACTCCGCGTCGCGGCCGATGGCGGCCAGGTCGTCGGGGGTGTGGCTGTGGTCGACGCCGATGACCTCCTGGGCGATGATCGGGCCTTCGTCGAGGTCGGCGGTGACGTAGTGGGCCGTCGCGCCGACGAGTTTGACGCCGCGGTCGTGTGCCTGGTGGTAGGGCTTGGCGCCCTTGAAGCTCGGCAGGAACGAATGGTGGATGTTGATCGCCTGGCCGGCCAGCCGGTTGCACAGGTCGTCGGAGAGCACCTGCATGTAGCGGGCCAGCACGACCAGGTCGACGTCGAACGAGTCGATGATCTCCAGGAGTCGGGCTTCCGCCTCGGGTTTGGTCGTGGCGGTGACCGGCAGGTGGAAGAACGGGATGCCGTGCCAGGCGACGAGTTCCTCGTGGTCGGGGTGGTTGGAGACCACTGCGACCACGTCGATGGGCAGGTCGCCGCTGCGGGTACGGAAGAGCAGGTCGTTGAGGCAGTGGCCGTAGCGGGACACCATCACCAGCACCCGTCGCCGGGTACTCACCGGTTCGAGGTGCCACCGCATGGCGAAGGGAGCGGCCACCGCGGCGAAGTCCCGCCGCAGGGTCTCCGTGGTGTTCTCGCCGCCGAGGGCGGCGAAGTGCACCCGCATGAAGAAGTGGCCGTCACGGCGGTCGCCGAACTGCTGGTTGTCGATGATGTCGCTGCCGTGCTCGACCAGGAACCGCGAGACGGCATGGACGATGCCGGGCGCCTCGGGGCAGTCGAGGGTGAGTATGCGGTCGACCGGCGCCGTGGCAGGGTCGGCCGGCGAGGGGGCGGGAGATGTGGCGGAAGCCGGGACGCCGCATGCGCCGAGTGCCATCAGGGGACCTCCGGGCCGCGGTACTCGCGCATCGCGTCGACGAGCCAGCGCGCCAGGTAGTCGGCGAACGAGGACCGCGGGAACAGGCGGTACGTCGGGGCGCCGGCGACCTGCCAGAGCAGGACCGCGACCGGGCCGACCGTGGTCGACACCGCCTGGCCGGGCCCGAAGGCCCGGGGGTGCAGGTCCAGCGGGCAGCCCTTCTCCAGCACCTGCCGGGCGGCCGGGCCGCTCAGCTCCAGCGTGGTGCGGTTCGCCGAGACGTCCACCACTGAGCCCGGGTCTCCTCCGAGCGCCTCCCGCAACTCGGCGGCCACGGCGGTCGCGTCGGCCTGGGAGATCACGAGCCACTCGTCGGGGCCCAGCCAGACGGCCGTATGGGGGCCGGCTGCTGTGGTGTGTCCGCACTGGCGCGGGAGCGGGGCCCCCAGGGTCTTCGCGATGCGGGCGGCCGCTTCGGAAGCGGGGTCGACACGCACATTCACCATGGTGAGGAACGGCCACTCGGTCAGCGTGACGCCGCGCGCGCCCGGGACGGCGGCGGCGCGCATCCGCTCCGTCAGATGTGCCAGGGGGCTTCTGCGCAGTGCTACCGGACCCGCGCCTGCGTCGGTCGTCGGCTCAGCCATCTCGCTTGGTCCCTTCGGGGTCGTAGAGGACGGGTTCGGTGACCTGGACGGGTACGAGGGCGTCGCCGACGGGGGCGAGGAGCGTGTCGCCGACGCGGTCCCGGCCGGCGGTGACCAGGGCGAGGGCGAACGGGCGGCCCAGCGCCTGGCTGTGATAACTGGAGGTGACGTGACCGAGCATCGGCACCGGCCCGGCTTCGGGGGTGAGGGGCACGTCCGGCGCGACGAGCTGGGTGCCTTCGGGCAGCCGGGTCGTGCGGTCGCCGGGCAGCAGGCCGACCAGGTGCTTGCGGTCAGGGCGGGAGGTGTCGGCGCGGGAGTAGGACCGCTTTCCGATGAAGTCCTTCTGCTTCGAGACCACCCAGGACATGCCCGCGTCCTGCGGGGTGACGGTGCCGTCGGTGTCCTGGCCGACGATGAGGTAACCCTTCTCGGCCCGCAGTACGTGCATGGTCTCGGTGCCGTACGGGGTGATGTCGTACGGGCGGCCGATCGCGTCCACCTCCTCCCAGACCGCCAGGCCGTACCACGCGGAGACATTGATTTCGTAGGCGAGTTCGCCGGAGAAGGAGATCCGGCAGATGCGGGCCGGGACACCGGAGGCCAGGGTGGTCTCGCGGAAGGCCATGAAGGGGAACGCCTCGGCGGACAGATCGACGTCGGGCGCGAGTTGGGCGACGACCTCGCGGGAGCGGGGGCCGACGACGGCGATCGTCGACCACTGCTCGGTCACCGAGGTGCAGTGGACGTCGAGTTCGGGCCACTCGGTCTGCAGCCACTCCTCCAGCCAGTCCAGGACCCCGGCGGCGCCGCCGGTGGTGGTGGTCATGAAGTAGCGGTTCTCGTCGAGGCGCAGGGTCACGCCGTCGTCGAAGATCATGCCGTCGGGCTTGCACATGACGCCGTAGCGGGCCATGCCGGGCTTGAGCTTCTTGAAGGCGTTGGTGTAGATGCGGTTGAGGAACTCGCCGGCGTCCGCGCCCCAGATCTCGATCTTGCCGAGGGTCGAGGCGTCCATGAACGCCACTCCCTCGCGTGCCGCGCGGCACTCACGGGCCACGGCCGTGTCCATGTCCTCACCGGCCAGGGGGTAGTACCGGGGGCGCTTCCACTGTCCGACGTCCTCGAACTCCGCCCCGTGCGCGAGGTGCCAGTCGTGGAGGGACGTGGTCCGCTCCGGATCGAACAGCTCGCCGCGCTCACGTCCGGCCAGGGCGGTGAACGCCACCGGCGTGTACGGCGCCCGGTAGGCCGTGGTGCCGATGTCTCCGGGGGAGGCGCCCGCGCCGAGGGCCTCGGCGATCACCCCGATCGCGTTGACACCGGACGTCTTGCCCTGGTCATTGGCCGTGCCGAGCGAGGTGTAGCGCTTCACGTGCTCGACACCGCGCATACCGGCGCCGGTGGACCGCCGGACGTCGGCGACGGTGACGTCGCGCTGCAGGTCGACGAAGTGGGTGTCCCATGTACCGGGGTCGCCGTCGCCACTGCCGTCGGAGCCGCTGTCGGAGCGGTCGTCGGGGGCGGGCACCAGCCACAGTGCGCGCACCGGGCCCGCTCCGTCCCCGGGCCGCGCTTCGCCGGACTGCGGTGCGGGCACGGGCACCGGGAACCCGGCGTCCGTCGCGGCCCGCGCACCGGCCAGCGCCCCTTCGGCCAGACAGCAGTCGAGGTCGTACGTCCCACGGCCCGCGCCGACGACGTGCTGGTGGCGAACGCTGCCGTCGGGGACGAAGGCGACCAGGTTCTCGTCCCAGCGCAGCCGCCCCTGGCGCTGGCTGTGCAGGTGCACGACCGGGCTCCAGCCGCCCGAGACGGCGAGCAGGTCGCAGTCGAGCGACTCCGGGTCACCGGTGAGCCGACCACGGTCGTCGAGGGCCTGGACGGTGACGCCGGCGAGCCGGCCGGCGCCCGCGGTGTCGACCACCGCACTGCCCGTCAGCACCCGCACCCCGGTCGCCTCGGCGACCTCGGCGGCCCGGTGGGACAATACGGGCCGCGCGTCCACGACGGCGGCGATGTCGATCCCGGCGTGGTGGAGATCGGCGACCGTGTCATAGGCGCTGTCGTTGGTCGTGCCCACCACGGCCCGCGAGCCCGGAGCCACGCCGTATCGGTTGAGGTACGCGCGCACGGCCGCGGCGAGCATCACCCCGGGCCGGTCGTTGCCGGCGAAGACCAGCGGACGCTCGTGCGCGCCGGTCGCCAGGACCACCTGGCGGGCGCGGATGTGCCACAGCCGCTGGCGCGAGATGCCTTCGGACGGCGCGGGGGCGTCGGCTCCGAGGTGGTCGGTGCGCCGCTGCAGGGCCAGCACGTAGTTGTCGTCGTACGAACCGAACGCCGTGGTGCGCCTCAGGACGGTGGCCTCGGGAGCGGCGTCGAGCGCCGCGCGGATGTCGGCGACCCATGCGAGGGCGGGCTGCGCGCCGACCGTCTCGGTGCGTCCGGAGAGCAGAGAACCGCCGGGCTCGGGCTGGTCGTCGACGAGGATCACGCGGGCGCCGGAGTCGGCGGCAGCGGCGGCGGCCGCGAGCCCGGCCGGTCCGGCGCCGACGACCAGGACGTCGGTGTGGACGTACTTCTTGTCGTAGACGGCGGAGTCGGGGGCCGGGTCGAGCCGGCCCATCCCGGACAAGGTCGTCGCGGACAGCCCGTCGGACAGCTCCACAACGGTGGCCGGCAGCATTCCTTCCGAGCACGGGCCGGCGATCTGCAGCAGCGCGTTGGGCTCCTCGACACCGGCGGCGACGATGCCGCGCGGGCGGCCGCGGTAGAGGGACGGCGCGACCTCGGTGATGCCGTTGGCGAGCATCGCGGAGGCGACGGTGTCACCGGGGTGGCCGGTCAGCTCGCGGCCGTCGACGGTGAAGCGCAGGGTGGTGGTGCGGTCGACGCGGCCGGCGTGCGGCAGCCGGTGGGTCTGGTCGGTCATCGGTTCCCTCCGGCCGTTTCCGCGGTCTGGTGGGGAGCGTGCGGGGCGGGCAGCTCGGGGCGGGGTTCGTCGAGCCGGTAGACGGCGAGAACGTCGTAACTGACGGTGTCGCGCAGGACGTTGAACCAACGGCGGCAGCCGAGTCCGTGCATCCACCGCTCGGCGAAGTGGCCCTTGGGGTTGTCGCGGTAGAAGACGTACTCGGCCCATTGCCGGTCGTCGAGGTCCGCCGGGGTCTCGGGGTACGGCACGTGGGCCTGTCCTCCGTAGTGGTATTCGGTCTCGTCACGCGGACCGCACCATGGGCAGGTGATGAGCAGCACGGTGTCCTTCTCTCAGCAGGCTCTCGACGGGCTCTGATCGGGCTCTCGGCGGGGCTGTCAGTGCGCCACGGCCGCGGCGCCGTGTTCGTCGACCAGGGCGCCCGTGGTGAAGCGTTCGAGGGCGAAGGGGGCGTTGAGCGGATGCGGTTCGCCGGTGGCGATGGTGTGGGCGAAGGTCAGGCCGGCGGCCGGGGTGGCCTTGAAACCGCCGGTGCCCCAGCCGCAGTTGACGTAGAGGTTCTCGATCGGCGTGGTGCCGATGATGGGGGACGCGTCGGGCGTGACGTCGACGATGCCGCCCCAGGTGCGCAGCACGTGGGCGCGCGCGAAGACCGGGAAGAGCTCGACGGCGGCCGCCATCTGGTGCTCGATCACATGAAAGGAGCCACGCTGTCCGTACCCGTTGTACGCGTCGACGCCCGCGCCCATCACCAGCTCGCCCTTGTGTGCCTGGGAGACGTAGACGTGCACGTGGTTGGACATCACCACGGTGGGGTGCACCGGCTCGTGCAGTTCGGAGACCAGCGCCTGGAGGGGGTGGGACTGCACCGGCAGCCGGAAGCCCGCCCGCTGGGCCAGCACACTGCTGTGCCCGGCGGCGGCGAGGCCGACCCGCCCGGCGAGAATGCGGCCGCGGCTGGTCTCGACGCCGACGACCCGGTCACCGTCCTTGAGGAAGCCGGTGACCTCGCACCCCTGGATCAGGTCGACGCCCATCTCGTCGGCCCGGCGGGCGAGCGCCCAGGCGACGTGGTCGTGCTTGGCGATGCCGGCCCGCGGCTGGTAGGTGCCGCCGAGGACCGGGTACCGGGTGTCGGCCGAGACGTTGAGGATCGGGCAGACCTCGGCGACCTCGTCCGGTGCGAGCCATTCGGCGTCGACGCCGTTGAGGCGGTTGGCGTTGACCCGGCGCACGCCCTCGCGGACGTCCTGCAGGGTGTGCGCGAGGTTGAGCACGCCGCGCTGGCTGAACAGGAAGTCGTAGTCCAGCTCTTCCGGCAGCTGCTCCCACAGCTTGAGCGCGCGCTCGTACATCGCGGCGCTCTCGTCCCACAGGTAGTTGGAGCGGATGATCGTGGTGTTGCGCGCCATGTTGCCGCCGGCCAGCCAGCCCTTCTCCAGGACGGCGACATTGGTGATGCCGTGGTGCTTGGCGAGGTAGTAGGCGGTGGCCAGGCCGTGACCGCCACCGCCGATGATGACGACGTCGTACGAGGAGCGCGGCTCGGGGTTGCGCCAGAGCCAGTCGGGGTGTTCGGGGAGAGGCGTGGTGGTCATCCGGCGCATCCGTTCCGGTCGGCGTAGAGGGGGAACTTCTCGGCCAGCGCGGTGACACGGCCGCGCAGCACGGTGGCGCGCTCGTCGGTGAGTTCGTCCTTGAGGGCGAGCGCGATGATGTCGGCGACCTCGCGGAACTCCCCGGCCCCGAAGCCCCGGGTGGCCAGGGCCGGGGTGCCGATCCGCAGCCCCGAGGAGACCATCGGCGGGCGCGGGTCGAACGGCACCGCGTTGCGGTTGACGGTGATGCCGATGCGGTGCAGGCGGTCCTCGGCCTGCTGTCCGTCGAGAGCGGAGTTCCGCAGGTCGACGAGGACCAGGTGGACTTCGGTGCCGCCGGTCAGCACCGTGATCCCGGCCTCGGCCACATCGTCGGCCAGCAGCCGTCCGGCGAGGATCCGGGCGCCGTCGAGGGTGCGCTGCTGGCGCTCCTGGAATTCCTCGCCCGCCGCCACCTTGAAGGACACCGCTTTCGCCGCGATGACGTGCTCCAGCGGACCGCCCTGCTGGCCCGGGAAGACCGCAGAGTTGATCTTCTTGGCCAGGCCGGCGCGGCTGAGGATCACACCGCCGCGCGGGCCGCCGAGGGTCTTGTGCGTGGTGGTCGTCACGACGTCGGCGTACGGCACCGGGTTGGGGTGGAGGCCCGCGGCCACCAGGCCGGCGAAGTGCGCCATGTCCACCATCAGATACGCCCCCACCTCGTCGGCGATCCGCCGGAACGCGGCGAAGTCCAGCCGGCGGGGGTGGGCAGACCAGCCGGCGACGATCATCTTGGGCCGGTGCGCGAGGGCGAGCCGCTCGACCTCGTCCATGTCGATGCGCAGATCGGACTCGCGCACGTGGTACGGCACGACGTGGTACAGCCGGCCGGAGTAGTTGAGGCGCATGCCGTGGGTCAGGTGACCGCCGTGCGCCAGGTCGAGGCCGAGGACCGTGTCACCGGGCTCGAGCAAAGCGAACATCGCGGCCGCGTTGGCCTGGGCGCCCGAGTGCGGCTGCACGTTCGCGGCCTCGGCGCCGAACAGTTCCTTCACCCGGTCGACGGCCAACTGCTCGATGACGTCGACGTGCTCGCAGCCGCCGTAGTAGCGGCGGCCCGGGTAGCCCTCGGCGTACTTGTTGGTCAGTACCGAGCCCTGGGCCTCCATGACGGCGGCCGGGGCGAAGTTCTCCGAGGCGATCATCTCGAGGGTCGACTGCTGACGGTGAAGCTCCGCGTCCACCGCGGAGGCGACATCCGGGTCGATCGCGCTCAGCGGGAGGGAGAGGGGAGAGGCGACCGCGGTGATCGACGGGTTCGTTGCCATCGGCGCACCCTTCTGAGAGCCAACTAATGAGCAACTGATATATCAGACTGTGCGGTAAGGTATGGGAGCTTGCCGAACAAGTCAAGGGGGCCTGATGCAGCACGTGGCGACCGAGCCCAGAGGCGAGGAACTCTCCCTCGCCGAGCGCGCCTACCGCGCCATCCGCGACCGGCTCGTCATGCTCGAAATCCGCCCGGGCGCGCCGATCAACGAGGACCAGCTGGCACAGTCCCTCGATGTCGGACGGACGCCGGTGCGCGAGGCGCTCAAGCGGCTCCAGTACGAGCGGCTGATCACGACCTTCCCCCGGCGCGGCACCTTCGCCACCGAGGTCAACATCACCGACCTGGCCCATATCTCCGAGGTGCGCCAGGAGCTGGAGCCGTTGGCCGCCGCCCAGGCCGCACGGCGCGCCACGGCCGCGGACCGCGCGAACCTGGCGGCCGTACGGCGCGAGCTGGAGAGCGTGGATGCCCGTCAGCGCGACGCCGACGCACTCATGCGCCTGGACCTCCAGGTCCACCGCGCCATCTACGCCGCCACACACAACCCGTACCTGGAGGACACCCTCGTCCGCCACGACAACCTGGCCACCCGCATCTGGTGCCTGTTCGTGGAGCGCATGTCCGATATGGCCGGCCATGTCGAAGAGCACGGACCGTTGATCGAGGCGATCGTCGCGGGCGACCCCGCGAAGGCGGCCCGGCTCGCCCGCCAGCACGTCGAGGGCTTCGAGCGGGCCATCCGCGAAGCCATCTGAGGCAGGACGCGCCGCCGCGCGGCGGGGAGTCGCGTACGGCGATGGGTCGGGGCCGGGGTCAGCCGGGAACGATCAGGTCGATGCCGTACGCCGCGACCGCGAGGCAGGAGGCGAAGCACAGCACAGCCGTGGTCGTCGCCACCTTGTGGTGCCGGCCCTCGGACGCCTCGGCGGCGGGCTCCCCGTGGCCGGCGCGGGCCCATGCGGCCAGGCCGAGCGAGAACATCACGACCACCACCACCGTGACCCCGAGGCTGACGCCGAAGACCCCGGCGAGAGTGCCCCAGTCGATGTCCATTCCCTCTCCCCTTCTGAACGGCGGCCCGGCCGAGCGGCCCGGCTCAGGCGACCGGCTTGACGGTGGGCTCCGGCGCGGGCGCCGGCACCTCGTTGACGTTCTCCGGGTTCACCGGGCGGCGGCGCGACAGGACGTAGAAAGCCGCCGCGGCGGCCATGGCGACGCCCGCCACCAGGGCCACCCCCAGGTCGCCCTGGTCGGCCACCCACGCGGCCACGCCTCCCACGCCGGCCGCGGCCGGCAGCGTCAGCAGCCAGGACACCGCGATCCGCCCGGCGACTCCCCAGCGCACGTGGGCCAGCCGGCGGCCCAGTCCCGCGCCGAGGATGCTGCCGGTGCACACCTGGGTGGTCGACAGCGCGAGCCCCATGTGCGAGGAGGCGAGGATCACCGCGGTGGCGCTGGTCTCGGCGGCGAAGCCCTGAGGGGACTGGATATCGGTGAGCCCCTTTCCCATGGTCCGGATGATCCGCCAGCCGCCCGTGTAGGTGCCCAGGGAGATCGCCAGGCCCGCGCTCAGCACCACCCACCAGGGTGGACCCGCACCATGGCTGAGCACCCCGCCCGAGATGAGCGCGAGCGTGATGACGCCCATCGTCTTCTGCGCATCGTTGGTGCCGTGGGCCAGTGCCACCAGGGACGCCGACCCGATCTGGCCCGCGCGAAAGCCCTTCCCGACGGCGCGACGCGAGGTTCTCCGGGTGATCACATAGGCGAGGTAGGTGGCCAGCAGCGCCACCATGCACGCCACCAATGGCGAGGCCACCGCCGGGATCACGATCTTCTCGATGATCGCGCCGAAGCGCACCGCGGATCCCCCGGCGCCCACCCACACCGCGCCGATCAGCCCGCCGAACAGCGCGTGGGAGGAACTGGACGGAAGCCCGAGGAGCCAGGTGACCAGATTCCACAGGATCGCACCGATCAGCCCGGCGAAGATCATCACCAGGGAGACCTCGCTGTCGAGCACGATGCCGCCCGAGATCGTCTTGGCCACTTCCGTGGAGAGGAAGGCTCCGGCCAGATTGAGCAGACCCGCGACGGCGACGGCGACCCGGGGGCTCAGCGCCCCGGTGGCGATGGAGGTGGCCATCGAGTTGGCGGTGTCGTGAAATCCGTTGGTGAAATCGAAGGCCAGCGCCGTGAGGATCACGGCCACGAGCAGGAAGGAGACAGAATCCATCCCGGACCTCCACGTCGAGGGCGATCCGGCCGCGCGGGCCCACCGGACGATGAGTGCGAACCGCCTTCCCCTCCACGCTAAGTGCCGCTCCAGATTGCCGCCAACGCGACCATGTGGGCCGCCAGGTGACGGCGGCCGGCCCAGGCGGGCGCCGTGCCGGACACGGCGACGGGACGTTGCGCGGGAACGTCCCGAGGG
Source organism: Streptomyces caniferus (assembly GCF_009811555.1). Lineage (GTDB taxonomy): Bacteria > Actinomycetota > Actinomycetes > Streptomycetales > Streptomycetaceae > Streptomyces > Streptomyces caniferus. Next base: position 571,693 of record NZ_BLIN01000005.1, on the reverse strand, counting down.
TCCTCGTGGTCCGCTGTTCGACGCGGCGGTCCGCCTACCCCAGACGGTCGGCCCAGTCCTCCGGGACTCGTCCCGCGGGGCCGGGGGTGGGCTGATCGGCCGGGTGGCTCTCCGGGGGAGCCAGCGGCGGGCCCGAGGCGTACATCTCCGAGCTCTCGTAGTCGTAGAACCAGGTTTCGCCCGGTTCGAAGCTGCGGATCACCGGGTGCCCGGTGGCCCGCGCGTGGGCCGTCCCGTGCTTGGCGGGCGAGTCGTCGCAACAGCCGATGTGGCCGCACTGTGCGCAGCGTCGCAGGTGGAACCACCAGCCCCCGTCGGCTTCGCACTCGGTGCATCCGGGTCCGCTGGGTGGGACCGAGGGGTCGATTCCGTTCGGGGAACTCATGACGGCTCCTGTGGGGGAGTGGGGGCGGCGGAGGCCAGTGGCAGACGTACTTGGAAGCGGGTGTCGCCGGGGACGGAGCGGAACCGCAGGTCCCCGTTGTGCTTGTTGGCGACGATCCGCCAGGAGATGTCCAGGCCGAGACCTGTCCCCTCACCCACCGGTTTGGTGGTGAAGAACGGGTCGAAGACGCGGTCGCGGATCTCCTCGGGGACTCCGGGACCGGTGTCGCGGAACTCGACGAGCAGATGGTCCCCGTCGCGCGCGGTGCGGATGGTCAACGTGCCGTCGGCGCCGGTGCTGTTCATCGCCGAGACGGCGTTGTCGATCAGGTTCGTCCATACCTGGTTGAGCTCGCCGGGGTAGGCCGGGATCTTCGGCAGGCTGCGGTCGTAGTCCTTGACGACGGTGAGGTGCGGGCCGATCTTCGCGGAGACCATCAGCAGGGTGCTGTCCAGCAGTTCATGCACGTCCGCGACCTGGTGGGGCGCTCGGTCGAGTTGCGAGTACTGCTTGGCCGCGGTGACGAGGGCCGAGACGCGGTGGGTCGAGTCCTCGATCTCGTTCATCAACAGCTCGGTCTCGACGGTGTAGTTGAGCCACCGCACGGCACCTTCGAGGGTGTCGCTGTCCACCGCCGCGGCGACCTGGTCCAGCCACTCGGTGTCCAGGCCGGCCTGGACGAAGGTCGGCGCGAGCTGCCAGCCGTCGCCGATGCCGTGGTCGTCCAGCCAGTCGGAGAGCACGTCCTCCCGGTCCGAGGCCTCCAGCGGGCTCAGGTCGGTGGCCTTGGCGACGCGCTCGGCCGTGCGCTCCTGGACGTCGACGAGCGTCTGCAGGCTGTCGCGCCGGTACGAGCCCGCCGCGAGGATGCCGAGCTTGTGGCGCATTCCGGCGACACGCTCGCGGAGCGCGGACGTGGCGCGCACGGCCGCGGCGGCGGGATTGTTCAGCTCATGGGTCAGCCCGGCGGACAGCGATCCGAGAGCGAGCAGCCGTTCTCGCTGGCCGACGGCCTCCTGGGTGCTCTTGGCACCGAAGAAGAGGCCTTCCAGCAGGTGCACGGCCATGGGAAACCACTCCCGCATGACCGCGGCGAACGTCTCCGCGGGCAGCACGAAGAAGCGTGTGGGCTCGATGACGCGCAGGGAGCTGTTGTACACCTGGCGCAGGCGGTCACCCAGGTAGGCCTGGAAGGCTCCCGCGTACACCCCGCGGCTGGAGCTCCGGTTGATCTCCACGTCGTAGTCCCCGATCCGGCGGGAGAGTACGAGCGTCCCTTCGAGCAGCACATAGAAGCACGTGGCCGCGTCGCCCTCCCCGTACACGGGCCCGGGTTCGAACTCCTCCACACGGCCTTCGCGGCAGAGCCGGGCGATCTGTTCGGGGGCCAGCTTCTCGAACAGGAACAGCGAGCCCAGTTCCTCCTGACTGCACGGCATCGGCCGGCCGTTCATGACTGCTCCAGGTATCGGTGGACGAGCATGACCGCCATGGCTCCCTCTCCCACCGCGGAGGCGACGCGCTTGGCGGACTCGGCGCGGGCGTCTCCCGCCACGAACACGCCGGGGACGTTGGTCTCCAGGTGGTACGGCGGCCGGTTCAACTCCCAGTCGTCCGGCGGGCGCCCGTCCGCGGTCAGATCGGGCCCGGTCAGGATGAACCCGCGGGAGTCCCGGAGCACCGTGCCCTCCAGCCAGTCGGTCAGCGGGGCCGCCCCGATGAAGACGAACATCCACTGGGCGTCGACGAGTTCGGTGTCGCCGGTCGTCGTGTCGCGCAGGGTGAGCTGTTCCAGTTGATGCGAGCCGTGTGCGGCGTCGACGACGGTGTGCGTACGCACCGAGATCGTGGGCGTCTCGTCGACCTGCTGGACGAGGTAGTGCGACATCGAGGTGGACAAGGACGATCTGCGCACCAGCACGGTCACCGACTTGGCGCTCCGGGCCAGGTAGATCGCGGCCTGACCGGCGGAGTTCGCGCCGCCGACGATGTACACGTCGTGCCCTTGGCATGCGGCCGCTTCGGTCAGGGCCGAGCCGTAGAACACTCCGCAGCCGGTCAGCTCGGGCACGTGCGGCGCATCCAGTTGCCGGTACGACACGCCGGTCGCGAGGATCACGGAGTGCGCGGCCACAGCGGAGCCGTCCGAGAACCGCACGACGCGCGACGCGCCATTGACCTCCAGCCCGGTGACTTCGCGCGTGGTCAGTATCTCGGCGCCGAACTTCGTCGCCTGCCGCCGGGCCCGGTCGGTGAGCTGTGCCCCGGACACCCCGTCGGGAAAGCCGAGATAGTTCTCGATGCGCGAACTCTGGCCCGCCTGGCCTCCGGTCGCGGAGCGTTCCACGAGGACGGTCCGCAGGCCCTCGGAGGCCCCGTACACCGCCGCACCCAGACCGGCCGGTCCGCCGCCGATGACGACGAGGTCGTAGAAGTCCGTCGCCGGAATCGTCGCGAGGCCGACCCGGGCGGCGAGTTCCCGGTCCTCGGGCTCGATGAGGGCCGTGCCGTCCGGAGTGATCACAAGCGGGAGCCGCAGGCCCTCCTCGCCCGCGGCGCACAGCAGCCGCCGGCCCTCCGGACCGTCGGACGAGTACCAGCGGTACGGCACCTGGTTGCGGGCCAGGAACTCCCGTACGGCCGACGAACGCGCCGACCAGCGGTGCCCGACGACCTTGGTGACGGCCACCGGCCGGTGGTCGGTGGCCCGCCAGGCCTGCAGCAGATCGTCGAGGACGGGGTAGAGCTTCTCCTCGGGCGGTTCCCAGGGCTTGAGGAGGTAGTGGTCGAGGTCGACGACATTGATCGCGTCGATGGCCGCGTCGGTGTCCGCGTACGCGGTCAGCAGCACCCGCCGGGCATCGGGGTAGATGTCGAGAGCCTGCTCGAGGAACTCGATGCCGTTCATCTCCGGCATCCGGTAGTCGGCCACGATCACCGCGACGGGGCCGCCGCGCAGCTTCAGCTCGCGCAAGGCGGCAAGGGCGGACTCACCGGACTCCGCGCGCACGATGCGGTGCGAGGCACCGTAGCGTCGCCGCAGATCGCGGGCGACAGCTCGCGAGACGCCCGGGTCGTCGTCCACGGTCAGGATGACGGTCCGCGCCGGACTGGTGGCCTGATCCATAGGCATCCCGTCCCGGGGTCGCTCGCCCTTCCGCACCGACTGCACGAGCCTGTCCGGCACGTCGGTGCGTGATACCCATCGTATGGGTGTTTATCGCGGTTTTCTACGCAAGATCAGGGGGAGGTCTCCCCGCCGACGGCTCCCTGGATGCGTATCACCTTCTCCACGGCCCTGCTCATTCTGACGAAGGAACCGCGCTGGGCCGGTGGGCGTCGTTCGAGACCGATCTGCGGCAACGCATACGCGCTGGCAAGCCCGCTGCTCTCACGGGCCTACCAGCCGTATCCGGGGGTGGTCAGTGATGGCCGCGCGCGGTGTCCGAGGCGCCACCGAACAGCCGGGCAACAGCCCGGAAGGGCAGGGTGACGACAGTGGCGATTGCCCCACCGATGGCTCGGATGACATCTGCGATCGCCTTCAACACGGGCGAACCTCCGTCCTGGTTTCCCGGCACGGGGCCGGGAGCGGTGCCGCTGTACGGCCGTTCATCCACCGAGTGCCCCCTCCGTGCCCACAAAAACAGCAGCATGATGGCGCGTACCAGCGCTGTTTCGCATGCCCGCGGAATCGAGGATACTCGGGCACGACATCATGCGCATGGCTCCAACCTCCGGCCCCGGCCGCCCTCGCGGCCTGCCACCGTCACGGGGTCCGGAACCCGCGAAAGGTCACCCGCTTGCGGGCCACGAAGCCGAGCCGCTCATAGAGGGCGATCGCGCCGCTGTTCGCCTCGGCCACGTGCAGGAAGGGCCGCTCCTCACGAGCCACGATGCGCGCGACGAGCGCACCGACCAGATGAGCGGCGAAACCTCGCCCGCGGGCTGCAGGGTCGGTGCAGACGGTGCTGATCTCGGTCCAGCCCGGAGGCCGAAGCCGTTCGCCGGCCATGGCCACCAGTGCTCCGTCGTCACGGATGCCGAGATAGACACCGAGCTCATGGGTGCGGGGCCGGAACGGCCCCGGCCGAGTCCGCTCGACGAGATCGAGCATCTCGGGCACGCTGTCCGCGCCCAGTTCCACCACATTGATGTCGGGCTCAGCAGGAGGCTGACCGGCTCGGCTGCTGTCAGACCAGATCATCTGGCGCCCTTCGAGGGTGAAGACCGGCTCCCAGTCCGACGGCGGTGTCGCCGGACAGCTGAACAGGTCGGCGAACTCGCCCCTGCCGAGCAGCCGGGCGAGGTCGGCCCACTCCGCCGCACCCGCATCGGCAGGTACCGCAGAGAAGGTCGCGACTCCCGGCAGGTAGGTGACGGCCCGGCCCAGCCGGCGGGCGAGATGCGCGTGGGGGCCGCTGAGCGATGCGCCCACCGGGTCGTCGAGCGCCACGACATCACGGTCCATCATCTTGCTGTGCCTCTCGTGCCATGCGCGGGCAGTTGTCCAGGACGATGACCCGACGACCTATCGCCGACGACCCATCACCGACGATCCATGTGGGACACGGCGCGCCGGGCAGTAGCACACGGCCTGGCCACGGCTGACTTGCGGCCGCAGTCTAGTTGGGGGCAAGTAGAGCCTCCCCCCGGCGATCCGCTCGGCAGCCCCACCACCTGCGTCACCCGCCGCCCATCGAGCCGGCCATGGGCCGGGAGGGCCGGGTCACGCCGGAACTCCCGGACCAGGCGTGTGCCGCTGCCCCGAGCACCTCACCGAAGCCACCGGAACGGCCCTCCAGGCGCACCGCAACGGCCCTCCGGGCACACCCGCATGACGTTCAGGTCACCACGGCACCTCTCCCTCGTCGTCGAAGAAGCTTCCACTCGGGCCGTCGTCGGGCAGGGTCGCGAGTCGGATCGCGATCGCCGCGCCCTGTTCCGGGGTGCGGACGCCGCGAAAGCCGTTGAGGTCGGTCGCGCAGTAGCCGGGGCAGGCGGCGTTGATCAGGATGTTCGTGTCGCAGAGCTCCTTGGCGTACTGGACGGTGAGGGCGTTGAGGAACGTCTTCGACGGTGCGTAGGCGACGGAGATCGGACCGGTTTCGGTGCCGGGAGTGGTCTGTCGGGTGAGTGAGCCGACGACGCTGGACATGTTCACGATCCGTGGTGACGACGAGCGGCGCAGCAACGGCAGCATCGCGTTGGTCACGCGGATGACGCCGATGACGTTGGTCTCCACGGCCGCCCGCACCGTCGTCACGTCGGCCGTGGTGGGCAGCTGCGGCGCACTGCCGGTGATCCCGGCGTTGTTGACGAGCACGTCGAGACGTCCGGCGCGGTCCTCGATCAGCCCCGCGGCGTCGGCCACGCTCGCGTCGTCGGTCACGTCGAGGGGTACGCCGAACGCGTCGACGCCGGCCGCCCGCAGCTTCGCCACGGCGGTCTCGCGCCGCTCCTGGTCCCGGGCGCCGACCCCGACCCGCCAGCCGAAGGTGCCCAGACCGGCCGCGATCTCGTACCCGATGCCCTTGTTCGCGCCGGTCACCAGCGCGATTGTCTGTTCGTTCATACGGCTGATCCTGTCGGGGCAGGGCGGGAGCAGGCCAACACCGATTGGGTGGGCAGCGATACCGCACGGGTATCGAGCCAGGTGAGCGCAGTACCATGGCGGTGTGGAGACAAGGGAGTTGCGGTACTTCGTCGCCGTCGCCGAGGAGCTGCACTTCGGGAGGGCCGCGCAGCGGCTCGGGATCGCGCAGCCCCCGCTGTCGCGGGCGATCCACCAGCTCGAACGGCGCCTCGGAGCGGTGCTGCTGGAACGCACCAGCCGCGCGGTCACGCTGACGGAGGCCGGTGCGGTGCTCCTGCGGGAGGCCCGGGCGGCGCTCGATGCGATCGAGGCCGCCGAACGTCGCACCCGCCGCGCCGCACTCGCCGCGACCGGCCAGGCCGGCGTGGTCCTTGCCACGAAGGCCGGCGCGTCCAGCGAACTCCTGGCGAAACTGCTCGACGCCTACGCCGCCGAACCCGATGCGGTCACCGTCGATCTGCTCCTGTGCGGAATCGGCGAGCAGGAACGGATGCTGCGCGACGGCCGGGCCGACGTGGCTCTGCTGCACCTGCCGTTCGACGCCACTGCCGGCTTCGACACGGAAGAGCTCCGCACGGAGGGACAGGTGGTGGTTCTGCCGGCCGGGCATCCCCTCACCGGCCGGGCCCACGTACGGAGGGCCGAGGTCGCCGAGCTGTCCGACCTGCCGATGCCGCGCTGGCCCGGCCGCGACGGGACCTACCCGAACGGTCCCGGTCCGCAGGCCCGGGACCATACGCAGTTGTTCCAGCTGATCGCGCTCGGCCGCGCTTGCTGGATCGCGCCGGAGTCGTGCCGAGCCCAACTGCGCGAGGATCTCGCCGCCGTACCGGTGCTGGATGCGCCGACGGTCACCACGGTGATCGCATGGCCGCCCCACAGCCGGTCCCGAGCCGTCGCCGGGCTCGTCCGGGCCGCGACACGTATCTGAGCTCGTAGAGTGATCACGGGCGGGTCTTCTTGAAAGGCCGGGATTGCCCGGCTGCGCCTGGCGGCCGGGGCCTCCCCTGACGCCGAGAGCAGTGGACTCGGCTCGGACGGCACCCCGTTGTGCGCGGCGGCATGCTGGGGGCACACCGAGACAGTGCGCGAACTGTTGGCATACGGTGCCGATCCGAACCTTCGTGAAGATCAGGGCACCGGCCGATCCCCCTGGACCGGGCGCATGACGGCCCTCACCCTGCTCCCGCCGATCTGCTCACCACGGCGCGAGCAACGGCCCACCGTCAACGTCCAGGCCGTTGTGAGATGCCGTCAGCTACCCTCCTGCGTCAGGACGTCACTCAACTGATCGCACATCCAGTCGAGTTGATCGGCTTCGATGGTCAGTGGCGGGGCGAGCCGGATGGTGGAGCCGTGGGTGTCCTTGGCGAGCACGCCACGGTCCAGGAGGCGCAAACAGGCCTCGCGTCCGGTCATCAGTGCGGGGTCGAGGTCGATGCCGGCCCACAGGCCGCGGGACCTGACGGCGACGGCGCCGCGGCCTATCAGTCCGTCGAGCCGCCCGCGCAGTCGCTCGCCCAGTGCGGCCGCCCGGGCCTGGTATTCACCGCTGCGCAGCAGCTCGACCACGGCATGGCCGACGGCGGCGGCCAGTGGGTTGCCGCCGAAGGTGGAGCCGTGGCTGCCGGGCCGGATGACGTCGAGTACGTCATGGCGGGAGACCACGGCGGAGACGGGCACGATGCCTCCGCCGAGGGCCTTGCCCAGGACATGGACGTCGGGGGTCACGCCGTCGGCGTCGCAGGCGAAGGTGGTGCCGGTGCGGCCCAGGCCGGACTGGATCTCGTCCGCGATGAACAGCACGTTCTCGCGGGTGCAGACGTCCCGTACGGCCTTGAGGTAGCCCGGCGGGGGAATGAGAACGCCGGCCTCGCCCTGGATGGGTTCGAGGAGTACGGCCACGGTGTTCTCGTCGACCGCCGCCTCCAGCGCCGCGCTGTCGCCGTAGGGGACGGTGCGGAAGCCGGGCGTGAAGGGGCCGAAACCGTCCCGGGCGACAGGGTCGGAGGAGAAGCTGACGATCGTGGTGGTGCGCCCGTGGAAGTTGCCGTCGGCAACGATGACGGTGGCGCGGTCCGGGGCGACGCCCTTGCGTTCGTAACCCCATTTGCGGGCGACCTTGATCGCGGTCTCGACGGCCTCGGCGCCGGTGTTCATGGGCAGCACGAGGTCCATGCCGGCGAGTTCGGCGAGGTCTCGGCAGAACGGGCCGAGGCGGTCGTTGTGGAACGCCCGGCTGGTCAGCGTGAGGCGGGACAGCTGTTCCTGGGCCGCGGCCGTCAGCCGGGGGTGGGCGTGGCCGAAGTTGAGGGCCGAGTACCCGGCCAGGCAGTCCAGGTAGCGGCGGCCGTCGACGTCCGTGACCCAGGCACCCTCGCCGGAGGCCAGTACCACGGGCAGGGGCTGGTAGTTGTGGGCGGTGGCCGTCTCGGCCAGGGACACATGGTGCTGGGCCGCCGAGCCGGAGTGGGGCGTGCCGTGTGTGTCGGTGGTGGTCATGGTGCGGTCCTTGGGAAGCGAGGGATGCGGGGGCGCTGGGGAGTTCAGGTGTGCAGTTCCGCGGCGGCGAGGTAGCCGGCGAGCATCGCGTGGGCGACGTCCCGGATCCGCTCGTCGGGCGGCAGGAATGTGGGCGAGTGCAGTTGTTCGGCGCCGCCGTGCGTGCCCACGAACAGCATCAGCGACGGCAGATGTGCGCAGAAGAAGGAGAAGTCGTCCGAGCCGGCCGAGCGCAGGTCGTCACCGATGGTCAGGCCGAGGGAGCCGAGCAGCGGCCCGGTGGCGGCCGTCAGTGCCGCGTCGTTGTCGAGCACGGGCTCTCCGCGGGTGATGTCCACCTGCGCGGTGCAACCGTGGGCCTGCGCCACGAGTTCGCAGACCTCGGCCAGCCGGGCGTGCAGGGTCTCGCGGTCGCCGGTGCCCAGCGCGCGCAGGGTGCCACGGGCCTCGGCGGTGCCCGGGATGACGTTGGCCGCGGTGCCGGCCGCGAGGGTGCTGACGCTGAGGACGACGTGGGACATCGGGTCCGTGCCACGGCTGACCAGGCTCTGCAGGGCGACGACGATATGGGCCAGGGTGACGACGGGGTCGCGGGTGAGATGCGGGTAGGCGGCATGGCCGCTGCGGCCGTGCACCGTGACCGTGAACTCGTCCGCCGAGGCGTTGACGCCACCGGGGGTGCAGGCGACGGTGCCGGCCGGCAGCAGCGGCTGCACATGCGCCCCGATCACCGACCGGCACTGCTCCCGGTCGAGGATGCCGTCCTCGACGATGTCCTGGGCGCCGGAGGGGTAGGTCTCCTCTCTGGGCTGGAGGACGGCCAGCAGGGGAGCCGGGCCGCCCTTCCGGTCGACGGCGCGGGCGAGGGCGGTGAGCGCTGCCAGATGCACATCATGACCGCAGGCGTGCATGAGGCCGGGGTGTTCGGACGTCCATGCCGCGCCGGTCTTCTCCTGCACGGCGAGGGCGTCGAGTTCGCCACGGACGGCGACGGCGGGGCCCGGCCCGCCGATCCGGACGACGGCGCCGGTGTCGGCGACCTTGGTGGTGGAGCCCGCGGGCAGTGCGGCGAGCACGAGATCGCGGGTGGGGGCCTCGGCGCCGGACAGGCAGGGGCGGGCGTGGATGCGGTGGCGCAGCGCCGCGGCGGCCGGCAGCTCCTCGTCGAGCGCGGCGGCCAGGGCGGCCAGGTGGTGGCCGGTCATGCCCGGTCCTCCAGCCGGTAGACGCGGCGGGCGTTGTCGTGGCCGATCATGCGCACGACCTTGAGGGCTTCACCGAGGTCCCATTCGCCGCTGTCGGTCCATGCGGCGAGGGTCCGGGCCATGCCGCGGCGCCACAACAGGGCGCCGAGATGGTGCAGTTCCGGCGGTCCCCAGGCGTCGGAGGAGAAGAGGATCTTGGCGAAGGGGGCGAGTTCCAGTGATTCGGCGATGACGGCGTCGGAGCGCATACCGGTGTAGTTGATGCCGAGGCCGACGTCGAAGTACACGTGCGGGAAGACCTGGGCGAGGTAGCCCGCGTTGCGCTGGAAGGGGTAGCAGTGCAACAGCAGCAGGTCGGTGCCGTACGGTTCCACGTTCTTGATGAAGCGGGTGAGCAACAGCGGGTCGCAGCGGTGGAGTTCGACGTCCGGGTCCCCGTATCCGGCGTGCAGCTGGATCGGCAGACCGCGGTCGACACCGCACCACAGGGCGAAGCGCAGCAGCACCGGGTGGCTGACGCGGACGGTGCCGGTGGCTTCGCACTCGGCGAGCCAGGCGCCTGCCGCGGCGGTCACCTCGTGGTCGTGGGGGCGGGCGGGGTCGAAGTCGAAGCCGTGGCGGTAGGCGACGATGCTCTTGAGGCCGACCGCGGCGGCCGAGCGGGCGGCCAGGCTTTCCCGGAACCGGTCGGGGAGCTCGGCGGCGGTGACACCGGCGCGCACCACGTCCTCCAGCACGGTCTCCAGGCGCACCACCTCGTCGACGGGGCGCTTGGAGGCGGCCGCCATGCCCTGGGGGTCGAGGATGGCCTCCCCCTTGTAGCCGGTCTCCAGCAGGTAGTGGCCGATGCCGGAGGCGTCGAGGAGTCTGCGGTTGACCTCGTCGGTGCCGAGCTCGGTGCGCCGGGCCACGTACGCCTCGGGGGCGGCGTGCGGTGCGAGGCCGAGGACGGGGGCGCACCAGCGGCGGACGGCGAAGCCGATCTGCGAGTCGAACTGGGTCATCCACGACGGGACCGGGCGGTCGGACTCGGTGAGCATCTGCTCCAGGTCCGAGCGGCCGACGTCGTGGCGGAGGGCGCCGTGGACGTGGTGGTCCACCAGGGGGAGCCGGTCGATCTCCGCGAGGAGTCGTTCAGTAGACATTGCGGACCTTTCGAATGCGTGCGGCGTCGTCCAAGCCGTCGAGCTGGGCGAGTTCGGAGCGCTTGACCGAGAGGTGGGTGGCCAGCAGTTGTGGGTCGAACCAGGACCGGACGACGTCGTCCTTCTCCAGGGCCTCCAGGGCCTCGTCGAGCGTGGTGGGCAGGGGCGGAGCCAGCGCGAGCACGGACTGATCGGTGTTCTCGGGCCATACGGTGGGCTCGTCGTAGTCCCCGGTCAGGCCGGCCAGGCCGGCGCGGACGAGGGCGGCCAGCGCGAGCCAGGGGTTGGCCGTGGCGTCGGCGGCGCGGTATTCGAGGTTGAACTGGGCGGCGGGACCCGACCCGCCGAGCTCGGTGGTGGGGCAGATGCGCAGCAGCGCCTCGCGGTTGCGCTCGGCCAGGAACGCCCCGCCGGCGCTCCACCGGTTCGGTGTCAGGCGCAGGAAGGACACCGGGCTCGGCGCGGTCAGGGCGGTGAGGGCCGGGGCGTGGGCCAGGACGCCGGCGCTGAAGCGGGCGCCGAGGGCGGAGAGTCGGCCGGGACGCTGCGGGTCGTACAGGACGGGTTGGCCGTCGGCGTCGCGCAGACTCAGGTGGACATGGACGCCGTTGCCCACTCCGTCGGCGTCGAGGAGAGGGGCGAAGGTGACGGGCAGTTCACGGCGGCGGGCCAGGTCGCGGACGAGTTCCTTGAGGAGGACGGCCCGGTCGGCCGCGACCATGGCGGGGGCGGGGCGCACGGTGACCTCGAACTGACCCTCGCCGTACTCGGGAATCCAGGTCTCCGGTTCGAGGCCGGCGTGCTCCAGCAGCCGCACCAGATCGGTGCCGAACGGTTCGGCGTCCCGGAAGCGCCGCAGCGAGAACGGAGCGCTCTCGGGCAGGCCTTCGAGCACGAACTCGTGCTCGAAGGCGGCGACGACCTCCAGCCCGGTACGTTCGCGCAGGTCCGCGAGCGCGTCACGCAGGACGGTGCGCGGACAGCAGCCCCAGGGCTGCCCGTCGGGCAGTTTCTGGTCGGCGAGGTAGAGCAGCATGCCGGGCGCGCCGCCGTCGGCCGGGATGCCGACCGCGCTGTCGGCGTCGGGGATCAGCCGCAGGTCGCCCCGGGACCCGAAGACATTGTCGGGGGCGATCGGTCCGAACGAGGAGATCGCGAGGTTCGCGGGGACCCAGCCGGTGCCGCTGCGCAGCAACGCAGCGTGTTCGGAAGGCGGAACGGCCCGTCCCCGTACCTGGCCGGCCAGGTCGCAGGTGGCGACGAAGACGGTCGCGTAGTCGTCGGTGCGGGAAATCATGGGGTCACCTTCATGCTGTCGGCGGCGGGCGGCTCGGGGCTGTGCTCCTGGCGGTGGTTCACGTTCCCGTTCAGTTCACTGGTGAGGCGGGCGCCGATGCGCCGGGTGAGGGAGGGGGCGAGGAGGACGACGGCGAGGCCGGTGGCGCACCAGGCTGCCGCGATCCAGGGGAAGTAGGTGTAGGGGGCGCTCTGGCCGGTGGACTGTTGGTAGAAGACGAAGCAGAGGTAGCCCAGACCGGCGAGCGGGATGACCAGTTCGCGGTGGGGGATGTGGCCGCGGCGGGAGAGCGTGAAGACGATCACGCCGACACCGGCTACGGCGTAGACGACCAGGACGCACAGCACGCCGATGGTCGCGTACCAGTAGTAGGCGTCGAAGGCGCTGGTACCGAGGACGTACATGACCACCGCGATCGCGACGGCCACGGCGCCGCACAGCCGCAGGGCCCTGGTGGGGGCACCGGTGGCCTGATCGGTACGGGCGAGGGCGGTCGGTCCGAAGCCGTCGCGGGCGAGCGCGGAGACCATGCGTGCGGCGGCGGCGGACGAGGACAGCGCGGCGGCGAAGGCGGAGGCGACCGCGGTGAAGGCGATGACGAGCGAGAACCAGGTGCCGAGGTAGCTGCCGGACAGCGTCACCAGGGCCGATTCCGCCCCGGCGAATTCCCGCACGCCCTTGTCATCGGTCCCGAACCCGATGGTCTGGACGAACATCATCAGGACGTACAGCACGCCGGTGAGCAGCACACTGCCCGCCAGGGCGCGCGGGATGTTGCGCCTGGGGTTGTCGGTCTCCTCGCCCAGTGACGCGCACGCCTCGAATCCGGCCCAGGACAGGAAGGCGAAGACGGTCGCGGTCATGATGGCGCCGTAGGTGGCTGAGCCGGGGGCGAAGACCGACAGGTCGAAGGTCTGGTGGCCGGGCGCCGTTCCCGTGCCCGTACGCCCTATGACGACGACGGCGAGGATCAGCATGGCCGCGATGCCGATGCCCTCGGCGATCAGCAGCGTGCGGGCGGTGAACCGGGTGTCGCGCGAGTTGAGCAGCGTCACGCCCAGGCCTGCGAGGGCCGAGAAGGCCGCCCATGGGCCGGTGGATGTCATGCCCAGAGCGTGCAGGAACGCGTGGGCGAAGACTCCGGTGGCGGCCAGGGTGCAGACCAGGAAGGCGAGGTAGGTGCCCAGCAGGGCGAACCCGCCGAAGAAGCCGGCGCGGGGCCCGATGGTGGCCCCGGCCAGGGCGTAGACGGAGCCGGCGTGGTGGAAGTGCTGGGTCAGCCGCCAGAAGCCGTAGCCCACGAGGCCGACGCCGAGCAGGCCGAGCAGGAAGACCAGGGGAACGGCCTTGCCCACGGTGGCCGCGACGCCGGCCCCGTTGAGGCCCATGGCCAGGGTCGGGCCCATGAGGCCGACGGAGAGGGCCAGTGCTTCCCACAGCCGCAGCTTGCGTGAGGTATGAGGTTGATCGGGCACAACGCACTCCCGAGCAGAAGGGGGCCGCATGGATGTGGCCCGAGGCACCTCTATGAAATATTCGTTGCAAGTAGTGCGTCAATGGCTGTGGTGAAATGAATTTTTCAGGGCGTGCCGGCCTCGTCGCGACACGCCTCCTCCGCGGCCCGCATCCGCTCCTCGGCCGCCGGCCCCAGACGGGCGTGCACGGCGGCGACCAGGGTCTCCACCAGCGCCATGGGCGCGACGATGCTGTCGAACGGACTGGGGGCCTCCACCCGCGCGGGGAGCACCACGTCGGCGAACTCGGCCACGGGCGAGAGCCACGGGTCGGTGAACAGCACGACTTTGGCCCCGCGCTCGTGTGCGTACCGGGCGAGCCGCACGGTGTCGTCCTGATAGCGGCGGAAGTCGAAGACCACGCACACGTCCCGTCGGCTCAGGTCGACGCGGAAGCCCGCATCGCGCCCCGGGGCCGAGGTGTGCACGAAGGTCCCCGGCCGCAGCAGCCGGAGATGCAGGTCGAGGTACTCGGCCAGCAGCTGGGAGAAACGACCGCCGAACGATGCGATCCGCTTGGCGGGGTTGCAGATCAAGCCGACCGCCTGATCGAACTCCCGCTCGGGCAGGGCCGCGAACGTCTGGTCCATGGCCGCGCTGCTCACCTGCCGTGCCGCCTCGACCAGTTCGGAGGTGGGGGAGTCCCTGCCGATCACCGGCGCAAGGGTGAGCGGCGAGGCGTGACGCGCCTGTACTTCCTCACGCAGCGACTGCTGGAAGTGCCGGTAGCCGTCGAACCCGAGCCGGGCGACGAAACGCACCACGGTGGGGGCGCTGACCCCCGCCTGGGAGGCGAGACCCGAAGCGGACTCCAGCCCGGCCGCCGGGTAGTTGGCGGTCAGCGCACGGGCGATCTTCCGCTCGGCGGGAGACAGCCCGCCCTCCACGCGCCGCACCCGCTCGGCCACGGTCGCCGCCGGACCGGCGTCGTGACCAGCCGGCTCCGGCCCGGTGTCGCCCTTCGCACGTTCGCTGTGCTCTCCGGCCAGGTCAGCCATCCGCGTCCCTTCTCCGTACTGCTTGACGCAACGATCGTGACACACGGCCGGGAAAACCAGCCGTGGTCACGCCTGCGGCCGGCCCCACGAGGGCGGAGCCGGTTGTTCCTTGTGGCTCACCTGATGGTTGGTCATGACGTTCCTGCCGTGGCTCGGCATGCTCGGCATCCCGGTGCTGCTGACCGCCGCCGTGCTGCGCCGCTCCGCAACGGCGATCGTCGCGCTGGTGCGCTCGGCCCAAGGGGTGGCGGGCCACGGCTTCGGCTTCACCTACCCGGCCGGCTTCCCGATGGCACGGATCGACCAGATCATGATGAAGGGGATCGACCCGGTGTCCTCCTGGTCGCTGCCCCGGACCGGCAGTGATCACCTTCCCCTTGCCGCCTCGGTCAAGATCTGACACGGACGGGACAGCGGGACGGCCGCGGCAGCCGCCACCCAGCCCGGCAGTTCTCCAAGGCGAGGGGAGGGGGTGTCGATAATGGCTCGTCGGCTCCGTCTCAGAGGCAGAGGCGGCCGCCACCAGGGCCGCACCACACCAAGGAGACCCGTATGGCGATTCAGCGCATGGACAACGTCCTCATCGTGGTCGACGACCTGGACGCCGTCATCGCGTTCTTCGTCGAACTCGGCATGGAGCTGGAGGGCAAGGGGCCCCTTGAGGGACGTTGGGCGGAGCGTGTCATCGGGCTCGACGACGTCCGACAGGACATCGCCATGCTGCGGATCCCGGACGGCCACGGCCGAGTAGAGCTGGCGAAGTTCCACAGGCCGAAGGCCATCACCGCCGGGCCCGAAGACGCGCCGGTGAACACGCTGGGCATGCGTCGCATCATGTTCGCCGTCGACGACATCGAGGACGTCCTTGCCCGCCTGCGCACCCGCGGCGCCGAACTCGTCGGCGAGCTGGAGCAGTACGAGGACACCTATCGGCTCTGTTACGTCCGCGGCCCCGAGGGCATCATCGTCGGACTGGCCGAGCAGCTCGGCTGAGGGGGCGCACAGGGGACCGTTCACCCCAAGACCATCCGGGCGGCCGCGCCCGGGACCTGCGTCGGACCCTGAGGATTCGACCGCGAGGTCGTCCGTGGGAGGCATCGACAGCACACCGCTCGAAGGCATCACACGGCCGCGGTCCGGGCCGGGCCTACTCCGAGGGTTCACGCAGGCGCACCGCGAGGGCGGCGATGTCGTCGTCCAGACGTCCTCTGCTGTAGCGGAGGAGGTCGCGGTGCAGAGCCGCGAGCAGCTCGTGGGGCGGCGTCGGGGGCTGGCGGCGCATCCAGGCCGCCAGCGGGAAGAACCCGCCGTCGTGGGACCGGGCCTCGGCCACCCCGTCGGTATAGAGGAGCAGCAGGTCGCCGGGGGCGAAGTCGAAGGTGTCGATGGTGTAGTGATCGCCGATCAGTTCCGCGAGGTTGAGCAGCGGCGAAGGGGCGGTGGATTCGAGGGCGCGGAGTTCCCCGCGGTTCAGGAGCAGCGGCGGGGGGTGTCCGCAGTTCAGGATCTCGATACGCCCGCCCTCGTGCGGGATCTCGACGAGGAGGGCGGTGGCGAAGCGCTCCATCGGCCCCTCGGGCGGAAAGGCGGCGTTGTAACGGGTGCTGCTGGCGTCCAGCCGGCGCGCGACGCTGACCATGTCGGCCTCGCCGTAGGCCGCCTCCCGGAAGGAGTTGACGATCGCCGCGGCCGCCCCCACTGCCGGCAGGCCCTTGCCCCGCACATCACCGATGAGCAGCCTGACCCCGTATCGCGTGTCGACCACCTCGTAGAAGTCCCCGCCGATACGGGCCTCCGCCGCGGCCGCGAGGTACAGCGACTCGATCTCGACGCTCCCGAAGCGGCGCGGCATCGGACTCAGCACCACCTGCTGGGCCGCATCGGCGACGAGCCGCACCTGAAAGAGGGTCCGCTCCCGCTGGAGCCGGACATGACTTCCGTACGCGGCCGCCACGGTGACCGCGATGATCCCCGCAGCCGTCCACCACGTCCCCAGGCCGGGGAACACGACGCTGAGGCCGATCATCAGCAAGAGGCAGACCGTCCCCAGCAGGACGGTGGGGAGCACCGGCCACATGGCGGCGGCGAGGGCCGGCGCTGCGGGCAGGAGGCGGCTGAAGGCCACTTCCGGGGGAGTGGCGTATGCCAGGCTGGCGATGACGACGGTCAGGATCACCGGCGACAGCCGCACAAGCCACCGGCCGTGGCGACGACGGAGCCGCGGCCGTTCAGACTCGATCACACTTCACAGAGTATCTACGCAAAGAGGACATAGCGCTCTGGCGGATCGGAGTCGGCCGCCTGCCCCGGACCGGCTCGCCGCCGGCCCGGTGGTGTCGGACCTGCTCCGCGCGACTCCGGCTCGCCGTGCGTCACGGTGAGTGCTCGGTCGGCGGCGCACGGAAATTGCCGGAGGCAGGAAGGGGCGCAGGCGGCAGCGGTACGGCCCCTCCACATCCAGGGCCCGGGTGGCCACGGGGCGCGTACTCCGCTCCCTCGGCAGGCCCGCTTCCGGCTCCGGCCAGGCCCCAGCATGACCGGGCGGGTTCGGTCCTCGCTCTCGTGGGCGAGCATCAGCAGCCGGCCGGTCACCCTGGCACGCCCGACTACTCCAGTCGCGTCTTAGCGTCACTCGATCGGCCGTGTGTCGCCTCTGCGCGATGGAACCTGTCCCGAGCCACCGCCAGGATGGCCGCTGACCTGGCGACGCCCACCGCGAGCATCGGGAGACATCCTCTAGTGAGCATCCTCAATGAACCCCATGGTGCCGCGGCAGCAGAGGACACGTACGAGAACGAAGTGCCGGCCAGGGGCAATGAGCCCGGCAATGTGGTGGTCAGGTGGCTGACGACCACCGACCACAAGACCATCGGCACCCTGTACCTGGTGACGTCGTTCGCGTTCTTCCTGATCGGCGGGTTGATGGCGCTCGTGATGCGCGCCGAGCTGGCCCGTCCCGGCATGCAGATCGTGTCGAGTGAGCAGTTCAACCAGGCGTTCACGATGCACGGCACGGTGATGCTGCTGATGTTCGCGACGCCACTGTTCGCCGGCTTCACCAACTGGATCATGCCGTTGCAGATCGGCGCCCCGGACGTGGCGTTCCCGCGGCTGAACATGTTCGCCTACTGGCTCTACCTGTTCGGCTCGATGATCGCGGTCGGCGCCTTCCTCACTCCGCAGGGCGCGGCCGACTTCGGCTGGTTCGCGTACTCCCCGCTGTCGGACGCGACCCACAGCCCGGGTGTCGGCGGCGATATGTGGATCATGGGCCTGGCCTTCTCCGGCTTCGGCACCATCCTCGGCGCGGTCAACTTCATCACCACCATCATCTGCATGCGGGCCCCGGGCATGACGATGTTCCGGATGCCGATCTTCACCTGGAACGTGCTGCTGACCGCTGTCCTGGTCCTGCTGGCCTTCCCGGTCCTGGCCGCCGCCCTGTTGGCCCTGGAGGCGGACCGAAAGTTCGGCGCCCATGTCTTCGACCCGGCCAACGGGGGCTCGCTGCTGTGGCAGCACCTGTTCTGGTTCTTCGGCCATCCGGAGGTGTACATCATCGCGCTGCCGTTCTTCGGCATCGTCACCGAAGTCATCCCGGTGTTCGCCCGTAAGCCGATCTTCGGCTACATCGGACTGGTCGCCGCGACCATCTCGATCGCCGGTCTGTCGGTGACGGTGTGGGCGCACCACATGTATGTGACGGGCGGCGTGCTGTTGCCGTTCTTCTCGTTCATGACGTTCCTGATCGCCGTGCCGACGGGGGTGAAGTTCTTCAACTGGATCGGCACGATGTGGAAGGGCTCGCTGTCCTTCGAGACGCCGATGCTGTGGTCGATCGGCTTTCTCGTCACGTTCCTCTTCGGTGGTCTGACCGGTGTCATCCTGGCCTCGCCGCCGATGGACTTCCACGTCTCGGACTCGTACTTCGTGGTGGCGCACTTCCACTACGTGGTCTTCGGGACGGTCGTCTTCGCGATGTTCGCCGGCTTCCACTTCTGGTGGCCGAAGTTCACCGGCAAGATGCTGGACGAGCGGCTCGGCAAGATCACCTTCTGGACGCTGTTCGTGGGCTTCCACGGCACCTTCCTCGTCCAGCACTGGCTGGGCGCCGAGGGCATGCCGCGGCGTTACGCGGACTACCTCGCGGCCGACGGCTTCACGATGCTGAACACCGTTTCGAGCATCAGCTCCTTCCTGCTCGGCCTGTCGATGCTGCCGTTCCTCTACAACGTCTGGAAGACCGCCAAATACGGCAAGCCGGTCAGCGTCGATGACCCGTGGGGCTACGGCCGCTCGCTGGAGTGGGCGACGTCCTGCCCGCCGCCGCGGCACAACTTCCTCACCCTGCCGCGCATCCGCTCCGAGTCCCCCGCCTTCGACCTGCACCACCCCGAGATCGCCCACCTGGACCACGAGAGGAATGCCGGCCGGCGCGAAGCGGTGGAAGCACCCGGTGACGGCAGCGGCAGGCCATGACCCCGCCGAGCAGGAAAGGGCCCGCGCCGGGCCGGCAGAGCGGCACACTCGCCCACGAGGTCGAGAGCTACCTCCTGGTGGAAGCGGAGCGTGCGCAGGCGCGACGCGAGGCGGAAGCTCTTTGCGCGAAGCTGCCCTGGCTCACCACGGCGCAGGCCGATGACCTCGCCCGCCATTACATGGACCAGCGCCTCGGTCTGACGTGCCAGGCGCTGCAAGCCATCGCCGACCGGGCCAAGCGGCTGCGCGGCGAATACGAGGCGCGCTATGCCGCCTTGCGTCGAACCCTCCTGAGACGGCATGCCGCCTGCGCCTGCCTGCTGTGCGGCGTCTTCACCGCCACTGCGGCAGTCCTTGCGCACTCGCTGCGCACATGATCGTCCGGGACAGGGGCGTGCGGAGAGTCTCGCTTCCGTAGGTCCGTGCCGTTGCCCTTGACCACGCTGCTACGGCTGGCCGGCTGGGCGGGCGGGTGGCCTTCGGCGAACGCGGAGCCCGTACGGGCCGGGGTTTCAGTGGACTTGGCGCCCCAGGCGTCGGCGTTGACGAACAGTGCGTCGTGCCATGTCCCGGCCACGGCTCTCTCGTCGAGCCCGAAGAGTGCGAAAAGTGGCAAAGCTGCGTAGTGCCGCGTGGTGGGGCATTTCCCTGCGAATCCGGCGGATGCTCGTGACGAGCCGGCCGCCGGAGACCTGCCCCTATAGTTGCCGCACGGAAATAATTGCCATACGGCAGTTTTGAGTGTGGTCACCGGGTAGGTGACGGCGTGACGGCATGACGGGGAGAGCAGGGAGGAGCAGCCATGGCAACGGCAGCGACGCAGGGTCACATCGCGGTGAAGCGCTCGGAGAGGGGCGCCGCAGGTGAGGCTGCCCAGTCGTCCGTGCCGCAGGTGGAGGAGGCTCAGCGCGTCGCCCCGCAGGACGCCCGTCGCCTGTCGAAGCTGTTCTTCGAGCGGCTGTCGGTCCTGGAGGAAGGCACGCCGGAGTACCAGTACGCGCGCAACACGCTCATCGAGATGAACCTGTCGCTGGTGCGCTATGTCGCGCGCCGCTTCCGTAGCCGCGGGCAGGAGATGGAAGACATCATGCAGGTCGGCACGATCGGTCTGATCAAGGCCATCGACCGCTTCGACGTGTTGCTGGAGAACGAGTTCACCACCTTCGCCATCCCCTATATCACCGGTGAGATCAAGCGGTTCTTCCGTGACACGACCTGGTCCGTGCACGTCCCACGGCGACTGCAGGAGCTGCGCGTCGACCTTGCCCGCGCCCGCGAAGAGCTCGAAGGGCGCGGCAACCCCGAGCCGTCCGTCGCCGACTTCGCAGCCCACCTGGGGCTGGGGGAGGAGGAGGTGATCGAGGGACTGGTCGCCTGCAACGGTTACGATGCCGGCTCCCTCGACCGGCCCATCGAAGCCGGTGGCGGCAAGCAGCAGACCGGGCTCGTCGCCGACTTGATAGGCAACGAAGATCCCGCCCTTGCACTGACCGAGAACCTCCAGGCCCTCAAGCCGCACCTGGCCCAACTGGACGAGCGTGAGCGCACCCTCCTGGAGCTCCGCTTCGGCTCGGAGATGACACAGACCGAGATCGGCAAGGAAATGGGCCTGTCCCAAATGCATGTTTCCCGCCTCCTCACCCGCATTTACGCCACCCTGCGCGAAAGCCTCCTCGCCGAGGCGTAGCCGAGTGCCGCTTGCCCGGGCAACCGGCGCCTTGCGCAGGGGCAGGCGGTCTCACGCGCCCAGGAGCCTTCGTTTGGATCACCGGTGGACCGGACGGGTGCGTGCGATGGGGAGTCCGGTCAGGCGATGGTTGCGGCCGTCTCGTAGCGGGTGGCGATGCCTCGCCACCGCGCGAGGGGGTGCGGGTGCGCCTTCTGCTGGACGGCTTCGGCAGCCGGCTGATCGAGAAGGATCAACTGGCGGCGATGGAGCAGGCGGGCGTGCAGGTGGCCTGGTTCCGGAAGCCCCTTCGGCTCTCACCTCTCAAGCAGAACCACCGTTGCCACCGGAAGGTCCTTGTCGTCGACGAGCAGTCGGCGTTCACCGGAGGCGTGGGTATCGCGGAGGAATGGTGCGGCGATGCCCGCAACGAGAACGAATGGCGCGACACGCACGTTCAGGTCCGAGGGCCGGCCGTGGACGGCATCGCCGCGGCGTTCGCCCAGAACTGGGCGGAGTGCCACGAGGAACTGTTCGACGCACGTGACCGCTTCGTGGACCACCGCCCGCACGGCGAGGCGATCGTGCAGGTGGTTCGTGGGTCGGCCAGCTTCGGATGGCAGGACATGCAGACGCTGATCCGCGTCGTGCTGGAATCCGCCGAGCAGCGGGTCCGCCTGGCGACTGCCTACTTTGCGCCCGACGCCTACTTCGTCGAGTTGCTGTGTGCCGCGGCACGGCGCGGGGTGCTCGTGGAGATCCTTCTGCCGGGGCCGTACACGGACAAACGTGTCTGTCAGCTGGCTGGTCAGCACCATTACGAGGAGCTGACCTCATGCGGCGTCAGGATCTTCGAGTACCAGCCGACGATGATGCACGCAAAGGTCATCACCGTCGACGGGGTGGCCTCGCTGATCGGTTCCACCAACCTCAACCGGCGCTCGCTGGACCATGACGAAGAGGTCATGCTCGCCATCCTGGACGAGTCCGTCACCGCCGCTCTGGATGGTCACTTCACCGAGGATCTGACGGTGAGCGACCGCATCGAGACGGGACGGTGGCAGAGCCGGGGAGCGCTGCAGCGGGTGCGGGAAGCGGCGGTTGCGCCCATTCGCCGTTTCCTGTGAGCACGCCTGCCGACGTCCGGGCCGGGGCTGTCGAGTCGCGCCCGCCGAACGGCTTGGCTCCGTAGCGTGCTGCTGCCGGCCCGAGTTCGCGTGGACATGCACGATGGCCGGGCCTTTTGGGAACCCCGCACAGGCGCGCAGTTGCGCCGCACGACGGGTCAGCGGTCGCCGGCCGGCGAGCCGGTGGGCGTCTCGGCGTGGGGGAGGAGCGTGAAGACCTGGTCGAGTCCGGCGACGCGAAGGGTGCGGGCGGTGTTGTCCGGTACGGCGGCCAGGGCCATCTCTGCTTGCGCGGCGATCGCATGGTTGCGGGCGACGAGGAGGGCGGTGATACCGCTGGAGTCGCAGAAGTCCAGCCGGCCCAGGTCCAGGACCAGCAGTCGGCCGGGGGCGAGGGCGAGCTTCTTCACTGCCTGGCGCAGGTGGGTAGCGGTGTCGTAGTCGAGGTCACCGGTGACTTCCAGGACGGGACCGGTGTGGGCGTCTCGAACGGTGATCGTCAGCGGGGTCATATCAGGCTGCTGCTCCAGGGCGGGTCTGGGACAGGGGAACACCGAGGGCCAGCAGGGCGGTGTCATCGTCCAGGCCTTCGCCGAAACCGTCGAGCAGGCCGGTCAGCGCGGTGATCACCTTGTGCGGGCCCGCAGGGGCGAGGCCGGCGACGAAGGCGCGCAGGGCCTCGTCCCCGTACATCTCGCGGCCCTCGTTCGTACGGGCCTCGGTCAGTCCGTCGGTATAGAGCAGCAGGGTGTCGCCGGGCCCGAGTGTGGTCCGGGCCGGGGTGAACGATGCGGTGGGCAATACGCCGACGAGGAGCCCGCCCGGGGTGGGCAGGTAGTCGGCTCGGCCGTCGGCGCGCAGGACGAGGGCCGGTGGGTGGCCCCCGGAGGCGAGATGGACGTTGATGGTGTCGCCCTGAGGTTCCAGCACACCGAACACGGCCGTGCAGTAGCGCGGATCTCCGCCGGTGTACCGCTCGTGGAGCACGGTGTTGAGGGTGGTCAGCGCACGCACGGGGTCGGAGTCGTGGAGGGCTGCGGCACGCAGCGTGTAGCGGGTCAGCGAGGTGACGGCGGCGGCCTGGGGGCCTTTGCCGCAGACATCGCCGAGGAAGAAGCCCCAGCGTGTGCCGTCGAGGGGGAACAGGTCGTAGAAGTCACCGCCGAGCTGATCCGGCGAGGCGGTGTGGTAGTGGGAAGCCGCTTCCATTCCCGGTACGGAGGGCAGAGTGGCGGGCAGCAGGCTGTGCTGCAGCACCGCGAACGCTTCCTGGAGCCGTTCGCGGTCGGCTTCCGCCCGCTTGCGTGCCTCTTCGGCGACTCGGCGGCTGCGCAGGAGTTCGGTCTCGTAGGCGCGTCGGTCGCTGGCGTCGAAGACGGTGGTGCGGATGAGCAGGGGCTGGCCGTCGCTGCTGGATTTCACCGTGGAGGTGACCAGCACAGGAATGCGGTTGCCGTCGGACGCCTTGATCTCCAACGCGATGCCGCTGATGTGCCCCTGCATGTGCAGCAGTGGCGCGAAGTGGGTTTCGTGATACAGCTTGCCGCCGACGGTCAGCAGGTCGGCGAACCTCAGGCGGCCCACGACCTCTTCGCGGCTGCGGCCGAGCCAGGTCAGCAGTGTGGTGTTGATCTTGGCGATGGTGCCGTCGAGGAGCGTGGACAGGTAGCCGCACGGCGCGGACTCGTACAGGTCCTCGACGTTGTCTTCCAGCAGTGCGCTGAAATCGGCGTCGGTGCTGGCGTCGTCCTTGTCCGGGTGTTCCGGGCTGGGCCCCGTACGGCACATCAACGCAGTGTCCGGGCGAAGGCGGCGATCTGGGTGGCGGTTGCCTCGGGGGCGCTGAGCTGGGGGCAGTGTCCTGTGGCGTCGAGCGTGACCAGGCGGCTGCCGGGAATCGCGGCATGGACATACGCACCCACTTCGCGCGGCGCGATCACATCCTGGGCGCACTCCAGCACCAGCGTGGGGATCTTCACCGTCTGGAGGTCATCACGGCTGTCGGTGAGGAATGTGGTGCGGGCGAAGACGCGGGCGATGTCCGGATCGGTGGCGCAGAAGCTGTTGGCCAGCTCCTCACCGAGTTCCGGCCGGTCGGGATTGCCCATGATGACCGGTGCCATAGCTGCTGACCAGCCAAGGTAGTTCGATTCCAGTGACTCCAGCAGCTCATCGATATCGTCGGCACTGAAGCCGCCGCGGTAGCCGTCGTCATCGATGTAGCGCGGGGAAGGGGCGACCATGACCAGGGAAGCGAACCGCTGCGGTGCGGCAGCGGCCGCGAGTACTCCGACCATGGCACTGACCGAATGCCCGACGAACGTCACGTCCCGCAGATCCAGCTCCTCGCAGATCTCCAGCACGTCACGGGCGTAGCCGTCCAGCGAGGCATAGCGCTTCTCGTCCCATGCCTGCAGGTCGGATCGGCCCGAGCCGACGTAGTCGAAGTGCACGAGCTGGAACTCCTCCGCCAGCGCGGGTGCCACCAGACGCCACATGTTCTGATCACAGCCGAACCCGTGCGCCAACATCAGGACCGGGGCGCCCTGACGTCCGGTCACGGAAACGTGGTTCCTGCGGAGGATGTCCATGGCGGACATCCTCGCACCACGCCGCGCGCTGCCGGGAGGAGGCCTGCACTCATCGACAGCCCGGAGCCTCAGGCGGGTTCCGACCCGCACCGAATTCGGCCTTTAAGCGCCTATGGCGTTCCACTGACCTGTGACCTGTGACCTGTGACCTGTGACCTGTGACCCGTGTCCCGTGGCGCAGTGGTCCGTGGCCTTGTGCGGCCACGGTTCGGCGGTGCCTGAGGAGAGTGACCAGGCACCGCCGTTCTTGCCGTCCGACCGCGTCCGCTTGTTCCGCAGGCGTCTTCACCAGAGGGTGTCACCCGTTGGCGAATGCCTTGAGGTCGTCGTAGGAGCCGTTGAAGCGGTTCTGGTCGCCGGGGAAGGTGCCCGAGTCGGCGTACTGCCAGAAGGTGTGAGCGTGCCAGCCGGCCGGCAGCGGGTCGGGGGTCGAGGCGTACCGGGCGATCCAGAGGGGGTTGGTGTCGCCGAAGCTGGTGTCGTTGCCGGTGCAGCGGGTCCACCAGTCGGTGGTGGTGTACAGGACGGGGGCGCGCCCGGTGCGTGCGCGGACCGTGTCGCTGAACTCCCGGATCCAGGCGACCAGATCGGCCGGCCCGCGGCCGTAACAGATGTCCGGTCCGGACGGGTTGTACTCCAGGTCGAGGGCCGGCGGCAGCGTCCCGCCGTCCGCCTTCCAGTCCCCACCGTGGTCGAGGAAATGCGTGGCCTGCTGGGCCGCGCCGGAGGTGTCCGGCCGGGCGAAGTGGTAGGCGCCACGGATCATGCCGGCGTCGTGGGCGCCCTGGAACTGTGCGGGGAAGGTCGGGCTCTCGAACGTCGTCCCCTCGGTGGCTTTGACATAGGCCCAGCGGGCGCCCTTGGCCCAGGCCCCCTGCCAGTCGACGGTTCCCTGGTAGCGGCTGACGTCCATTCCGGGGACCTGGTCGGTGCCGGCCGGGTGTTTCCGGGGCGCCGCGGCATGCGCGGGCGTCGGGGAGCTGAGGAGCGTGGCGGTGACGGTGACGGCTGCGAGAACGGTGAGCAGGGCCGCGCGCGGGGCGCAGGGCGGGCGGCGACGTGGGGGCACGGGCATGTGGGGGATGCCTTCCATCGAGGGGTCCGGGAAGAGCCGGAGGGAGGAGGGGGCCGGTGGGCGACGCGACGCACGTACACCACGGGCCGATGCGTCCTTGACGCCTTGATTCGGGGCGAACATAGGTGCTGCGGCACGCAGTTGGCCAGAGCGGGACGACGGCCGGGCGCGCCCCCGTGTGGTGGGACCGGGGTCGGGCGCGGAGGGGTCTGTGGGCTGCTGACCAGCGCGTCGGCATCGGCGAGGGGGTCGCGGCACGGGACCGGCGACAGGCGACGCCCGAGCCCGACTCCCGTTCGCCTCACGGTATTTGAGTAGTCGGTACCCATGGCGAGCGCTTCGCGGACGGACTTAATGGGACCGGCGCGGGATGCCGTATGCGTCCGGGACGGCCGGCCCACGAGGCGGCGTCCCGATGCCGCGCCGACGTGCAGTGAAGTGGCGCGACATCCGAACGCGCCGTCGTGAGCTAGGGGAGAACCCGTGAACCGGTCCGGAATCTTGAGAACCGCGGTGGCCGTTGCCGCGTCGTCGGTCTGTCTGACGAGTGGTGCAGCGGGGGCGTGGGCGCAGTCGGAGGCTCCCGCCCCGACGCGCCTCGCCCCGCACGCGGCGCCGCAGACAGGGCGGGCGGACGCCGTGCAGGACGCCAAGCAGGCGGCGGCGCTGAGCCTGCGGGAGGCGTACGCCGCCGGTCACGTCAAGGGCGCGGTGGCCGGCACACTGGCCGCGGCGGACGATGTGCATCTGGATCGCCTGCCGATCCAGTCGGGCAACCGGTTCCGTGCCTCGGTGGCCTCGGCGAACAGCGCGATCCTTGCTGCCAAGGGCCTGCCCGCCTCGACGGGCAACGTCCTGCAGGTGCGACTCGCCAACCCGCAGGCGCGGGCCGCGCTGGCCAAGGGCGTGCAGCCGTTGATCGCCACGGAGCCCTCCGACCGCCAGGCCACGTCGCTGACCGCCTACCGCCCCGACGGCACCGCGGTGCAGCTCGGTGCCACCGCGCCGGTGGACGTCCCGGTGCTGCTCGTCACCACCGACAGCGACCGGATCGTGGCGGCCGGCACGAAGGTGATGAGTGAAGGTTTCCGGGCTGCCCGGCCGCAGACGGGTGCCGACTCCGGCGGGCGGCTGTCCGCGTTGAAGCCGATGACCGCGGCAGCGCGCCACGCCGCATCCCGTACCGCGCCGCTCGCGGCCGCGGCGGGGCACCGGCCGTCGGCAGCGACCCGTACGGCGGGCCGAGCCGCCGACGCCGGGGGAAAGAACGTCACCCGCATCAATGACGTCCGGTTGCTCAAGAGCAACGAGGAGACGTTCTGGAAGGGCGGCGCCGAGGCGTTCGCCCTCGTCAGTGGCTGGGACAAGAACGACAAGGCGTTCGCCGAACCCGCCCTGCAGATGCCCTACCTCGACGACGTGGACGAGGACTACCGCCCCCAGCAGAACCTGATCGACTGGAGCCACTTCGGATACGACTCCGCCGACCTGGTGTTCCTGGAGGAGGACGACGGAACCAACTACAGGGACCTCACCAAGGCCATCGTCGACGCGCTGCTGACGGTGACCGGCTACGGCACCACCGGCATCCCGCTCGCGAACACCATCATGGATGCGATTCCGGACAAGTGGTGGACCGACGACACCGACGAGCTGGACCAGGTGTACTCGGTCAGCCACGGCGACATCGCCAAGGCACAGAGTTCCGGCGCCGCCGGACTGACGTACCGCGGTGCCGGCGGCAACATCTCGATCGGGCTGGGCAACGCCTTCATACCGAAGACCTGACCCGGGAGACCGGCTAGCGGCCCGGCACCACCACGGGAAGGCCCGCCCCTGTGGCGGGCCTTCCGCGCGTCGCCGACCAGGAATGTCCGCCGTCGCGGGCAGAGGCAGGATCCCGCCTCCAGGGCCGCCGCTCCCGGGCACTTCTCTCGAAGCCGGCTCGGGGTTCCCCGGGGACCGCCGGGATCAGCGAGGCCGGCGGAGCCACCGGCACGCGTAGGTCATGAGAGCCCATGCGGCCAGACCTCCCAACGGCGGCACGGTGGCGGCGCCCACCGCCGTGCCGACGAGAAAGGACGCGGCGGCGAGGGGTGCCCACCACCTCTTCTCGTGTCGCCGCCGGGGGCCCTGCCCGGTGGGGGAGAGGCCGGGGGCCGGGTGCGCCCCCGAATGCGGGCGAGGGCCAGGTGCGCTGCTCATGCAATCCCTCCTGCGGTCTGCTGCCTCGCGCACCCGCCGGGAGCGGCGGGCCGGGGGGGCTCCCCTCCTCGGCACGCTACGGGTCCGTCGGCGGCCGGTCCTGAGTACGCATTGCTCAGACCGGGGCGGAGGGGCCGCTGACGGACCGTGAGGCCCGGTGTCAGGGCTGGGGGAGCCGCTCGTAGCAGTCGTAGTTCCGCTGCGCGGCGATCTTGCCGTCACGGAATTCGAGGAACGTGGCGATATGGGCCCGGAGCACGTACCCGGCGGGCAGCTTGCCCAGCGGGACGGCGAGCGTTCCGCTCCAACGCACCTCCAGGGCGACCTGGCCCTCCTCGGCGACCGCGTTGATGACCTCGAAGGTCTGCTCACGGATGCGCTGACGGCCCGCCTGCGCCGCCTCGTCGAGGCCGGCCACGTCACGGTCGACACCGTCCGGGAAGAGCGCGTTGGGCAGTTCCCGGTGCTGCGCGTCCGGATGGAAGAAGGCGGCGAGTTCCTCGCCGGTGGCGAATCGCGCGACGGCCCGGTGGTAGCGGATCGCCGTCTCGACATCGGAGTGGGAGTGGAGTTTCGTCATGTGTCCAACCATAGTTGCACAACTATGGTTGTCAATATGTGGGCGTCAGGAGGCCGGGCGGCACGGCTGGGTCGTCAGGGGCTCAGGGAGCTGTCGGCGCGGCGATGTCGTCACGCTCGCCGACGGGAACGGGGAGGTTGCCGGAAGCCGGCCCGCGCCGTGCCCCGGCTCACCCTGCCGCCACCGGTCGGCCGGTCGCGGCCCGGCCGACCGGTGGGCGGTATCGACGAGCGGTCAGTGGTCGAGTTTGCCGAGCAGCTCGACCTGCTCAATGCGGCCGCCGGTGGGGATGCGGACGCGGCGGACGGGTACAGGGAAGGGGGCATCCCCCGGTTCGGGCCGGTCCGGGCCCGGTGGTGGCGCCGGTATGTGGTGGGTATGCGCGCCGAGTTGAGTAATCGCTGCCCTGGTCGGCCGGGCGCAGGACACCGAAGCTGGCCGGGACCGATGATCACCTTCACCACGCCGAGCCTGCCCCGGCGCCCGTGTCTCGCCCCCGCGCGAGGCCGGCCGCACCGACCAGGTCCCGCCCTCATCCGCTGCGCTACGACCGTGTACCGCGAAAGCGCTCATGTCGCCCCGCCCTTCCAGCCGTTCGGGAATCCCGGCGGCGGCGCACGCTGCACGTCGGTGCGGGCGGTGGGGCCCCGGCGTACCGGCCGCCCGGTACCGCCACGGGCACGGTCCGGCAGCACAGGAAGTCATGGAACCGACACCGCTCACCCCGCTCTCGCCGGCGAGGGGACACCGCCCGGCCCTCACCGTCGGCCCGCCCTTCGTCGGCCGGATCGGCGAACTGGAGCAGATCCGCCGGGTCCTGCTGTCCCGGCAGGGGCCGGACGGCGTGCTCATCACCGGACCGTCCGGCATCGGCAGGACCCGCCTGCTGCACGAGGCGCACACGCTCGCACCACGCCGGCGGCTGATCAGTCTGCAGCCCCGCATTGAGGCCCACCGTGCCGGGCATGCCGAGGGTTCGCGCCGCTCCCCGGCCACGACCCGGGCCCTCGCCGACCTCGCCCGGGTCGTGGAGCACTCCACGACGGACCCCTGGCTGCTGAGCGTCGACGACGTGCACCTGCTCGACCCCGACCTGTGGCCGCTGCTGCACGAGGCGGCCCGGCATCCGGCGGGCAAGCTGCTGCTCTCGGCCACCACGGACGGGCCCGGCACGCCCCCGGAGATCCAGGCACTGTGGAGCGGCCGGTCGCTGGTGCGGATGGACCTGCAGCCGCTGGACGCCGCGGGCGTCAAGGAGCTCACGGACTCGCTGCTGGAGGGCGGGCTGGGGCAGACCAGCGCGGCCCGGCTGGCCCAGGCGTGCGGCGGCAGCCCGCGCCTGCTGCACGAAGTGGCCAGGGCGGCCGTCGAACAGCGGCTGCTGGTCCGGTCGGAAGGCTGCTGGCACTTCGTCGGGGAGCAGCTTCCGGTGCCGGCCTCCGTCCTGGAACTGGTCGATCCGCAGTTGCGGGACCTCGACGAGACCTGCCGTACGGTGCTGGAGCTGGTGGCGCTGGCGGGCAGCCCGCGCCTGTCCTCCGTCGAACGGTTCTGTGCGGCCCGGCAGTTGGAGGAGCTGGAGCTGCGGAACCTGCTGCGCATCGAGGACGGCGACGCCGATCCGGCCGGGGAAGTGCGGGTGCGCATCGGCCACCCGCTGGCGTCGTATGCGTTGTCGTGCGGCCTGCGCCCGTTGCGCCGCCGTCGTCGGCTGCGGGACTGGCTCGCCGCCCACCACGGGCCTGCGGCGCTGATGGCCCATGACGACTGCCGCCGCCTGGCCGAGTGGTATCTGGACGCCCACGAGACGCCGCCGAGAGGTGTGCTGGACCGGGCGATCGAACAGAGCCTGCGCGACCAGGACCTCCCGAGTGCCGTCCGCCTGAGCCGCGCCGCGTGGCGCCAGAACCCGGACGAGGCCACCGCCGAGCGGCACGCGCGGGCGCTCACCGCCAGCGCCGACTTCCCCCGGCTGACGGAATTCATCACGGCAGTGCGCGCAAGCGGCCCCGGCTTCGGCCGTGCGCTGGAGCGGGCCGAGGCACGCGGCATGCTGCTGCAGGCCCGCTATGAGGAACTGGAGCGGCTGCTACCGCAGTTGCCGGCCGGTGAACAGGGCTACTTCCGCATGGCCGCCCGCTACTTCCAGGGCTGCTTCACCGACGCGTACGCGCTGGCGGAGGCGCTGCGCCGGGACGGGCCGGCCGTCCACGCACTGGAGGCGGGGCTGATCATGATGGGCTCGCTGTGCCACATGGGCCGGCCCGAACAGGCGCTGGGCCTCTACGCCATGCTGCGCGCCGAGTTGGACCACGCACCGGGCGGGCCCGCGAAGTTTCACGCGGACTCCCTGGAGGAGCTGCACGCCTCCGCCCTCCACTACTGCGGCCGCTTCGACGAGGCGGAGCAGATCTACTGGCAGGAATACGCACACGCCGTGCAGAACCACCATGTCCGCATCGACGCGCAGCGGGGACTGGCGCTCGGACACCTGCTGCACGACCGGGGCATCGTCGAGGCCGCCCTGAAGTGCTTCACCTTCACGTCGAGCTATCGCGTCGGGTGGCGGCAGTGGCAGGCCAAGGCCGGTATCCACGCCGCCCTCGCGCTCAGCTGCCTGCCGGCGGACCGGCGGCCGGACAGCCCGCTGCCCGACGGCCTGACGGTGAAGGAGGCCGGTAACTGCGCGATGTTCCTGGCGGTGGTGGAGGCCCGGGGGCGTCACGAGAGCGGGGACACCGCGACGGCTGCGCGGATACTGCACGACGCGGTGGCGGCGGCCCTGGCGGACGGAGCACATGCCGACGCCGCCATCGGGCTGCACGAGTGTGCGCGGCTCTCCCTGCCGGGCCCGGAACCGGCGCCCGTGTCCCTGCGCCTGGAAGGCGCGTTCCTGCAGACCCGGCTGCGCTATGAGGAGGCGTACCGGTCCCGCGATCCCAAGCTCATGGGGCGGGTGGCCCGGGCCTTCGCGGACATGGGCGCCGGGTTATACGCGGCCGAGGCGTACGCCGAACTCGCGCGTTTCCTCCGTCAGGCCGGAGGCGTCAAGGCCGCCACCGCCGCCACCGCCCGGGCACGGGAGCTGCTGCGCGGCTGCGGTCCGGTCGACACTCCGCCGCTGCGCTTCCTCGGCCCGGCCGTGCTCCTGTCGGACCGGGAGAGGCTGATCGCCGGCCTCGCGGCGGGCGGGATGGCGGACAAGGAGATCGCCGAGCGGCTCTGCCTGTCGGTACGCACCGTCAGCAACACGCTGTACCGGGTCTACCGCAAGGTCGGGGCCGAGAACCGCCGCGACCTGCGGGTGCTGATGACGCAGCGGAGCGGTGCTTGAGTCGCCTCACGGGGAGCGGGCCGACGCCGTCGACTTGCTCCGCTACCGGCGGGTCGGGCGGGCCCATCCGTCGTGGGCAGGGCCTCAGCGGCGCCGGCGCGCGCGGGGCCGGGCGCCGGCGCGCATCAGGGCCTCGGTGTCCGTCATGTACGTCTCGACGGCCCGGCGGGCGGCGTCCTCGTCGCCCGCGGCCACGGCCTCCGCGACGGGACGCAGACGATCCGCGGCGGCCCCGGCGTCGCGGAACGGCGCCACGAGGGCCTGCCGCACCGGAAGGTAGCCGCCGAGCAGGGTGTTCGTCATCAGGAGGTAGACGCGATTGCCGGTGGCGCGCGCGAGCAGACGGTGGAACTCCGCGTCGGCGAGCTGCACCTGGTCGCCGTCGGCACCGGCACTTACCGCGGCGACCTGCTCCCGCAGCGCCAACACGTCCGGGGCGGCGGCCCGGCGCGCGGCCATGGCACCGATCAGCGTCCCGACCTGACGGCGCACTTCGAAGATCTCGCCCAGCCAGGCGTCGTCGCGCAGCACCAGGGACGGCAGCAGTTCGGCCGTGCCCAGCCGCCAGAAGTCCCGCACCCGCGTGCCCACGCCGTGCCGGGTCTCCACCAGACCGGCTTGCATCAGCCGGACGAAGGCGTGCTTGAGCGTGGTCCGGTTGACCCCGTAGGACGCGGCGAGTTCACGCTCGGGCGGCAACAGAGCACCGACCGGGTGCCGGCCGCCGATGATCGCGTCGCGCAGTCGGCGCTCCAGCGCATCGACCGTCGTATCGCGGATGATCGGGTCCTCCATCGGCGCCACCACCGCTCTCCCCCTCCACCTGGCGCCGCCCGGGCGGCGTTCGCCTGTTGTGCGCGCACCACCGTACAAGTCCGTTCGCCCGGACCGACATGCAGCCGCCTCGTCCGTCCGGCCGCGCAAGAACGTTGACGGGCGGCGGGCTCGTGAGGAACTCTACCCATGGCCGGTGTAGTGGATCAGCCACTGTGCCTCTTCCGCGGTGTCCCGCCGCGGAATACCACCGGCACACCGCCGGCCCGCAGTACGCCACCGACTACGTGCAGGAAGCACCCGATGACCACCACGCGCCCGGTCGGCAGCCCCCGGCCGGCAAGCCCCTGGCCCCTGCTCGGCCGCGAAGCGGAGCTGGCCGAGGCGGCCCGCGCACTGCGCGATCCGCTCGGCAGCGGGGTGCTGGTGGCCGGGGCTTCCGGCACCGGGCGCAGCAGGCTGGCGCACGAGTGCTGGCGGCAGGCCGGGCGCCGGGGGCATCCGGAACTGCGCGTCACCGCCACGCCCGCCGCCCGCTCGGTGCCGCTCGGCGCCCTCGCCCACCTGCTGCGCCCAGGCACCGACGGCGCCCCGCCCGCACTGGGCGCCACCGGCCAGGCCCCCGGGAGGCGGCCCGTACTGCTCCTGGACGACGCCCACCACCTGGACCCGGACTCGATCGGGCTGCTCACGTCCTGGCTGCGCACCCGCCGGGTGGCGCTGATCGCCACCGCCGACACCCACCGCCCGCCGGGGTGGCCGGACCTACCGCTGCACCGTGTCCTGCTGCGGGCCCTGCCGCAGAAGGTGGTGGCCGACCTGGTGGAGCGGACACTGGACGGAGCCGTGGAGCACAAGACGGTCCGTATGCTGCACCAGGCCAGCGGCGGACGGCCGCGTGACCTGCGGGAACTGGTGGACGGTGCGGTGCGGCAGCGGACCCTGGTGCCCGAGGACGGACTGTGGCGCCTGGTCGGCCCGCTGTCGCCGACGCCGCGTCTGCGGGCGCTGATCGAGGCCCGGCTGCGCCACCTCGACCCGCAACACCGCCGCCTCCTCGAACGGTTGGCGGTGTGCGGACGGCTGCCGCTGGATCCGCCGGACCGCGCGGCCGCGCGGTCCCTGGCGGCCGAAGGCTGGCTGTGCACCGTCGAGGAGGGCCCGCACACCTGCGCCGAACTGGCCGGGCCCCTGTACGGATACGTGCTGCGGGAGACGCTTCCGGTCCAGCGCTCCCGCCGGATCCTGCGGGACCAGGCCCGCCGCGCGGGGGACCAGGACACCGGACCCGCCGGCCTGCTGAGGTCGGTGCGCTGGCGCCTCGATGCCGCCGACGGCGTGGATCCCGATGAGGTGGAGCGCGCCGTCGTGCTGGCCCGCCGGGCCCAGGACCACGGCGTCGCGCTGCGGCTGGCACGGGAGTTGGCGCGGCTCCGCCCCCGCCCCCGGTCCCTGCTGCTGCTCGCCGAGGAACTGTACGAGGGCGGGGAGCCGCAGGAGGCGGAACGCACGGTACGGCGGGCGCTGGACGAGTCCACCCGGGACGACGAACGGCTGGCGGCCGTGGTGCTGCACACCCAGAGCCTGGCGTTCGGACTGCTGCGGCTGGACGAGGCATTCGCGCTCAACGCGACGGCCCGGCAGACGTACGCCGGTCATCCGGACGAACCGGTCCTCGGTGCACACGAGTCCGCGCTGTGGAGCCTGGTGGGGGACGTACGGCAGGCCGAGCGGGCATGGCGGGAGGTCGCCCCGGAGCCGGGCTCGCGGGCCGACGTGGTCGCCGCGGTCCCGCGCGTGTACTGCCTGGCCGAATCGGGCCGTACCGGCGATGCGGTGCGTGCCGCCCGGCGCTCCCGGGCCGCCCGCAGGCCGTGCGCCGCCGCCGACACCATGGTGCACCCGGCGCTGCTGGTGGGCGCCGAGGCCCGCGCCCTGGCCGAGGCCGGATCCCTGGCCACGGCGGAGGAACTGGCCCGGCAGGGCTACGACCTGGCGGTGGACGCCGGCGCCGGCAGCGCCCAGACCTGGCTCGCGGAGCACCTGGGCTGGATCTGTTACCTGCGCGGCCGGCTGCACGAGTCCCGGATCTGGTACGCCAGCACGCTCGCGCACGCCCGTGAGGTGGGGCTGCGCTCCGGCGAGTGGGTGGGATGGTGCGGTCAGGCACTGGCCGCCGCGGTCTGCGGTGACGTCGACCGGGCTGCGCAGTGCTGGGAGGAGGCACGGTCGCTGCGGCCGGGCCACTGGTGGCGCCCGGAGGCGGCGATGGTCACCGCCTGGCTGACCGCGGCGACCGGTCGACTGGTGCGGGCCCGCGGCGTGGCGCTGGACGCCGCGGCGGCGGCCGGCCGGCGTGGGCTGCGTACCGCGCAGTCACACCTGTTGTGCGACGCGGCGCGGCTGGGCGCGGCGGCGGAGGCCGAGCGGCCGCTGCGGGAACTGGCCGCCGGGTCCGACAGCGCGCTGGTCGCCGCCCGCGCCGGCCTCGCGCAGGGGCTGGCATCCGACCGGCCCGACCGGCTGGAACGGTCCGCCCGGCAACTGGCCTCCCTGGGGGCCGGACTTCTGGCGGCGGAGAGCTGGACCGCCGCCGCCACCGCGCACGCCCGGGCGGACGCCGGCGGCTCCGCACAGGCGGCCCAGGCGCACGCCCTCGCGGTCCTGGGCAGCGATTCCGGCGCCTGTACACCGGGACTGGTGCCGTCGTCGGTACGCAGCCGGCTCACCGCCCGCGAACTGGAGGTGGCCCTGGCGGCGGCGAGCGGGCTCGGCAACAAGGAGATCGCCGGGCACCTGTCCATCGCGGTGCGTACCGTCGGCAACCACCTCCAGCGGGTCTACTCCAAGCTGGAGATCGCACACCGGACGGCGCTGCGCACGGCGCTCCGGCCGCCCGCCCCACGGTGAGACGACGTCGACCGCCGCCGACAGCCGGGGGCAACTACCGTATGACGCTGACGAGTTCCTGACGCGACACGACGCCGAGCTTGGCGTAGATCCGCTGCAGATGGTTGTCGACGGTGCGGACCGAGAGCACCAGCCGGTCCGCTATGTCCTGACTGCTCAGCCCCTCGGCCGCGAGCCGCGCGACATGCCGCTCCCGGTCCGTGAGGGGGCGGACCGCCGTGGTGGGCAGACGCGGCGCGGCGACCCGGTCCTCGCCGCAGCGGTCCAGCAGCCGCCGGGCCAGCACGGCGGCC
Source organism: Streptomyces caniferus (assembly GCF_009811555.1). Classification (GTDB taxonomy): domain Bacteria; phylum Actinomycetota; class Actinomycetes; order Streptomycetales; family Streptomycetaceae; genus Streptomyces; species Streptomyces caniferus. The sequence goes on along the minus strand of NZ_BLIN01000005.1, from coordinate 536,017 downwards.
GCCGCGGCGGCGCGTGGATCGCCGGCCCGCCCGGCGGCGGCCGACGCCTCGGTGGCGGCCTCGGCACCTGCCATATCGGCGCCCAGTCGCTCGCACCGCTGCGCCACCTCGTACAGCCCCTGGTGGCCCCCGTCGATGAGCGCCGCGGCCAGCCCTGCCCTGGCGTCGGCGAGGGCACTGTCGCTGCCGGCGGCCAGCTCCGCCAGCCTGCCGCGGACCTCCGCCGCGGCGCCCAACCGCGCGGCGTCCCCCAGAAGCCAGCTCTCGTACGAGGCCATGCCGGCCTCGCGGGCCTGCTCGGCGGCCGCGGCGAGTATCCGCCGCCCCTCCTCGGCCGCGCCGCTCGCCGCGCTGCGCCAGGCCCTCGCGAGCTGCCGCATCAGCAGCGACGCCTGCTGACGCTCCGTCTCCGGCCCCTGAATCCGGGTGAGTTCGTCATCGGCGCGGTCGATCCGGCCCGCCTGCGCCAGCACGATGGCGCATCCCGCCCCCGCGAACGCCACCGCCCTGCGCACCTGATGGCCGCGCGCCAGGCCCAGCGCCTCGGCGAACCAGTCGTGCGCCGGCCCGAGGTGCCCCGCGATCAGTTCGCAGCGGCCCAGGTGCGCGGCGAGCCAGATTTGCGGCGCCAGCGCCCGGGCGGCCACCGCCTGGGCGAACGCGGCCCGCCCCACCTCGCGCGCCTCGGGAAAGCGCCCGGCGTCGGTCAGTGCCGCGATGCGGTAGATGGCCGGTCCGCTGGCGTGGGAGGAGGGGCTGCCGGGCCGTTGCTCGCCCTCGGCGGCGGTCAGTTCCTCGTGCACCGTGCGGGCGAGTTCCGCCGCCGCGTCGTCCTGGCCGGCGTAGGACAGGGCGAGGGAGCGCTGCAACTGGGCCCACATCCGAAGCCTCGGGACGGCGATCGCCTCGGCGTCGGCCAGCAGCCGCAGGGCGTCGGGCACCCGGCCGCTGTAGAGCCGGTACGCCGCCTCATTGACGCGCAGCACCTGCCGGCCGTCCTCGTCCAGCCGCGCGGCGGCCCGGGAGTTGACCTCCAGGGTGCGCGTGGTGTCACCGAGCCCCCAGTAGAGGTTCTGGGTGCGCTCCATGGCGACCGTCAGAATGTTTTCGTCCCCCTCGGCCAGGCCTTCTGCGGTGCTCAGGCACTCCTCCGCGGCAGCCCAGTGGCCGATGTGGTGGTGGGCCTCGCCGCGCAGCAGCCAGACCTCCAGGGTGGCGTCCCGTTCCTGGACGCCGGCGAGCAGGTCGACGACGGTCGGATAGTCGCGCACATGCCGTGCCATCCGTGCCGCCGGCAGCAGTGTGTCGAGGGCGACGGGCAGTCCGGCGGCCCGCCGCCAGGAGGCCAGGCGCAGTGCGTCCTCCCGGCGCCTGGCCCCCAGCGAGGCGAGGCACGCGGCCTGTTCGCGGTAGATCCCGCGGCGCCGCCCCGCGGGGATGCCGCTGCGTATCACCTGGCCGTACAGGGGGTGGTCCAGCGCGCACACCACGCGTCGGCCGTCGATGCGGACGCGCACCAGACCCTGCTCCTCCAGGGTTTCGAGGTCGTCGGTGTGGCCGCCGCGCTGGAGGACGTCCAGGGACAACGGTTCGCACAGGGCGAGGAGTTCGAGCAACCGGTGCTGGCTCGGACTGCGGTGCGCGAGCCGGCCGCGGACGAGCGCGGTGAGCCGGCGGGTCCCGGTGAGCCGCCCGGTCAGCCGCCACAGCCCCGCATCCCGCGCCAGCACGCCGGACGCGACGGCGCCGACCGCCAATTCGCGCAGCACCAGCGCATTGCCGCGCGACGCCTGCGCCATCGTGCTCAGCGTGGCGTGTTCCACCGGCCCCCCGAGGAAGCCGCGGACGAGACCGGCGACCTCGGGCTCGGTGAAGGCGGCCACATCCAGGCGCCGGGTGCTCTCCTCGTGTTCGAAGGACTCCACCACGTCCGAGGGCGGGACCGGGGTACGCACCGTGCCCACCACGAAGACCGCGCCGGTCCGGGTCAAGTGGCCGAGCAGCACGGCGGAGGCGTTGTCCAGCAGCTGAAGGTCGTCGACCAGCACCACGGTCCGCAGGGTCCGCCCGCCCGCCCGGCGCGGGGGGAACGCCTGCGAAGCGGCCCGGAAGGTCAGCACCGGGTCGTGCACGGGCGCGTCCGGCGGCAGCAGGTGTCCGAGCGCGTCGAGCGGCAGCGCGGCGCCCGTCGGGGTGGCGACCGCGCGCTCGGTCCGGTGACCGAGCCTCTCCGCGTGCCGCAGGCACTCCTCGGCGAGGCGGGTCTTGCCGACGCCGGCCGGGCCGTGCACGAGCAGGGCGGACACCGCGTCGTCATCGAGATACGCCGCGAACGCCGCCAGCTCGTCGTCCCGGGCCGAGAACGGCCACCGGCGGCGTCGGCCGGTGGCCCGCCCGGGGCCCGCGTCCTCGTCGCCGGCCGGCTGGGCGTTCGGCCCCGGAATCGACCGGCCGGACATCACCCACTGCTCCTTGTCCTTGTGTCGTCACGCTCGTTCACCGGACGGGCGGCCGCACGCGAAGGCCCGCCCTCCTCCCAGCATGCCGCCTGTCGTCGCCGGGCGTATGAGTAGCCGTTGCTCATACCGGATCGGTATCGGCCGAAATGTCGCGTGGTCACCTCGCCGAGGCGCCCCGGGACGGTGCAAAACGGCCTTCCTCCGCCGGCGCCGAGCTGCGCGTGGTGGCAGGTGGAGCGCCGTGGAGCGCAGCCGCGTCGAGGAGCCGGCTCGCCACGATGTCGTTCTGGCGGAAGAAGGCGGCGTCGGTCCCCGGACGGGACAGCGCCCCCAGTGCGCCCGCGGAGGCATGGTCGCCGACGGCGACGATGCGCGTGCTGCCTCGGCCCTGGGCGTCGAGGACCTGATAGGTGTCCGGGCAGGTGGCGATTTTCGCACCGTGCACGGGCGTCGCACCCGGTATGGCGCGGGCCAGTCCGTCGCACGTCATGCGGGCGAGCAGACCGGAGCGGTCGCCCACGACGTCCGAGTCGGGTATCCAGGCGTCGATGAGGTGACGGGCGGCGAAGGTCTCCGTCGGCAGGGTGCCGGTGCGCAGGGTGAAGGTGTTCGCCTGCCGGCTGACACCGACCTCGGGCCGGGCTCCCGCGAAGCGTACGGTGCCCTCGCGGGCCAGCGCGGCGAGCTGCTCGATGCGCAGGCAGGGGACGGCTGCGCCCGTGGTCCGGGCCAGGCGGGTCAGCCGGTCGAGGACCCCTCGCGCCGCGGGGCTCATGGTGGGGCCGTTCCCGGTGAGGACACCTGCGATCGTCTCGACCGTCCGGACCAGGGCTCGATGCGCGGCGCTGTCGGTGCTGTGTCGCGGGTCGGTGGCGCGTGCCACCCATCGGGCGAGGGTGCGGCTCATCCACTGCGCCAGCTCGTCGGCGCCGGTCATCGGCCCGAGCCCGGGGGAGTGGGGGTCGGGCAGCACGAAACGGTGCTCCGTGACGCCGATGTGCGCTTCCAGCGCGGACCAGGACGCGGCCCCCGGCGCGGCGTCCGCCATTTCGCCGACGAAGGCCTCCCAGCCGATGTCCGCCGCGTCCGGGCAGATGGTGAACAGTTCGCGATAGTGGCCCCAGGCCATTTCCTTGCCCACCGCGTTCCACAGCTCCACCACGAGGGTCCGGCGGTGTTCCCCGGCGGAGACCGTCATCCGGTCGACCAGGTCCGCGATGGCGTCCCCGGTCAGGAAGACCGGCTCGTCCGGTGCGACGGTCCGCGCCGCGACCACCGGACGCGGCCGCAGCGGCAGGCCGCGTCGCGACGAGACGACCATCAGCGGCTCGCTGCCGCTCGGCGCGTAGCGCAACACACCTGTGGTGTCCCGGTGAAAGCTGCCTCCTCTGCCTTCGGTCAGCAGGGCCATCACATCGAGGAAGGCCAGCCCCATGCCGCGTACGAGGACCGTGCCGCCACCGGGGATGTGGCCCAGGTCGAGATCGGCGGCGCAGCCGGGAGCCAGGTAGCCGGCCCCGGTGTCCGCGGCGAACTGCCCCAAGGCCCGCTGTTCAGGGGTGAGCGGGCCCTCGAGATTCCCCATGGCGAGGACCAGCCGGTCCGCCGGGAGGATCCGGCCGTCGTCGAGATGGACCCGCAGGGTGCCGTCGGGTTGCTGGGAGACCCGGTCTGCCCGCCGGGCGTACAGGCGCGCGTTCCATCCGGCCGGCAGCGTGGACAGAGCAGTGTGCAGGCACCAGGTGAGGTAGGCCCCGCACAGCCGGCGGCTCGCGTAGCTGCCCGGCGCGAGGCCGGCGGCCTCGGCCGCCACGGCGGCGTCACCGCACGAGCGGGACGCCGCACTCGTGGCCCACTCGTAGAGCGTGGGACCGGTGACGACAGGGCCGGTACAGGTGGCGTCGCGATCGGGAAACATGGTGATGTCGGCGCACCGGGAGTTCATCCACAGCAGCGGCGACTGATCCGGCCGCCAGATCCTGCCGCCCTCCAGGTGGGGATCGACGAGGTGGAGTGTGCCGCTCCTGCGCGGTCGCCGTGCGGTCAGGCGCTCGACGATGCCGATGCCGCGTGGCCCCGCCCCGACGACGACGATGTGCCGGTGCTCGGGGAGTTCCGATCCGTACGTCATCGCGCGGTGGGGGAAGCGAGACGCAGACCGGTGTGGAACGCCGAGAAGCCGAGGATGTCGCAGGCCATCTGCTGACGGGCGCTGCGGGACATCGAGGCGTGACCGCTGTTCCGGTAGGTGCGCCACAGGTAGGGCCCGCCCCCGTGCGCCTCGTGCTGCAGGCGAGCACAGAATTTGCGGGCGTGCAGCGGGTCGACCCGGGTGTCGCCGTCCAGGGTGATCAGCAGGGTCGGCGGGTGCGGACGGCCGGGGGTGATGCGGTGGTAGGGGGAGTACGAGAGCAGATGGCGGAACGCGTCCGGGTCCTGGGCAGAGCCGTACTCGTGGCGCCAGGCGTGGCCCAGTCCGCTGTGCTCGTAGCGGACCATGTCGGTCAGCGGGGCGATGCAGACCACGGCCCCGTACCGGCCGGGCGCGCGGACCGTCGCCGCCGCCATCGTCAGACCGCCGTTGCTCATGCCGAGCAGGCCGAGTTGGTGCGGGAGGGCGAGGGCCCGCCGGTGCAGGTGATCGGCGGTGGCTTCCAGGTCCTCGAAGGTGGCATGCTTCCCGCCGGTTGCCGTGGGGCCCCGTAGTTCGGGCACCACGACCAGTCCCCCCGACTCCACCCAGGCGAGGACGAGCGACTCGTAGGACGAGGTGAGGGTCTGCTGAAACCCTCCGTAGCCCAGGAGGAGCGTGGGTGAGGGACCGTCGGCCCGGTTCCGTCGGCGGAGCAGGGTCAGTGGGATCCGTGCCCCGTCGGCCGAGACGGTCTCCTCCCGCCATTCGTGGAGCTCGTCCTGGTGGCGCCGGACCGGACCTCCGGCCAGAGCGAGGGACACGGGGTCGACACGGTAGGTGGCCGGGGGAGTGGTCCAGCTCGTCCATCCCAGATGCGTGGGGCCGCCGGGGTCCGTGTCGAGGGACAGGACCGTGCCCGACCCGGGGAGCGGTACGGGGCGCGGGGGGCGGCCGGTGCCGGGGAAGTGGACGCTCACGTCGGGACGTCCACGGCGGGTGCGGGCGACCAGCAGCTGTGGCGCACCGGTACCCGTAGCCTCCAGCAGGCACGCATGGGTGAGCGGGGCCTCGGCGTCCTCGGGCACGACGGTCGTCCAGCGCTCCGGGTCGCAGTGGTACGGATCCGCGGTGACGACGCGTCCGGCCGGCGCCCCGTAGGTGGTGGCCAGGAACAGCTCTCCCCGCACCGTGAGGTGAGGGACGGTCGTGGCGATCGCCGTGTCCTGGATCCGGCTCCAGACCGGGCGTCGCGGGTCGGTGCCGATGTCCGCCAGGAGGAGCCGGTTGCGCAGATCGCTTCCCCGGCGGATCGCCACGGTCAGCCAGCGGTCGTGCCAGAGACGCACACGAAAGCGGCACAGGTCGTCCGGGGAGGCCAGTATCCGGTGCTCGGCGTCGTGCCGGCGCAGCCACAGTTCCTGGGGTCCGTTCCGCCTCGCGGCCCGGGAGTAGAAGAAGCCACTGCTGTCGGCCAGCCAGGCGATCGGGCTGTAGCGGGTGTGCGGCATGCGGGCAGTGATCTCACCGGTGGGAACGTTCAGAAGCACGAGCGGAGTGTGATCCTCCCGGCCGCCCTCGATGCTCTGGAGAGCAACGGTGCGGCCGTCGGGCGACGGATCCCAGCGGGCCATGGCGGACCGGTCCCACAGGACACGGTCGTCGTGTCCGGCGGGCCCGCTCGCGCACAACCGGGGGTGTTCGCCGAGGGGTTCGGTCATCTCCCGGAAGACCCACCGGCCCCGGCGGAGCGCCGGCGTGCCGGTGCCCGCGGCCATCAGCGCTGTCATCAGGTCCCGAGCGGTGTCACTGTCCGGCAGACCGGCCAGCAGGGCCCGGGAGAGCACCTGTTGGGCCGAGGCCCAGGCGCGGGTCTCGACCGACGCCGCGTCCTCCAACCACCGGAACGGGTCGGCCACCTCCTGGCCGTGGACGACGTCGGTCACCGTCCGGGGGAGCCCTTCCGGGTAGGCGAAACCGTTCAACGTCATGGTCATGAGGTCGTCCTCCGAGGTGCGTGGTCCGGGGCGGTCCGCGGGCGGGGCCCGGGCCGGTCGCGGCGGAGCCCGGCAGCGAGCCAGGGGGTGGCCAGTACGGGGAGCAGGGCGGCACACCACAGGGCGGTCCGGGTGCCCACGGCACCCGCCAGCAGACCTGCCGCCAGGGCTCCACCGACCTGACACGCCGTGACAGCGCTGCGCAGGAGGGCCACGACGCGTCCCAGGGACTCCGGGGAGCTGTCCGCGACGATCAGGGTGGAAAGGGTCACGTTGGCCACGGCGCCGGCCGCCTTCGACATCGCCAGGCAGCCGCCGGCGACCGCGAGGGCGAGGGGGAAGGCGCCGCCGGCTCCGGCGAGTCCCGCCGCGGCCAGGACCTGCACCCCTGCCGCGGTGAGGAACCACTGTCGGGGGGTGCCGCGGGCCGTCACCCGGGGCGCCGCCCATGACCCCGCCATACCGGCCGCTCCCGTGGCGAGGAATGCCACGCCGTACAGACCCACCGGCACGTCGAGGTCCCGTAGGAGAAAGGGTGCCAGGAGGGCCGTCCCCGCTGCCGAGGCGATTGCTTGCAGCACGAGGAGCGGGAGGAGACGACGGAGGAAGGAGCCCGGGACGAACGGGCGTTGCCGGGGCTGCTCGGTCCGACCGGTGTGCCGCGCGCACTCCTGGACGGGACGGTCCGCGCGACGGATACGGGAGAGCAGGACGGCGCTGAGCCCGTAGGTGACGGCATCGACGCCGAAGGCGAGCGCCCCGCCGAAGGCGACGACCACGATGCCGGCCAGGCCGTTGCCCGCGAGGGCCGCTGCGTACTCGCCGCCCTGGAGACGGGCGCGTGCCCGCGTCAGCCGTTCCGCGGGGACGAGGACCTGCAGGTGCACGAAGTACAAGGTCTCCGCGGCCACGGAGACACAGCCCAGGAGCACGGCGAGGCAGGTCAGCCAGCGCATCGACAGTGTGCCGAGCGCCGTGACCAGGCAGGTCAGTGCCAGACACGCACCGGCCAGTAGGTCGCAGCGCCGGAGGAATCTGCGCGGACGACGGGCCCGGTCCGCGGCCCGGCCCACCAAGGGCCCCAGCACGGCGGCGGGGAGATATCCCGCGGCGGACAGCATGCCTATCTGCGCGTCGGTCGCATGCAGGTGTTCCACGGCTATGGTGCTGGTGGCCGTGAGGGTGAGGACGGTTCCGAACCGCGAACTCGCTTCGGCCCAGAAGTACTTGCGGAAGTCGTCGTCACCCATGGTGGTCCTTCATCTGGGGTGTCAGGCGGCTGTGGGCCGGGGAGAGCTGGTGCTCCCCGGCCCACAGCCCTACATCAGCAAACGACGGAGAGGGTGCTCTTCTCCGGCGGCATCGGAGCGTCGTCGGTGTCGGACTCCAGCTGCTGCAGGTCAACAATGTTGATCATTGCGATTTCCTTTTCTTTTTTATGTTGACGGCCGTGTTCGGCCGCCCTCCCGAAGATCTCTCCTCAGGAAGTCTTGGGGCTGCGAGTCAGAGAGCGTCGCTCGCCATATCCGGTGGAAGGACGGGGGCTTCCTCGTGAGCATCAGCGCCGGCACCGGAGGGAGTTCCGACGAATGCGTCGAGGGTGAACAACGCGTCGGGCTTTCCGTGCAGCAGCTGATGGAGAAAGAGCAGGACGCCGGCCGATCCGCTGCCGAGGTCGCAGCTCAGGCGCAGTCCGGGCCCGCCGTGCAGATAGGTGCCGTCCGGAGTGGGCACCGTGTGGAGGAACAGACGCGTGGCGATGTCCAGGGCTTGCTGCCTTGCCTCGTCCGTCGTGCTCCAAAGAGCCGTATCCGCCCAATAGGCACCCAGGCCGGAAAGGCCCTGGAACAAGCCGCCGTAGCGGGTGAACAGACACCTGGCCGCCTGTTGCGTGCCCTGGGCCAACAGCTTCAGATCAGGGGTCTCCCGGGACAGATACCGGTTGGCCACGAGCCCGATGCCTGCGCTTCCGCTCCACAGGTAGGGCATCAGCCGGCGGTCCTTCGACGACACGGGGAACAGCAGTCCACCGTGGTCGAGAACGCCGCGCCGCCGGTCGGTTTCGAGGAATCCTCTCCCCTTGGCCAACGTGGCCGTATCACCGGTCAACGCCCCCAGGTAGTAATGCGCCATCGCCACACCGGAGGCACCGACGGCCAGCCCGATGGACTCGCCCTCGGCTCCGATCCCGTCCAGCAGAGCCTGCGCACGGTCGAGGTGCCGGAATTCACCCGTGCTGACGTGGAATCGCAGGTGAGCCATCGCCACACCGGCCGCACCGTGCGCCAAGTCCACGCAGTCATCGAGCACCGGATGCCGGGTGGCGGTATCGAGGAGTTGTGCGGCCTCTTCGAGGTGCCCTGTTTCGGTCAGCACCCAGCTGATGCCGGCGAGGCCGCTGAAGAGACCGGGAGGCAAGGCGTCCCGCTGCCGGAACGCGTCCCGCAGGAAGCGCTTTCGTACGGATTCCGGCACGGGCACGTCGGCGTGGGCCAAGGCGTGCAGAACGCCGGCCGCTCCGTGCTGTACCGAGAGGGTGTTGGAGGCGAACCCTTCCGGAACCGTGGGAAAGAGAGGCCCCGTACCGCCGGGATCGGCCGTCGCGAGGATGCCCTTGATGAGGTCGCGTCTGAGTTTCTCCAGATGTGTGCGCGGCTCCGCGCACACGCTCTCCGCCGCGACGGGTGGTTCCGCGGTGGCTATCAGCAAGGGGGCGGACCGGCGCGTCGCGGCAGCCCACAGTGCGGGAGGGAGCGGGCTCACCTGCTCCAGCAGGAACCGCAGATGGCCGAGCACGGCGGGGTTGCGGTCCGCGGTGACATTCACCGGGGCCAGCAGATACAAGGCGATGGACGCCAACGCGTGCTCGTCCTGCTCCAGGGGCCGCTGCTCGGCCAGTTCGGGGTCGAAGAAGCCAGGAGCTCCCACAGCCGTCGGCCGGTCCTGTACCAGGCCGACGGTCTCGAAGTCGACGAGCCGGGGTGTGCCGTCGGCGGTGACCATGACGTTGTCGGGGCCGAGGTCGATGAAGGCGTACCCCACATCGTGCAATTCCTGTATCTGGGCCCGTAGAGCGCCGAGCAACTGCTTGCACACGGCGAAGTATCTGGTGAAGTCTTCCTTCTCGGCCCTGCTGTTGATGACGGGATTGTGCTCGACCACCCAGGAGTGCAAGGGCTTTCCCGCGACGAACTCCGACACCAGGAAGCAATGGCCCCCTTCGGTGAAGAAGTCGATCGGCTCGGGGCACAGTCCCGGGCATATTCGGTGCAGTTGCTCCAGGGCACGACGTTCACCGTGCAGCCGCTGTTGAGCGTCGCTGTGCGGGCTCACCAGGCCACTGTGCGGCCTGGCTTCTTTGAGGAAGACGGTCCGGCCTGTCGTTTGCTCGACGGCCCGATAGGTCCCCCCGCTGTTGCTGAACCGCACCACGCGCTCGATGGTGTATCCACCGACCGTGACGGCACCGAGACGTGCGGGGGAATTCTTCGCCGGCGTGCGGAACGGGTCCGTTATCCCGGGAGGGGGACCGGCACCGATGCGCCGGTCGTCCGGTATTTCGCGGCCGGAGGCATCCTTCACCGTGGAGAAGAACGATCCGTCCGGCAGGACGTGCCCCGTGTCCTTGAAGGCGCCGTAGCGGTAGAACACGCACTCCGAACCCTCGAAGGGACGATCCGTCAGGATGTAGGGGCCCTTCTCGCCGGCCAAGGCCGCGGCAAGGGCACGCATCAGCTTCAGGGCCGCCACCGAATCCGCGGGATAGGCGGCAATGAACTTCCCGGACTGGATCCGGGAGGCGTGCTTGTGGTGCATCATGAGGAAGTCGAAAGAAGAGGCGAGGTGCTTGAAGACGACGCCTTGCTGGGTGCAGATGCGGGCCACCGTGTCGAGCACGTGGGACGCGCGCTGCATTTGAGCGCTGACGTGTACCTTCCAGCCCTGGTCGGCTATTGCGGGACCGGACTCCGGCCGCCACTGATGCCACATACCGGAGCGTGAGACGCGCCAGTCGGCAGGCATTCCTTCAGGAACGTAGGAGGTTCCGCGGTGGTTCGGCGTGCCGGCCGGGACGTAAAATATTCCGTCCCCCAGGGCATGGGCCAACTCGTCCACTTTCGCCTCCTTGAGATTGTCGTTCCTCGGGTCCGAGGCGGGGTTCCTTTCGGCGTCCCTCTCGCTGAAATGAGATTTTCACGAGGCGTGTAGGGGTGGCTGAGTAATCTTCACTCAAGCCTGTTCTCCCGCGCTTCGGGCGAGTCGCCTGTCCGGCCGGCTGCCTGTCAGATGTGGGGTGCGGTCCTGCCCAGCTGGCATGCTTCCTGGCCGATCTCGGCGTACCGGTGATGGGTGTCGCCCTGTCGCCAGGCATGGCGGCAGTGGCCCGGGCACGACGGCCAGGTCTTGAGGTGCGGGTCGGATCGATGCTCAACCTGCCCTTGGCGTTCGCTGCGTCGGAGACGGCGGTCCTCGGGGCCCGGGCGGAGGGCGGAGGGCGGAGCCGATCTCTGCCCCGCCGGACGGGGCGTGCCCTGCCCGCGCCGGCAGTGGCACCGGCGCCGGATGAGCAACGGCTACTCAGGTGCGGGAGTCCGGAAGGCATCAGGCTGGGGAGCGGACGAGCCCGGGCCCCGCGCCCGTCGGCATGCTCGGTGAGCCGTCCGCAGCGGCACGACAGGCAGGCAGCGAAGGAGCGTCAGGTGAGGTCCGCCCGGCCTTCTCCGGCACCGCCCGGCACCGTCTTCTCCCCGGACGTCACACCGGCTCGCGGCCGGGTGCACACCCGGCAGGGGCGGGATCGACGGCACCTGGCGCCACGCGGTCATGCCCGCCGAGCCGAGTGAGGGCGACAGGAGCCCCCTCACCTCGTCGCAGCCCAGTCGGGCCGGCCAGACAATCCGTGCACGGAATGCAGGGCATCCCGCCCCTCCATCTGTGCCTCACACCATCCCAGGAGTGTCACCATGGCGGCTGCGCCGCGCACGAAGACGACCGGCTGGACCCTGCTCTGTCTGCTCACGGCCTGCGTCACCGTGGCGTCCCCCGGAAGCGGTTCGGCCGCGTGGGCGGCCACCCCGGCAGCACCGGACGTGGCCCCGCCGGTAGCTGCGGACCCGGCCCCGCCGGCAGCGCCCCCGCCCCCGTACGGCTTCGGCACCGTGAACGGCTTCGGACAGCATGCCGAACACGAGCGGATCACCCGGGCGGCACTGTCCTGCACACCCCAGCGGACCGGAAATGACTGCTTCCAGCCCCACTCGCTCGATCAACTCGCGGGAAAATCAGGCACGTTCGGAGCGGTGGGCGTTCCCGATGTCGACGAGATCTTCGATGCGTCGGCGCACTGCGACGACGCGGACTTCCTGGCCGTCGCCGGCTATCCGCAGGGCCGCACCGCGGCCACCGTGACGCTGGGGCGATGCGTGAACCACCTCAAGGCGGACTTCTCGCGCGGCGTCACCCGAGCCGCGGAGATGGTGCGGGCAGGCGTCGTGGCCGCGGACGAGGTGGGTCTCGCACCCGACTGCACCTTCGCACTCGGCGTGCCCGGACGGGCCAAGTGCGACGCCCTGGAGGGCTTCGGCCGCGCTCTGCACGGAACCCAGGACTTCTACTCCCACAGCAACTGGACCGACCGCGCGGACCCGAGCCGGCGCACCGGACCGCACAACCCGCCGGGGCTGGCACGCACCGTTCCGGCGCCCTTCCTGAACCTCGCCGCGCCCGCCGCGCTCTCGACCGTGCCGGCCTCACTCACCACGGGGTGCTTCTCCGTGTGGCCGGGAGGGTGCGCCGGCCGTCTCACCCACGAGACCCTCAACAAGGACACCGGCCTCATCGACGCGGCAACGGGCGCCGCGACCGCTCCCACCACCTCGCGTGGCCAGGTGGCCGGCAACTTCGGGGCGGCCGTCACGGTGGCCATCGACAGCACCCGGGGCCAGTGGAAGGGCTTCCAGGACGCTCTGACCGCCTCGTACGGACCTGCTGAGGGGACGCGATTGGCCTGCGCGCTCACCCACGACCATCCGGTCCGCGACTGCTGACCCACTGCGTAACTCCCGGGCACCTACAGCACACTTGGCCGGCCGTGACGCCGGATCGTAGAGCACTTTCACCGAAGCAGAGGAACCCCATGCACGCACGGATAGGCGATCAGCCGGAGCACTACGAGCGGCTGAACCTGACACCCGGCGTCATGTTCCGGTCGGGTCCCGTCTCGAGTACCGCGTGGCCGACGGCTCCCACACCTACGACATCGCCTTTCAGTACGAGCAGGACGCCTTCCTCCTCGACTTCGGAACGGCCGGTGCGTACCACCGCTTCATGGGAGCGGTGTCCGTGCGCCGCAGCGGACCTGACCACACCGAGACACTCCGGGCCCGGACACTCTGGGAGCTGCTGCACTTCGCTCCCACCACGTCCGCCGACGGCTCCGGTCTCCGCTCAAGCCCAGATCACATACCGCCCGTCGGTCACCAGGCATGAACGGCATCGCGCGCTCCGCGTGTTCCCCGCACTCCGCCCTCACGCGTCCACCATTACGCAACCAGGGTTTAGCATATGACGGTGAAGCCAGATGTGGAGACCGATCTGTCCCTCTTGCTGACTGCCGCGTCCGCCGGCGCCGACGAAGCCGTGCGGCGGAAACTGGAGGAGGCGGGGTTCGGAGATGTCCGGCGCTCCCACGGCTATGTCTTCCAGCACTTGCTCGACGGCCCCCTCACCATCGGCCGGCTCGCCGAACTGCTCGGCATGACCGGCCAGGGAGCCTCCAAGGCCGTCAAGGAGCTGGAAGGCCTGGGCTACGTCCTGCGGACCCCGGATCCCGAGGACGCCAGAGCCCGCCTCGTCGGACTGACCGAACGGGGCCACCACGTCGTGAGCGAGGCCAGGGCCGCGCGCGGCGCATTCCGTGACGAGGTCCGTACCGTGCTCGGTGAGGCCGATACGGACCAGCTCCTGCGCAGCCTGCAGACGCTCGCCGTCCACACGGGCGGCCTCGACCTGCTCCTCCGCCGCAAGCTGAAGCCGGCGGGCGGCCGCTGAGTCGTCCGGGCGTCCGGACCGTGGGCCGGAACGACGGCTCGGGCGTCATGGTCCCGGCCTTCCCATCCCATCAAGCGCCGTCGAGGGCGGGCCTACGGGCCCGCCGGGTCGGTGTCAGTCGTCGATCGCCTGGTAGACCGTGGTCCAGAAGTCGTGTACCAGCCGGGCCGAATCCGGGACGGACATCCCGACCTGGGTGAGCAGGATTCCGGTGAGCTGGTTGGCGGGGTCGGCGTAGGTCGAGGTGCCGGCTCCGCCGTCCCAGCCGAACTGGCCGATGGGCGCGTAGTCGCCGCGGTAGGTGCGCACCGCCATTCCGAACCCCCAGCCGCCGTGCTGCCCCTGGCCGAAGGACACGTGCACATTGTCGGTGGCCACGGTGTGTCGGGCGGCCTGTTGCTCGGGCGTGAGGCGATTGGTGGTCATCAGCTGGACCGCGGGCCGGGACAGGATCCGTTCACTCCCGCAGATCCCGCCGTGCAGCAACATCCGGAAGTAGGCGTGGTAGTCGTCGACGGTGGAGGTCAGTCCGCCACCGCCGCCCTGGAAGGCCGGAGGCCGACTGTGGCGTCCCCCCTCGGCCTCGTCCCACACGATGAACTCTCCGGTCTGCGGGTCGGGGGCGTACAGGGGCGGCAGCCGGTCGATCTTCTCGGCGGGCACGTGGAAACCGGTGTCCTTCATGCCCAGCGGGCCGAAGACGCGTTCACGCAGGAACGTCTCGAACGACTGGCCCGAGACCCTGGCGACGAGCACGCCGAGTAGATCGTTGCTGAGGTGGTACTGCCAGCGCTCTCCGGGCTGGTGCATCAGCGGAAGCGTGCCAAGGCGGCGCATCCACTCGTCCGGCTCGGGCATCGGCTCCGGCAGATCGGGCGTGAGCCCCTGCTCGAAGACCGCGTTCATGACCGGAGTGCCCAGCGACGTCATATCCATTCCGAGCCCGAACGTGGAGGTCAGCAGGTCCCGTACGGTGATCGGCCGCCGCGCCGGCACGGTGTCGTCCAGCGGGCCGTCGATCCGCTTCAGCACCCGACGGTCGGCGAGTTCGGGCAGCCACGGCTCCACCGGGTCGTCCAGCCGCAGCTTGCACTCGTCGAGCAGGACCATCGACGCCGCCATCGCGACCGGCTTGGACGTCGAGGCCATCCGGAAGATCGTGTCCCGGCGCATCGGGGCGCCACCGTCATGGCGCATCGTCCCCATCGTTTCGACGTGCGTCTCACCGCCCCGGCTGACCAGGGCGACAAGCCCGGGAATCTTCCCGGAGTCGACGTGCCGTGCCAGCACCTCGCGCAGTCTGCGCAGTCCTGTCCCAGAGAAGCCACTGTTGCTCTTGCCCATCATGAATCTCCTTCGCTCTGCGCCCCCCGTCCCGACGTGGGGCTGATGTCCTCTACCGCGCCGTCGGTGGCGTCCCTGCTTGCTTTCGGTCGCGGTGGAGGTCGGCCGGATAGGCCTGGCGTTGCCTCTCAGAGGCTGCGGGCCGTGATGTCGCCGTGGGAGGTGGTGGCGCGGATGTCGAGTTCCGCGGTGCCCTCGTTCTTGAGGGTGTTGCTGATGCGGCCGTAGTGGGTGCCGGCGTCCAGGGTGGCGGAGACGCCGGCGGCTGCGGCGACCGTAATGTCGCCGGACTGGGTGCGGAGCGCGACCGTGCCACGCACGGCCTCGGTGATCCGGATGTCGCCCCTTGCGGTGCTGATCTCCGCGGGGCCGTTGAGCCGGCCGACCTCGACGTCGCCGTCGATTGCAGTGAGGCGGACGCTCGCGGCCTCATCGATCTTGATCTGGCGGTACGCGCCTTCGAAGGCGACGTCACCAAGGCGGCCGACGCCGCGGAGCTCGGAGCCGGCGGTCTTGGCCTCGATGTGGGAGCCGGCGGGCAGTTGGACGGTGACCTCCAGGGATCCGGAGGGGCCGAAGAGCTGGTTCTTGGGCTCGGGGGTGTGGATCCGCAGGACGCCGTCCGCGTAGGCGACGGTGGTCTGCTCGGCGGTCTTGACGTCGCGGCTCTTGGCGGCGTTGGCGGGCAGAACCTCGACGGTGGTGTCCGCGCGGTCGGCGGCGATGAGCTGGATGCGTCCGGCGGGGATGTCCAGGACGGCGGAGATCGGGGCGGTGGTGTCGAACTTCTGCATCATGCTCTCCCGTAATCGTTCGTTGTTTCTGATGCCGGAAACGCTACGTTGCTTTCCATAGTTCGACAACGTATTCATTGCACAGAAATGACATTTGCGCAGCTAGAGGCTATGAATCTGTTGCAATGGTCTAGTCGATAACGCAACGGCGATCTACCCGATCATTGCAATGAGTGGAATGTGAACGCTATGGTGAAGGCGTCAGGGAACACCACGAAGGAAAACCGAGGAGACCGCGATGCCGGGAGGCAGGCTCACCCAGCAGGAACGCCGGCAGATCGCGCTGGGGCTGGCCGACAGCCTCCCCTACGCCGAGATCGCCCGACGCCTCGACCGTCCGACTTCGACGATCACGCGGGAGGTGATGCGCAACGGCGGCCCTACCGCCTACCGCGCCGACTTGGCCCACCGCGCCACCGAACGCCGCGCTCACCGGCGCAGGCCCGCCTCCTCCCGAGGGCCGGAGTCGGGCCCCCAGCCACACGGACGCGACGCCGCCGCCGTGGCCGACTACGAGGAGACGCTCACGACCGCCCTCATGTCCTCGGGCCTGACCAAGATGACGGCCCGGGTGCTGACCTGCCTGTTCACCACCGACGCGGGCAGCCTCACCGCGTCCCAACTCGCCCAGCGCCTCCAGGTCAGCCCGGCGTCCATCTCCAAAGCGATCGCCTTCCTGGAGAGCCAGAGCCTCGTCCGCCGAGAACGCGACGAACGCCGCCGCGACCGCTACGTCGTCGACGATGAACTCTTCTACCAGGCGACGATCGCCAGCGCCCGAGCCAACGACCAACTCGTCGAAACCGCCCGCCGGGGAGTCGCCGTCCTCGGCTCCCACACCCCCGCCGCCGCCCGCCTGGAGAACATCGCCCGCTTCCTCGACTTCATCAGCGAAAGCATCACCCGCGCCGCCGAACAGGCCCGCGAAGTCCTCCACACCACACCCGACACCACCCCGAACGACACCGATCGACCAAGTCCGGGCCAGGGGTAGGCCTGGCGTAGGCCAGGGGCAGGCAACCACTTCGCTCCGACGAACGGCGTTCCTTGGCCTGTTCCTTGATTCCGACAGCACGCCGGATCGACGCGCTCCGACTCAGTGCACGAAGGGGCGGTCCGAGGTCACGGTGTGCTCAACCGGTCCATCGCCGACCGGCTCGGCTCAATCGGGCGAAGTCCTCGTCATGAGTGGCGCATTCGGCGATGAGATCGTCAATGCCCGACGAAGCGCCCGGGCCTGCGCCTCCCGCACGTCCGCTGAGGGCCGCAGTCCGCGGCCGCGAGGGCACCGGCGCGCGCTGCGACGAGCCGGTGCGTGTCGGACGGCGCCCGCGCGTGTCACCAGCTCCCGTCCACGCGCCAGGCGGCGGCGTCCTGACGCGGTTCTCCCGAGTGGGCGGATGAGGAAGAGCTCCGATGCCGGCGACGGGTCAAGGGCCTGGCCGGGGAGCCCGTAGGTGCTGGCGTCGGGCCAGCTCGTCTTCGTCGACGAGGGTGAGCATGGGCTGACCCGGTGCGCACATCATGGTGACGAGGAAGCGGCTGGGGGAGTCCGTCCGGTTGTTTCCGTCCTGGTAGTGGATGACATCGCCGCCCGGTTCCCAGAACGTCTCCCCGGCCTTGATCACCCGCTCCGGCTCGCCTTCCAGCTCGAAGAGCATCTCCCCTTCCAGCATGTAGCCGAAGGCGGGCCCCGAGTGCCGGTGGGGAGGGGTGCCCGGATCGCCGGGCGGGAACTCGACGAGAACCGTCATCGCCTCCGCCCCCTCCGGAACGAACGGCGGTTTCGCCGACTGCAGCATGGTGAGCGCCGTCTTCCATGCTTCCGAACGCGGTCGGCTCTCGGTGCTGCCTGCCGCCTTTTCGTTGTTCGACATGACGATGTCTCCCGTGGTGGGCCGCCTGGGTCGAGTGAGCCAAGCGGTGCAGGGGTGCTACGTCCAGATTGCGACGGCGCAGTGCACAGCGCATGCCGGACCGTGCGCTCCCGGAGGTGCCGGTGGCAGTGCGTGTCCACGGAATTCCTGAAGGCAATCGGCGAAAGGGCCTCCCGATCTCCGCAGCTCGCGCTCACCGTACGTGAGGATGCGGCGATACCCGGCCCGTTGTTTCTGCACCCGTGGTCGCCGCGGGACCATGGCCGTTCGGTGTCGGCTGGTGCCGGTTGTTACCGGCCTTCGCGGAGCCGTAAATGGACCGTCAGGCTGATCAGCCCGTCGGTACCCCGGCCGCCGCGGCCCACTGGATCATCCAACGTGCCGATCAGCGCGCCGCCGGTTCGACGTACTCCTTGAGGCGTGGCTGATGCTGACGACATGGTGCTGGGCACTGTGGCCGTCGGAGTGGTCGACCGGGTGCACGACACCGGCCAACCTCGCCTCGTGCCGAGTCGCCACGGGTGCCGGCTCGACGGTGGAGGTATGCCCTTCGTCTACTCCGACGGCACTCCGCGGACACACCACGTGACGTCCCACCTCGCGATTGAGGTCGACGAACAGGCGGGCATGGCGGTCTCGCGTTCCTACGTGACCGTCTTGCAGGCGCTGCCCGAGCTGCCTCTCCAGCCCATCGCCGGGAGCCGCTACCACGACCGCTTCGAGCGCCGCAACGGACGCTGGTGCTTCCTGGAGCGACGCGTCCGCATCAACCTCGTCGGCGATGTGAGTCACCATCTGCGCCAGGCCGCCGCACTGTAGACCCACGTCTGCCGGCCTGCCCGGTGGACGTGCGACAGTCGCCCAGCGCCGCCTCGCCTGAACTGCCCAGCAGCCCCCGCGGATTGAAGCTGTGCCAGAACCCGTGCGCCGGGCCATGAGGGACGCTTCAACCGGTCACAGACCGGCGACGTCCCCGACCCTCTTGAGCACGGAGCCGAGCGTGTCCACCACGGCGTTGTGCCGCTTGGCGCGCGCCGCCCGGTCCGCCGGAACCAGCCGCGCGGCGGCCTGCACGGCACAGTCGTCCGGGTCGCCGAAGGCAGTCCGCGGGTGCTCTCCGGTAGCTGCGCAGTGCGCCGTGAGCTCCTTGACCGCCTGGAGCACGACTGCCCGGTCCACGCCCGGCTGCATGGCCAGCCGTACCTGGAAACGCGCCATCCACTTTTCCCGGTCCTTCTCCTTCGCCGCGTCCGTGCTCTGGTCCTTCTTCGCCACGTGCTCTCCTGGGTGATCGGCAGCCGTCCGTCATGGAGTTGGACGCCAGGGCATCGAAGTGGGTTGCGGACACGCAAATTCTGTTGAGTTTCAGGTGACTGCCAGGGACCCGCACCCGCTCCATCGACCGGTCCACTGCTACAGAGAACATTGCAGATCACGGGGCTTGGCGCAGGTCCCAGCCCGCGTACCCCGTCCGGGAGTCCTGGTGGCCACGGTCTGCCTTGGTGACAGCTACCGCGCCTCGGCTCACGTGTGCTGTGGCTGGCCGCTTCAATCGGCCGACTGAGCTCTCCCCAAGCCGCCTTGAGTGACGGTCGCCAGCCCCACCCTCGCGGCACCGAAGGTCAGGGGGGAGACCATGCGTCCGAAGTCGCTGCGAGCCTGAACGCGTTCAGGGAGAGTGCTGCTGAGGCACAGGACGTCGGCTTTTTGGAGCCGTAGTGAATCGGGGCACGCGTGGGGCACCACGTCCGTTGTCGCGAAGGTCATGTGCACACGGACTGCTCACGCCCCCACCGCGCCCGGCCGTTCAAGCTGCTGACCAGGCACGACCCGGCAGCACCCAGCGCAACACCCGCCATCGGCTCGGATGTTAGTGGGACGTTAGTCAGACAGCGGTAGATCATCAGCAGCGGCCGACAGTCTTGTTCTCCCGAACCCGAATCACTGGACAGAACGGGAAGTACATGTCGCACACCACCCTCCGCCACGCCCGCAAGGCCGCAGCCGCCATGGTGATCACCGTCGCCGCGCTCGGGCTCACCGCCTGCCAGGGCAGCGGCGCCGACGCCTCATCACCCTCCACCTCCGCCCATGCCACCCAATCCCCCACTTCCGCGGCCAAGACCACCCGGAACTCCGCCAAGGACGCGCCGAAGGGCGCTGCCGAAAAGCCCGGGACGAGCTGCACCAACCAGATCAACTACGCGGGCGACCCGAGGTCCAACGCCGAGATCAACAGCATCGGCGAGGAGACCGGCCACTGCCCGACGCCGGAAAAGGGCGACAAGCCGTCGGGCACCCCCAAGAAGCCCGGGACGAGCTGCACCAACCAGATCAACTACGCGGGCGACGCAAGGTCCAACGCCGAGATCAACAGCATCGGCGAGAAGACCGGCTACTGCCCGCCGGTCCGGCATCAGTGAGTGGAGGACACAAAACCCTCGTGTGGATCTTGCGGGATCGCATGCCCCGGCTCCCGCGCCTCACCGACCTTGTCGTCGGCCGGCAGGGTTACGCCATGGCTCCCTTCCGCGTCTTACGCATCACGGCACCGGCCCCGCTCGCTGATCCGGCGTGATCCGGCGCCTGATCCGAACGAAAGAACCTAGTGCACGGTGTGGTCTCCTTCGTCCGCCGCTGATATGAGGGCGTCGAGGTCATCGGCGTAGGAGCGGATGTGGGTGCCCCGGTGGGCGCGGGTGGCGGCGATCGCGGGGCCGAACGCCGGGTACGCGTGCGGGTGTTCCTCCAACAGGGCCACGGCGGCGATGGCGCCACACTCCGCGGAGTCCTCGTCCTCCGACTGGGTCAACCGTAGGCAGATCTCCGCCGCACGGTTCGGATCGGCCATGGCGATGAGTGTCTCTGCCAGCGGGTTGTCCGACCAGCGCCACTGTTCGCCTTCGATGACATCGCCATTGAGCACATCGCCGTGCTCCTAAGCCTCGGCGACGGCGCTGGTCACCTCGGTGGTCCACGGCAGTCCGGCTCGGGCGAAGCCCCACGCCGTGGCGGCGCGCACAGCGGGCAGGTGACGGGACGCCAGAGCACCGGAGAGCCACGCGGCGCGGCCAGCGACATCGTGCCGGGCGACGCCACCGGTCATGACCGCCGCGATGAGCGGGTCCGGTTCGCTGTGCGCGCGCTCGCCCAACGCACGTACGGCAAGCCCCTCGTGCCCGGTGCGCAATCCGGTCAGGTAGGCGACACGGTGCCGCACTTCACGGACCGGGTCGGCGAGGAGGGGGAGCGGGCGGGGCGTCGCCTGTGCGTGTGCCGCACGGATCTCATGGTGCACGGCTTCGGTCTCCGCGATGCCGATGGTGATGGTGATGCCGAGCAGCAGGTCAGCGAGGGTTGCCCGGCCAGGTGCCGAGGGGGCGAGCAGAAGGTCCACGAGAGCCGGGTGCGCCATTGCCGATCCCGCATAGACGCTTCCCTGGTGGACCAGACAGTTGTGGAGGACGCAAACGGCCCGCTCGGCGTGATCCGGGTCCTCGCCACAGGCGTCGAGAAGCCACTTGAGGGTGTCCGCTCCGTCGTCGTAGGCGTGTTCTGCCCCGGTTCAGTCGGTGTCGTGCAGTGCGATCCGTGCCCGCATCGTTGATCGCATCCCTTCAGAGGTGTGCGCACTGTCGCGCCATCGGCTGCCAAGGCCAGGGTCTTTCGTTCGGTTCAGACCCCGGACCAGGCCGGATCAGCGAGCGGGGGCCGTCGCCGTGATGCGTAAGGCGCGTAAGGGGGCCATGGCGTGTCCCTGCCGGCCGACGACAAGGCGGGTGAGGCGCGGGGCCGGGGCACGCGATCCGCAAGATCCACACGAGAGACCCTGGAGCTGTCCGGCAGATCAGGTCGCACCAGGGCGGCCCGCGAGCCGGACTGAGACCTGGCACATGCGGTCCTCGAGGTACCCCTCAGGCCGGCTGGACGTGCCCTGAGGGGTATCAGTGCTGCGCAGACCTTGGGCTCCCGCGGTTCTCGGAGGCACCGTGGGGGAGGTGTGGACACGACTGGCCGGCGCGGACATTCGGCAGGCGCATGCGATGCGCCAGGTCACGCGTCATGCGCTGGGCCAGGCAACTGCGCCAGGAGACATCGGGATAGCAGGCGCGCAAGTGGGAAACGGCACGCGTGCCCAAGCCGCTGTCCTGCAATGGCGCAGCGACGTGCACCTGCGTGATCACACCGCTCGCACAGTGTTCGCACACTTCGTAGGTGACCTCGCCGACGACGCGACGGATGTACACCAGCAGCAGACTCTGTGCTTGTTCGCTTGCCGGCGCGGGGGAGTGGAAGATCACCACGTCCCGGTAGGCGAGCACCCTCCGGTGGAGCTTGCCACGTCGGCGGCCCGGGCGCGTGTGCCGGGGTCGCCGACGGTGTTGGAGGCCTCGCAGTAGGGATCCCGGCGCAAAGCTACGTGTGGCAACCATGCACCTCGCCTACCCTCGCCGAAAGCGCACAGTCACCCTGTTCGCCACTTCCCGGCTGCGTCTCACTTCTCGGCAGCAAATGGAGCGCGACCGGACGGTAGGTACGGCAGCCAGGAGCAATGTCCACCAGCTTGTGTCAGTGCCCTCTGGCAGGCTGGTGGTGCAGTCGGTGCAGTCGGTGCAGTCGGTGCAGCTCGGCCATCCGGCGGACGCGCTCCGGCAGTGGCCAACAGAGCAATCGCTGACGAGGGCTACAGCGATGCCCTGCCCTCCCCGGGCGGGTCAGCGCCCCGGCGGCGGATACCGCGTTCACTCGTTTAGTGATCGTTTATCGAGGCTCGGCAGGATGTGAAGTGTCGAGAAGGATCCTTCGCAGGGGACGGTATGGCCAAGCTCTATCTGGAGAAGCTCAAGTGCGTCACGACTGAGGGCTGGAGCGGCCTCGATGAGCCGAGGCTTGTTGTCCAGGATCGTGGCACTGTGTGGAATGGGACGGTGCTGGGAGACCGGATGTACACCGTCAAGTACGACTGCGACTTCACGGGAACGATTGCCGTCTCTCTCGGGGAGGCCGGCGGCACGGTCGGGGAGGGCAGGCTCCGGGAGCAGTGGATCACGGATACGCCTGGTGAGCGCAGTCTGCGCTTCCGGGCGGATGGTGCTGAGTACAACCTGCTGTATGCGGTGGAGTAAGAGTTGTCCCGTAATTGCTGGTCACAGATGAGATGATCTTGCTGTGGTTGGGGTGGTGGGACCACGGCACCGGAGCTGTTCTGGATAGCCCACCCTTTCTTCGGCCCCGTGGTGGTACGGCAAACTCGTCACCGCGCCCCGGCGAGAGGGCGCGGACCCGGTAGGCGGGGCCGGCCGTGGGGCCTGCGGCTGGAGGGTCAGGCGCTGCGGGTGGCGGTGTATTAGCGGACCACCCTGACCTGACCCTGCAGCGGTTCGCCCCACAGTCCGGGGTGTCGAGGTCGGCCGCTGCCCCGCATCATCGGCCTGGGCCGTCAGCGCGGTGAACGCCCGTTTCCATGTGCCGTCGACGGCCCACATCCGCAGTCGGTGGTGGACCCCGCGCCAGTTCCGTCCACCTTCGGCAGGTAACCCACTGCGACCCGGTCTGGAACTTCCAGGCGGTCCCGTCGAACACGTCACGATGATTCCGCCATCGGCCACCCCGCTTCGGCCGCCAGTCCGGCGACAACGGTTCGATCCCCGCCCACTGCGCGTCAGCGCCGGACTGTGGCGATACCGAGCGCCACCTCGCCCCACGTCACCGGATGGGCCCCGTAGCGGAAGGGGGACCGCTCCGCGCAGAGGAGCGACTGCCATAGCCTCCGGCTCCCCCCCCGGGAACGCATCCCGCCGCACCGGTAGTGCGGACTGCGCCATCTGCCCCTCCGCAGCGGGCGGAGCCCGGGGACTCGTGAGGTCATGGGGATACCGCTCCGGCCGGAGCCTGGCCACGCACGCCCACGAGGAGAGCACATGGCAGCCTGCGATGTCTGCGGCAACGACTACTCGATGGCGTTCGAGGTCCACGTGGCCGGCGGCGCCGTCCACACCTTCGACAGCCTCGAATGCGCGGCGCACAAACTCGCGCCCATCTGTGACCACTGCGGCTGCCGCATCCTGGGCCACGGCCACCAAACCGATGGAAAGTTCTTCTGCTGTGCCCACTGCGCCCGCGCCGAGGGCCACACCGAGCTCACCGACAACGCATGAACGAGCACAGCCTCGTCCCGCAGTCGAGGTTCGTGGACCGCGCCGCCCACGGGCAGTGGAACTCAGCCCCGCGGTCGCGCCGCACGCCCGGGACGAAACCGCTCTGAGGAGGCACCCATGAAGCATCGGCGCACAGGCACGGAGCCGGTGACCGCCCATAGCCCCCTGCGGTTGCGGCGGACGCTGGCCGCCGGCGCGCTGGTGGTATTCGTCGCGGCCGCGGTGCGACTGGCGCTCGCAGCGCACTCTGCCGGACCCCATGATTCCCCCAGCCCCACCGTGCTGCTGATCCTGGCGGTGGTGTGCGGCGTGCTCGCCGTCGCCGCCGTGGTGGATCTCGTGCTGATCACGCGCCGTCTGCGGCAGGCGGGCAAGAGCGCCCCGTAGACACTGAGTTGCGGCTACCAGGCCGTGGCCCGTGGAGCGCCGCGTCATCCAGCCTGCGCCGAAGGTCAGGACAGTGGTCTTTGGGGGCGGTGGCGGGGCGGAACCGGCTCCAGAGAAGGAGGTGGGGGTCGGTCCTGGGACCGGCTCGGGAGGAGTCGGAGGCGCCCGAATGATCACGCCGTTGCTGCCGCCCGCGGTCCGGGCTCGTGGCCGGTGGAGGGATCACCGCCAGGTACTTGAGGGCATCGTGTTCAACTTCCGCCATGACCGTGACGGGGAGTCGGGGCGTGGAGCGCTCGGGGGCCGGGTCGCCGGCGTACCTCAACGAGTCACACTCAAGGCCAGTGACATGGCCGGGGCCCTCGCTCGACCTGCGCTGCCCATGTCCAGCAATGGTGGGCAGCATCGCGACGGCGTCCTAGCCGGCGACGTAGAGCACCCCGTCGGGCGGGCGGCGGTGGACGTTGCGCGACGGCATGCCGTAAGCATGAAGGGTGTCGTGCCGGGTACCCGGGACGTGCCTACCGCCCGCGCCCTACGAGCTGTCACCTGAGACAGGCGAAAGGTTCAGAAGCGCCTACCGCTGGACGACGCCCCTTCTTGCTGTGGGTGATATCGGAGCGCTCAGGTTGGCCGACTACCGCTCCCAAGACGCCATTTGGTAGCTGTTAGTGGAGTCAGGCACTTCTTGGCAGGCTATATCGGGAATTTGTAACGATGCTGGGCCAGGGGCAACGCACGGGGCGGCCGGCTCATCTGGTTAGTCGGCGAGGCGCACCGGGCGCCTTCGCGAAGCGGCGGGTCCCACCAGATGGGGATCCGCGGGAGGGGAAGTCCATGACCAGGACGAAGAAGACCGGGGTAATGACGCGGGGCGGCCGTGTGGCTGTGATCGGTGCGCTGGGTCTGGCCTCGGTGACTCTGGCTGCCGGGCCGGCGTTCGCCAAGAGCAACGTGGACATCACGGCGCCGCGCACGGCGCAGGTCGGCAAGACCATCACGGTCAAGGCGCAGGGCGGCGACGACAGCGCCGGCTGGCTGCATCAGCTGTGCCTGGAGGAGAAGGGCTTCGGCCAAGGGTGGCACCAGGAGAATTGCAGCTCCGCGGTCGAGGGTGACGCGCAGGTCACTGCACACGGCACGTCCGCGCGCCGCGGCGACCTGCAATTCCGGGCGGTGCTGTACGGCCTGACCAGTGCGCACGACCAGCATCCCGTGCGCTTGAACGCCTCCGACGTGGTGACGGTGCACGTCCGCTGAGCCGGCAGCGCGGCCGTGGACAGCCGGCACGACGACTGCCCACGGCCGCGCACTGAATGCCCCTTGAGCGCCAATGGACTCGATGCCGTCCCGAGCCAGAAGCTAGTGCAGGGACCGGACCGGCCCCAGCCCCGACCCCCGTGACAGCACGCAGTACGGCAGGGCCGCACCCGCCCAGATGGTGATGACGGTGCCCCGGCTCGCGGGGCCCTTCCGGCATCCAACCGGTGGCTGCCGGCACTCGCCCCCGCCCCCAGCCCCCGGCCAGGCACCGACGCCGAGCAAGCGGCACATCGCGGACACGAGCGCCGGCGTCGGCCGCACCGGGCTCGTCGACGACCATGCGGCGCGCCTACGACCCGTTCTCCAGCACCACCACCTGCGCCACCTGCCTCATACCGACGAGGCCCTGGGCCAGCAGGGCCTCGTCGCGCTCGGTCTCCTGGACCAGGGGGACAGGGAAGGACTCCCGCCCCGAACCGCTCAGTCAGGAGCGGACGGACCGCTCATCGCGTGCCCCAGTGCCCCAGTGCCGCAGCGACGCTGTGCCGTCACGGAGTAGACGGTGGCACCGCCGCCGCTCCGGTCCGCCGTTCGCCGGTGCCGGTCATCGTGTGCTTCCTTCGCGCGGTGTGCCGCCGGGCGGCGGACAGTTCTCGGTGATCTTGTACTTGAGCGCCCGGGGGTAGTCGTGCCGCCCGAGCTGCACCCGTACGACGATCGGGCCCTGGTTGATCGTGTCGGTGGGTTCGGCGATGCGTTGGAGCAGGGCGGCGAGTTCGTCGTGCGTGCGGACGCTGAAGCCGTTCATCGGGTGCTTGGCGGAGCCGAAGACCTCCGCAAGCTTCTCGTACCGCCAGGGGTGGAGTTCGTTGTAGAAATCGGCGCCGTCGGAGGGCGGTGTCCCCTCCCTGTAGTAACAGGGTTGGACGAGCATCTGCTCGATGCCGTAGAAGCCCTCGTTGTCCAGGACGAACACCACCGGGCGCAGACCGTGCCGCACATGGGTGGACATCTCCTGGCACGTCTCCTGGAAGGAGCCGTCGCCGACGAAGACCATCGGGCGCTTGTCCGCGTGGCGTCGCGCGAGTGCCACACCGGTAGCCGCGCCGACCGAATAGCCGATGGACAACCAACTGTTCTGTGCCACGTACGAGGCGCGCTCCGCCATCCGCAGATTCATCGAGCCGATCAGCGCGAAAGCGGCGTCGCACACCACCGTGAACGGGTTGGTGCGCGCGTCCGGGGACTCGCTGGTCTGCGCTTCGAGGAAGGAATTGAGGTGCCGGAAGAGGCTGTCGTACGTCACGTTCTGCGGGTACGGGCCGCCGGTCTGGGAGTCCAGGTAGGCGGCGGTGCTGCTGGGGACGTCCAGGCCCTCGTCATGCGCGCGGGTGAAGTAGTCCGCTTCGAAGGCACCGTTTCCGAACTCGGCGACCAGGCGTTCCCGTAAGGCGGGGATGAACCGGGCGAGCTGCACATCGGGGAAGTATGAAGCCCCGACATGCACACCGTCTTGGGCCGCGACGGTCCAGTCGTCGCCGATCGACCGCGCGCCACCGAGGTTCTTCGAGGTGGCCCACGAGCCCAGTCCGATGCGGCAGCCCGCATTGTTGAAGACTTCGGCCACCTCCGGACTGCTGGCCTTGCCGTTGTAGACGCCGGAGAAGCCCGGGGTGTACTCGGAGACCACGGACTTGGCGCCGATGGTGGTGCAGAACGGGATGCGGGTCTCGCGCACCAGCCTCTCGAACTCGTCGGAGAGCCGGAAGCGGTCGATCTCCTCACCGGCCCACAGGATCGGGTTGCGGTGGTGCCGCACCAGCTCCATGCACGCCGTGACCGCCTGGTCGAGCATGCGCTCGTTCTTGGCGGTGACGGGCCGCTCCCGCCGCGTCAGCCGGCCCTGGGGTGCGGGACACCGCGCGTCCCAGACGTCATCCATGACCTCCAGGTAGACCGGCCGACGGTGGGAGAGGCACGCGGTGATCGCGCTGTCGATCTGGGTGGGGGCCAGGCCCGGGTTGGAGATCGCCTGGGCGTCCACCGTCACCTGGCGGTAGACCTCCAGGTTGCTCTCCGGCCGCTGGGACATGTGCGAGGTGAGCAGGCCGATCGCCTGCTGGTTGAGCCACTGTTCGTAGGACGGAGCGGCGTTGATCGCGATCAGCGGCACGTACTCGGCGAAGCCGCCGCCGATCGCATTGAGGAGGTTGAATGCGCCCACGCTGTAGGTGACCGCGACCGCGCCGATGCCCTGCTCACCGAGTTCGATCTGTGCGTCCGCGGACTTCACCCGCGCATACCCGTCGGCGGCCTGACCCGCGCCCCCCTCGGTCGGGGTGCCCACCCAGCGCACCGTGGTCTTCTCGTGCAGGGTCGACAGGAACGGGCCCAGATGATCGCCCGGAACGCCGAACAGATGGGTGATGCCGAGCTGTTCCAGCCTGATGGCCAGGTACTCGGCGACGGTGCAGGTCTGTGAGGTGGTCATGAGGTCACCACGTCCTCTCGCGACGGGGCCGACGGCGTGGCGCCCGCCCGGCGTTCTCGGGGTGCCGCGGTCCGCGCGGCAGCGGCGCTCTCGTACGCCGCGGGGGACTCGTGGACCGTGAGGGCGGCGCGTACGGCCGTTTCCACCGCGCCTTCGATCCAGGCGTGTTTGAGCGAGACGTGCTCACCGGCGAAGTGCACCGGTCCCTCGGCCCGGACCGCGTCGAGATGGAAGCTGGTCATCTGATGCGGGGTGTAGACGGCCGCCTCACCACAGGCGTACGGGTCGCGCAGCCAGCTCTGGGTCTGGCCGGCACCGGTGTAGAAGACCTCGATCCGGCGACCGTGCACCGTCTGGAGGTTGCGCAGGGCGTAGCTGTAGCGCTCGGCGTCGTCGAAGGAGTCCCAGCGGGCCGCGTCGTCCGACCAGGAGTAGCCGGCCAGTACCACGCCTCCCTCACTGCCGGGGACGGGGTGTGAGGGGTAGTACATGAAGCGGTTGGGGTTGTCTGTGGTGGACCCGCCGCCGACGACCTGGGTGGCCGGCCGCATGCCGCCGCGCAGCGAGGAGTTGCGGTAGTACTCCACCTGCTCCCGGCTGATGCGCTTCTCGTCCACGCTCGGATGGGCGCCGAGCAGGCCGGTGGGCAGATTCCGCACGCTGTGCGGCACGGACACCGCGGCCTCGGCCTCGTCCTCGCCCCACTGCTGGTAGTACGCGTACAGACCGGGTGCGATGGCGTCCAGCTCCCGTTTCCAGTCCGCCTCGGTGAACTCCCACCAGCGGCGGGAGAATTCCAGGAGCACCTTGGTGGCCTGGTCGTAGTGCGTCTCGATGACGGCGCGGCGCTTCTTGTAGGAGAACGGAGGGCTCACGGTGGTGAACCGCAGGCTGGAGAAGGGGATGGTGACGATCGCCAGGTCACCGGTCCAGGTCTGCGGCTCTCCGTACGGCTCGCCCTCGGGCACGGTCTGGATGGCGACGGCGGGGCCGCCCGGCCCGGCGAGCCCGCCGTGGTGGCCGTCGCGGCCCGGATCGTAGTACTCCAGCCGGACCATCCGCTGGCCCATCACGATGTGGTCCCGCAGGTCCTTGGCGAGCGCTTCCGGAAGCTGCCGACTGCCGCCCTCGATCTCCCAGTACGTGGCGGCGGGATCGATGTCGCTGCGACCCAGGAAGCTGTGGAAGAACGCGAGGTGCAGCCGTGACGTCATGTTCTCGATCGTCCCGATCGCCTCGATGGCCTCATCGCTGAACCCGGCGTACTCGCGCAGGAAGCGGCCCATCGAATAGCCGTCGAAGTCCCGGATGGCCTCGGCCCAGCCGTCCAGCCACTCCTGGAAGGGCTTGTTGACCCGGGTCCCGTCGCTCTGCAGCACGGAGTAGTAGTCGCGCACCGGCTCCAGTGCCTGATGGACCATCTCGCCGACAGGCATCCGTGATTCGCCGCCGGTGAGGTGAAAGCCCTCGTTGATCGCGGACGGGTCCTTGGCGTACTGGGCGCGCCGTACCTGCGTGCGGTTGGTGCGGATCCAGGTGTTGTTGCGCTTGTCGGGGGCCCGGAACTCGGGGCTGGGGTCGCCGTTCGTCCAGATCTTGCCGTCCTTGAAGGACTTGTAGATCACCGGCGGTAGCGGGGCGTTCTGGTTGCCGGTCGCCGGATCGATGTCGACGTTGAAGAACAGCCGCCGCCTCAGCCCGAGTTTGTCGATCAGCGCCAGGGTCAGCGGATGGAAGCTGGGCAGCCGCATCGCCCCGGCCTCCGCGTACTGCGCGGGGTCGGTGAAGGGCGACGGCTCGCCCTCCTTGGCATGGAAGGTCTTGATCCGGCCGCCGACCCGGTTGGCATTGGCCTCCAGGATCGTCACCTCGTGCCCGGCACGGGTCAGCAGATCACCGGCGACCAGGCCGGCGATGCCTGCTCCGACGATCAGGATGCGCTTGGGGACGGCGGCGGGCTCCAGCCCGTTGTCGATCAGTACGTCGAGGTAGCGCAGCTTGAGGTCCTCATTGGCCGGCTCGGGGCCGACCAGCAGCAGCTCGCGGGCGAGCTGCTGATAGGTCTTCTCGGTGGCGCGTTCGGCTCCGGTGTGCTCACGGCGGAGTCCATGGCGGGTGTCGTTCATGACCGTTCCTCGGTGCTGGTCATTTTTCTCCTTCGCTGGTGCTTGAGGTGCTTCGGAGCGTCGGGGGCTGCACGCAAAAGCGCATACGGCTCCTGACACGTTGACTTGGTGAGGGACGCGGAAAGGGAACAAGGGCACGCCAGAGGCAGCCGGCGCACGGCTGGTGGCGGCTGGTGGCGCCAGCCCAGCACCGAATGAACCACCTCGCAGAAGCACAGGCGACAAACGGAGCACCAGGTCACTCGAAACGGCGAGTTCGCCTCGAATCCGGTGTATGACGTGGCGCACCGATCATGTCGGGGAGATGCGGGCTCCGCTGCTCGTCGGATCCCCTGCCGGCAGCGAGCGCACCCGGAGGGAAAGAAGGCACGTGACGGTCATCGACCCAGGTCAGGCGCCTTCAGCGGTCACGCGGAAGGCCGGTGCGGTACCAGCGCGCCATACGGTCCGATGCGGAGCGTCCCGGCACCGATGAGCGGTCCGAGGGGTCGGCCGATGAGACCGGGGGGAGACGCGGGAGGTAGAGCGGGTGGTCGACCGGCGGTCTTCTCTGCCACGTTCTTGTGTTCACATCAGCAGCGGCTTCGAGGCCTCGGGACTCGTGCACACCGGGGCCGACGGGCGCCTCCGAGTCCGACGGGTACCTCCGAGTCCGGCGGGACCTCCGGCCGTAGGACCCGTCGGCGGTCAGGCGGAATCAGACGCGTCACGACGAAGTGTCACCGCAAGGCGCTCCGCGATTCATCAAGGGCAACTTGGCCATGATGGCCGGAAGTTACGCGACGCTCGCCATCCAGCTCCCGCTGTTCCTCTCCGGCCAGGCCGTCGCCTTGGCACGTCCGAACCGGAGGCCTGGGCGACGCCTCCCTGGGGATTCCGGCAACGCCACGCGTGTGGGGCGGACCGCATCAGTCTGATGAGGTTCTCCGCGGGCGGCCGGTTGGCCGGCTGGCCTTGCGGCACTTGCCTCCGGTTGCCGCGTAGGCACTGCTCGTCCGTAGCGGTGGGCGCCGATTTGCTGAACTGCTGAATCGCTGTCCGAACCATGCGGGCAGCCAACTCGACGTGTGAAGCGATCCCTGGACAGCCCGCGCGCTCTCCTCGACGGGGATCTGAGGGGTAGCACGCCCAGGGGGAACGACCACTGCTGGGCATCCGAGCGTTCGATGCCCTGCGGGTGAGCGGGTGAGCGGGTGAGCGGGTGCGGGTGAGCCGTGCACCGCACGCTCCGCCAGCGGGCCCGGCCGGTCAGCGCTGCCCAGGTTCGATGATGCGGTCTACTTCGGAGGGTCCCCGGCGGGTCGTTCGGCGGCGGCCGTGAGCTGTTGTGCCAGGTCTTTGAGCGAGCGGCGCAGTTGGTCGGGGCTGTGGACGGTGAAGGGCCATTCCAGCGAGGCGAGCAGGCGGGCCACGCTGTCCAACTCTGCGGCTTGCGCGCGCATCAGTACGCCGGTGGGTGTGGCGGTGAGGGTGGCGATCGTACGTGGCAGTCGGCGCGCGATGTCCTCGATGGGGCCCTCGATCAGTACCTCGACCCGCCACGGCGCGGGGGTCCGGGCCAGGGATGCGGTGAGGTGGGTCACCGGGTCGAAGTCGTCGGGGGCGGTGAACGTCGCCGCACCGGGCGTGGCGGAGGCGATCCGGTCGATGCGAAAGGTGCGCAGGCCGTCCCGGAGGTGGTCGTGACCGACGAGGTACCAGCACCCGGAATGGAAGACCACGCCGTACGGGTCGACCTCGCGCTCCGTGTGTTCCCGGTGCCATGAGCGGTAGCGCAGGCCGACGGTGCGACCGGAGTGGCATGCCTGCGCCAGGGTCAGCAGGACGCCCGCTTCGGGGGCCTGCGCGAGCACGGTGTCGGTGGTGAAGGACAAGGTCTCCCGCATGGCGGCCAGCGGTGCACGCAGCGGATCCGGGAGCACTCGTTCGATCTTGGCAAGGGCGCCGGCGCCGGCGGGAGCGGCGGTGCTCATGCCCAGGCGGTCCCCGGCCAGCAGCCCCAGCATGATCACGAGGGCTTCTTCGTTGGTGAGCATCAGTGGTGGCATCCGGTAGCCGCGGGCCAGTCGGTAGCCACCGAAGCGGCCTCGCTCCGATTCCACCGGGAGCCCCAGCTCGCGCAGACGTGCCGCGTAGCGCCGCACCGTGCGCACATCGGTCCCCAGGCGGTCCGCCAGCTGTGCACCGGTCAGGCCTGGGTGCGTCTGGAGGAGTTCCAGCAGGGCCAGTACGCGGGTCAGGGGGTATGGCATGGATCACTCGGCATTTCAGGGCGGAAACTGTCCTGTATGGACTCTACTCTCGCCGCAACCCCTTAAATCCAAGGAGAAAACGCATGACTACCTTCGTACTCGTCCCTGGTGCCTGGCTCGGAGCCTGGGCGTGGGAGGACACCGCGCAGGCGCTGCGGGAGCGCGGCCACCGGGCGCTGCCGGTGACGCTGACCGGCCTGGGCGAACGATCCGCCCTTGCCACCCCGGAGGTGGGCCTGAACACGCACATCGACGACATCACCGCGTTCGTGGTGGAGCAGGACCTGTGCGAGGTCACCCTCGTCGCGCACAGCTATGCGTCGGTTCCCGTCACCGTCGCCGCGGGCCGCCTCGGGACGCGCCTGGAACGGGTCGTCTATCTGGACAGCGCTCCCTTTTCCGAGGGTATGTGCCTGCTCGACGTCATGCCGGAAGACGTGGTGAACCGACTGCGCCGGCAGGTTGCCGAGCACGGAGACGGCTGGCGGCTGCCCTTGCCGCCCGTCGACCTCCTGCGCATGTTCAGCTCCCTCGAAGGTCTCGACGAGGGCCGGCTCGACCTCATGCGCACCCGGGCCACGCCCCAGCCTTTTCGCACCTTCCAACAGGGGCCGACCCGCCCCGGTGAGCTCGGCCCCGAGGTCGACCATGTGGTGGTTGCCTGCAACGACGCCCAGGCCCTGCTGGATGCCGGGATGCCGGCGCTGGCCTTCCTCAACCAGTCACCGTGGCGGCGCTTCCACCTGCCCACCGGACATTGGCCCATGCTGTCCATACCCGCCGAACTCGCCAAGACCCTCGACGCAGTCGTCTCTTCCGGACACTGACACCATGGCCTGCTCCGCCCGCTTCTTGGCCCATGAAGCGGCGGGGCTTGCTCCGTGTCAGCCGGCTTCGGCTGCTGTTCGGTCGCTCGATGGCGGTGCGGGTGGCGTCGGGCCGTGCAGCGCCCGGCCGACGGTCGGTGGTCGGCGAACCGGCGCCGGCGGTG
The DNA here is from genome assembly GCF_009811555.1 of Streptomyces caniferus. Lineage (GTDB taxonomy): Bacteria > Actinomycetota > Actinomycetes > Streptomycetales > Streptomycetaceae > Streptomyces > Streptomyces caniferus. Next base: position 502,697 of record NZ_BLIN01000005.1, on the reverse strand, counting down.
AGCCGTCCGCCCCGACTGTCCAAGCGGCGTGAGGAGTTGCCGTCGGGTGCAACCCGAGGTGGCGACAAAGATGATCGCCGCCAGCACCTCCCGGTCCCTGTACGGCCACCGCCCGCCGCCCGCCGCCCGCCGCCCTGCGGTGGCGAGGCGCGGGATGCGCCGCGCGCGGAAAGAACTCCAGCGGAGGGCTCCCTGAAGGACGATGCGCACCTCCGCAGCATCCAGTCATGCTCATGCGTCGCCATCAAGACTGGCGGCAGCCCCAAGCAGGTCCGCTTCACCGTCATCGTCCAGTACGCCCGCTACACCAAGGACAAGAAGTACGACGCCGGCAAGGGACAGAAGATCGGCGTGGTCAACGCCTTCTGCCGCAATCAGCCCGACAACAAGTGCCCCGCTTGGATGAACCAGTGACCGACCCCGAAGACCGACAGCAGCAGGCGGTCATCAGCCGCTTGCTGCTGGACCACCTCAACGCACCCATCGCCGAAGGCTGCCGAGTGCGCGGTGTCCTGCCTGCTCCCGGCGCCGTACGCATCGCCATCCACGCCGGGGACGACGAGGACGGCGACACCTTCCTCTACGAGATCCCTCACGACGCCGTGGCCCCCGCCTACCTTCCCGGAATCCTGCGCACCACCCTGGCGGGCACCCAGATCTACAGCAGCGACGACATCAGCGACGCCATGGGAATGACCCTCATCCGTCTCCACCCGGAGAAGATCACCCCGGAACCGGAGCCCGAACAGGGCCTGGCGCTCAACGTCCTGCGCGCCCTCTCCGATCCCGGCGACGATGAGAACCCCTTCCTGATCGGCTTCCTGATGAGGGGCAATAATCGGCTTCGCCTGTACGTGCAGCATCCTGACGGCACCGGCATCATCGGCGCCGACATCCACCTGACCGATGCGCTCACCGCGCTGATTGCCTCGCTCCCCTCCCTCGTCGAGGAAGAGGAACGCCACCAGCCGGCCCCGGATGATCCGCACTGCGATCTCGTCGTGGACCTGACCGACTGGTAGAGCCAGCGACTGTCGGCTCCGCCGACCCGATCAGGCTGACCGGGCGAAGCTGACATAGAGCCCCCATCAGGCTGGCCGGGGGCGCTGTGGCAGCTCCGCCTCGGCCCCCCACCGGCATCGTCGGGAACTGCGCCGGCTGTTCGGTACCGGCGTCTCCACACGCTGTCACTGGGGGAACCGCTCCGGGCGGAAGTCCGCAAGCATCTCGTCCCTCTTCCCGCTGAGGATCTCCGAAGCAAGCAGCCGGCCGATCACCGGCCCGAGCGTGATGCCGCTGTGGGAGACGGCCTCGTAGTAGCCCGGCACAGACGGTAGCGCTCCCACCGAGGGGAATCCGTCGGCTGGGATGGGCCGGTGGGCTACCCGTGTCTGTGCGATGACGGAGTTGCCGAGTTCCGGAACGACGTGCCGCGCCGATTCGTGGAGCAGCCGTGCGAGTTCCGCTGGAGCTTCACCTGTGTCGATGAGTGCGTCGATCTCGCGGCTGTGGAGGACCACCGAAGCGTCTCCGTCAGGACGGATCTCGATGTGGGGCGCGTGCATGGCCCGGTGAACCGGGACCCGAGCACACCCGATCCGGGTGACGACACCAGGTTCCCGGCGCATCGGTAAGTGCCGGCCGATGAGCCCGGCGACCCGGGAGGCGCCGGGCCCTGCTGCGTTCACGACGGCGTCGATGTCGAGACAGCTCCCATCCGACAGAATCACCGTCCGAATGCTCCCGTCGGCGCCGACGCCGATGTCGCAGACCGCGGTGCCGAGCCGGTGCTCGGCACCGCAGTCAACGGCTCGGCCGACCAGGCGGCCGACGAGATGCCGTCCGTGCACCCATGCCTCGTCGGGGTAGAACAGGACCGGAGTCTTGTCGGGCACAGTGAGAGCTGGTTCGAGGCGACGGCGCACCTCGGCCCCCGTCCACACCTCGACCCCGTAGTCCCAACTAGCCAGCAGATCGGCTGTTTCCAGGTGCTTCGCCTCCGTTGCGGGGTCCCCGGCCCAGCGCAGGTGGCCGCCGGGATGCCACCATGAGTCTGGCCCGATGATCTCTGCAAGCTCGCGGTACGCCGCCATGCCCGCAACGTTCAGGTCGAAGTAGGTCCTGCGCTCGGTCTTGTTGCTGGCGTTGACCCACGAGAAAGACCAGTTGGTGACTCCTTCGCCCGGCCGGCCCGCGTCGATGAAGACCACCTCGGCCCCGTGCCGCGACAGGTTCCAGCCCACGCCGGCTCCGAGAATGCCCACTCCGATGACGGCAACACGTTCAGGCCGCTGTACGCGCCCCACGCTCACGAACGCCCCCTTCCGGGATCACGGGCGAACTCACGCTTCCAGCATGCCATCATCCCGTTCGGCGACGAGCGCGCGATAAGCGTGCATGTCAGGCTCGGCCCACAGACGCAGTCTCAGTCGAGCCGTCGCAATGGATCAGGTGAGATGGACGATCGCAGTCTGTCGCGACAGTGCCGATGGCCGCTGCTGCCCGCCGTCTCTCGCCGTCACTGCCGGGGAGCGGGGGGCTGCACCCAGCTCGAGCCCGGCATGGAGAAGATCCGCGTGCCCACGGGCTGGGCCCGGCCGCCCGCGTCGACGCCCGTACATCGTGGAGGAGTCGGGGGAGTCCGTCCGCGGTGTATGAGGGATGCGGGTCTGATGGCGGGCCCGTTCGAGGACGCGGGCAGGAGGCGGTGGTGCTACCGGCGGACTGCGGTGTCGGAGGGTAGCTCGTTGAAACGACTGTGGTAGTCGCCGGCGAAGCGGCCGAGGTGGGAGATGCCCCACCGGTAGGCGATGGTGCCGAGGTTGTCGGTGGTGTTGAGGATGTCCTGACGGATCCGGTCCAGCCGCAGGTTGCGTACGTAGGACATGGGTGACAGGCCGAGCCGGTCGCGGAATGCGGAGCTGATGGTCCGCGGGGCGCAGTCGGCGGCTTTGGCGATGTCGCCGAGGGCGATGTGCTCGGTGAGGTTGGCTTCGATGAACGCGAGCGCTGCGCGCAAGGAGCGCGGGTGGCCAGGCTGAGGACCGTCTCGCAGCTCGCCGGTGTGCGAGTGCGGCTGGGCCAGGAGCAGTGCGGTGACGATGCAGCGCAGTTGGCTGCGTTGGAGTTCCGGACGCTGGAACAGGGGGTCTCCCGAGTCCAGTTGCTCCAGGAGGGAGCGGATCAGCAGCAGCACCGCCCGGCCCTTGGGCCTGGCCAGGTCGAGGGCGAAGCCGAAGCGGACGGTGGACACCGGAGGGCGTCCGGTCAGTGCGGTGAATTCCTGGTCGACCAGGGCGGCGTCGATCCGAAGGCCCAGGAAGCGTGAAGGGGTGAGACGTGCGGGGCGCAGTTCCTGGGTGTCTCCGGGGTTGACGACCCCGGCCGTGGCGGTGTCGAGGAGGGTGTTCAGGCTCCCGCAGGATGCGGCGATCGCGCCGGACACGCCGATGTTGACGAAGTAGGAGCTGCGTCCTCCCGCCGAGGAGACGCGTACGTCGAGCGGCGAGGCGAAGTAGCCGACGGCGAAGTCGCGCGCGGCCACCCCGCGCAGTTCGTGATCTCCCTTGCGCAGGCCGTCCAGCGGCGACGTGGCGATGGAGCCGCCGAACAGGCGGGTGGTGGCGTTCAAGAGGTCGACGGGGTTGGGGGATTTGGTAATGAGGAAGTTGCGCAGCGGAGCCGGCACGCGTTCACCTCCCTTGGGGTGGCCGCCACGGTGTGTGATGCGGGCGACCGGGACTTGCAGTCAGTGTGTCACCGCTGTTGGTCCGTCAGGGGTTTGGTCGGCAGCCGTTCTGCGTCCGCAGGTGACGCGGCCCCGCGGGGTGATGCTCATATCGGCGGGGCCACGAACAGTCCGGGGTCGACGTCGTTGTGGGACTTGGCGGCGATGAACTCGTCCATCTCGTTGGCCGTGCCCCATTGATCCGCGTTGGCGGGCTCGCGAAGGTCGTAGAGGTGGGGGTGCCAGGTGTCCTCGTCCAGGACCTCCAGCTCGGTGGTGTACTCGACGGTGTTTCCGGCTTGGTCGAGGAAGTAGCTGAAGGTGTTGTCACCGGCGCGGTGTCGCCCTGGTCCCCACAGTCGCTCGATGCCCAGGCGCCGCATCCGGCCGGTGCCGCGCATGAACTCGTCGATGCCGCGCATCTCGAAGGAGGCGTGGTGGAAGGCCGCGTGCGGCCCGCGGACGATGCCGAAGCTGTGATGGAAGGTGTTGCACCGCAGAAACCACATGACCTCACCACGGCTGCCGAGGCACATGGTGTCCGAGAGGCGGAACCTCAGGTGCTTGATGTACCAGGCGACCGTGGCCTCGGGTGTGGGGGAGTTCATCAGCACGTGTGACAGCCGTACGGGGATCGGCTCGCGGGCTTCGATCTGGCGGTGCTGTCGTGGTGTGACGTCGGCGGACACCTCCACGACGCGGCCCTCGTTGTCGAAGAAGCGGACTGCGTACCCACCCCCGGGGGTGGTAACCGGTTGCGGCTCACTGATCAACTGCACGCCCTGGCCGACAAGTTGCGCGGCCAGGGTGTCGACATCGGCGGCCGTGGCGGCGCCGAAGGCGATGAGGTCGGTGCGCTTGTGCGCTTCCCGGCGCAGCCGCACGACGTACTGCTCCGGGGAGCCTTCGGCTGCCAGGAACGAGACACCGGTGTCGCCTGCGATCTCCGTCAGCCCCCACAACTCGGTGTAGAACTGACGCTGCTCGGCGAAGTTGGGCATGGCGACATCGATGTGCCGCAGGTGGGTGATCGGACTGCCGTCTCTCATAATGCACTCCCTCATGCTGCTGCGCTGGGTCGAATGAGGTGCTGTGTATGCCAGTTGAGGGCGATGGGGGGCGGTACGGGGCCCTGGCCCCTGTGGCCGCCGGGGAACATCCGGCCCGTCTGCGGCCCCGTGCTCAACCAGGCGGAGATCGGCCGAAGCGTTCTGCAGGTCGTCCTTCTCTCCTCGCCCGCCGTGCACGGCGGGCGGCTGACGCGCTGTGCCCGCGGCATGGTCATACGGGCTCGGCCATCTGCCGGTGACACGCATCGACCAGCGGGTACGCCTCGTGGTGGCGCTGCGCCTGTTCCAGGTCGGCGATCGCCACCGAGGTCTCCACGAGAGTCCGGCACCGCTGTGTGCGCCGGCTGACGAACGCATCGAGCCCGGCGCCGATCGACCTGTGGCACTCGAGCTCCTGGGCCAGCACCGCCCCGTCCTCGATGGCCAGGGCAGCGCCGCTGGCCATCTGCGGCGCGGGTGCGTGCGCGGCGTCACCGATGACCACACTGGAGCCCCGGTTCCAGGCGCCGTCCAAGAACGCCGTCAGCACCGGGCGACGTACGACCGACTCGGCCACGGCCGCCAGGGAGCGGATCTCCTCCACCCGGCCAGGGAAGGCAGCCAGCAACTTCCATAGACGCGGGACGAGTTCGTCGTCGGGCAAGATGCTCTGCTCCACTCCGTTCTCCGTCAAGAACACATACGCCCGGCTGTCCGAGATGGGCACGAGCCCCGCCGTGTTGACCTTCCCGGCGAACTGATGCACCCCGGTGGCCCATGGCGGGCGGGGCACCAGAGCCCGCCAGACCATCTGCCCGTGGTACGCGACCGCGGTCTCAAGGCCCAGCAGATGCCGTACCGATGAGCGGATCCCGTCCGCACCCACCAACAGCGCGACCCGCCGGAGCGTCCCGTCCGACATCCGCACGCGGACCTGTTCCCCCTCCTGGTCCACCGCAGCGACGGTCAGCCCGTGGTGCACCTCCACGCCGCACCGATCGGCCTGCTCACGCAGCGTCCGGTACAGCGCGGGGCGCGCCATACCGACCATCGCGGGCCGCTCGGCGCCGATCAGACGCGGCAACCGGACCTCGTCCGTAAGCGCGCCGTCCACATCCACATGCGTGATCACACTCATTCCGTAGCCCGCAGCCAGACACGGGTCGGCCAGCCCCAGCTCGTCCAGCGCACGGAGCGAAGGACCGGTCAGACACAACCCCCAGCCGGACGTCGCTCCGGCCGACCCGATCTCGGCGATCTCGACCTGCCACCCCCTGCGTGCCAAAGCCGACGCCGCGGTCAGACCGGCCATGCCAGCACCCACGATCAAGGCCGTCCGCGCACCGCGATAGCTCTCCATGTATGCCTCCTGAGCGCTGAGTTCTTCGAAACCCTAAGAAGCGCGGAGGCTTCGCCCTATCCGGATCGGGAGGTGACTATCCGCTCTCAGCAAGTGATTGACGCAGTGCCTCCGGCGGGTGCTCCTGGAGGCTGCTCTCACCGCTGAACCGGGGCGGTACGTGCGGCAGGCCGGCCCGCATCTGCCGCAGTCAGTCAGACGGCATCGGTTACTGACCCCCCAGCAGTTCGACCGCCACAGGGTCTGAGCTCCGGGTCCAACACCCCCTCCCACCACAGCGCCGACGACGGTGCTGCGGCCCCAAACCCTTTCCCCGGTGAGCCGGGGCCGGCGGCGGGGTTCAGGCGGCCGGGAGTGTACCGGCCCAGACGGGGGGCGTGCGCTGTGCCCAGGGAGCGGCCTTCTCCAGTTGTCCGGCAAGGCGGAACAGAAGGTCTTCCCGCCCGAACCCGGCGGCGAACTGGAGGCCGATGGGTATGCCGGTGACCGGATCGGCCGCCAGCGGGACCGACATGGCGGGGGTGCCGGCGACGTTGAAGGCTGCGGTGAACGGGGACCTGTGGAACAGGTGTTCCAGCCAGCCCCGGCCGTCCGCCCCCTCCGCTCCGTGGTGGTAGGTGCCTGTGGCTACGGGAAGTTCGGGAAGGGTGGGTGTCAGCAGTACGTCGTGACGGTCGAAGTGCGCGCCGATCGACCGGGCGACCCGGTTGCGTACCTCGAGGGCCTGCACGAACTCCGCACCGCTCACCCGGCGTCCCCAGGTGTAGCTCGCCAGCATCTCGGGCTCGACGGTCGTCTCGTTCACGGGGCGGCCGAACGCCTCGGCGAAGCCGTCGATCCAGGTCACCAGGTTGGCTGTCCACAGTCGGGCGTTGGCGAGGACGAACTCCTCCCAGCTCACCCCGAGGTGCACGCCGGTGGGTTCAATGCGGTGACCGAGCGAGTCGAGCAGGCTGGCGGCGGCCAGGGTGGCTTCGTGTACGGCCGGTTCCACGGCGCGTCCGTTCCAGGGCGTGGTGAGCAGTCCGATGCGCAGTCGCCCGGGGTCGCGGGTGCTCTCCTCGGCGTACGGGCGTCGGGGAGGTGCCGCGAAGTAGGGGTCGCCGCTTTCGGGGCCCTGGATGAGGTCGAGGAGCGTCGCGCTGTCGCGCACGGTCCGGCTGAGGGCGCCGTGCACGGCCAGGCCGTTGAAGACCTCGTCGGCGTCCGGCCCCATGGAGACGCGGCCGCGGGTGGGTTTGAGTCCGAACAGCCCCGTACTTGCGGCGGGGACACGGATCGACCCTGCCGCGTCGGTGGCGTGTGCGAGGGGGGTGATGCCGGCGGCGACGGCTGCGGCCGACCCGCCGCTGGAGCCCCCCGGCGTCCTGGTGAGGTCCCAGGGGTTGCGGGTCGCTCCGTGCAGGACCGGCTCCGTGGTGGTGCTGTAGGCGAATTCGGGGGACGCCGTACGGCCCAGCGTCACCAGGCCGGCCCGCCTGAACCGTCGCATGAGGAACGAGTCCGCCGCTGCCACATTGCCGGCGGCGAGGCGGCTGCCCAGTTCGACGCGCTTGCCCTTCATGGCCACGGCCAGATCCTTGATGAGGAACGGGACACCGGCGAGCGGTGTGCTGCCCGGACCCGGTGCGTCCTCGGCCGGCCAGTTCTCCACGACGGCGTTGATGCGGGGATTGACGGCAGCCATCGCGTCCTGGGCCGCGGAGGTCAGTTCCGCGGTGGTGACGTCTCCTCGTGCGACGAGCTCGGCCAGCCCCACGGCGTCGTACTGGGTGTATTCGTGCAGCTTCACGATGCTCCGCCTCACGTTGGTCCGATCGGTCCCGCGTGATACTGATCGGTATCGTTCGGGGTTGGTCGGTAACGTAGCATGGGCGGAGAGCGGCCGGCGACGGTGACCGAAGTGAGGCGGAGATGGCGAGCAGCACCCCAAGGCCCGGGCGGGACACCAGAGTTGCCCGGCTGCCCCCGCGTGAGCGCATCCTCGACGCGGCCGAGGAGCTCTTCCTGCGCGAGGGCATCAGGGCCGTCGGGGTCCAGGCCATCGCCGAGCAGGCGAAGACCACGAAGATGGCCCTGTACCGGCACTTCGCCACCAAGGACGCCCTGATCGAGGAGTGGCTGAGAATCGTCGCAGCGGGGTACTCGACCGCCTTCGACCGGACGGAGGCCGAGCACCCCGGCGACGGCCGGGCCCAAGTCCTCGCCGTGACGCACTTCATCGCCGAGGGGTTGCCGGACGTCGCGCAGCGGGGCTGTCCCTTCGTCAACTCCATCGCCGGCCTGCCCGACCGGGAACACCCGGCCCGCCGGCTGATCGAGGACCACAAGGCCACCCAGCGGCGCCGGCTCACGGACATGTGCGAGAGGGCCGGTCTGCGGGATCCCGACGAGGCCGCCGCGGAGATCACCTTCCTCATGGAGGGTGCTCAGATCAGTGCCCAGAACGGGAGCGTCGACCGTGCGGGGGAGCGGCTTGTCGCTGCGGTCGAGGCCGTCCTGGACCGAGGCGGGACGGTCGGCGCACGCTGAGCCGACGCCGACGCCGACGCCGGCACCCGGGGGCCAACCTGGCGGCGCACCCGTCCCCCGCTCGCTGATCACCTACGACCAGAGCCTCCGGGGAGCCCGGACGGCTTCAACGACGGGGTGCGGCGTGGGGGAGCGAACGACCGGTTTCGGCCTTCTCGCGCTCGCGGCGCCCGTCGGCTCGGTACCGGCACACGAAATTTCGAGGATGCTCGTTCGTGGCTGTGCTTTCTTGGTCGTGTGCCGGGCTTGCCGGCAACTCATCCACCTTTCGAGGGGACAGCCCCATGAACTCCGCTCACGCCCGTATCGCGGTCGTCGGCGCCGGCCTCGGCGGCCTTGCCTTAGCCCGTGTCCTGCAGCTCCACGGCCGCTCCGTCACCGTCTTCGAACGTGAGGCTGCCACCGGCGCCCGCCCCCAGGGCGGCAGCCTGGACATCCACGGCGGCTCCGGTCAGGTCGCCCTGCGCGCGGCGGGGCTGCTCGACCGGTTCCGTGCCCTGGCCCGCCCCGAAGGCCAGGTGTGGCGTGTGGTCGACCCCGTCACCGCCACCACACTGCCCGTCCCGGGGCCCGAACACGACGAGGACAGCCCGGAGATCGACCGCGGCCAGCTGCGCGGCCTGTTCCTGGAATCCCTCACCGAGGACACCGTCAGGTGGGGCTGCGCCGTCACCCGCGCCACCCCGCTCGGGGACGGCTCCTGGCGGCTGCTCCTCGACGACGGCACCACCGAGGACGCCGACCTGGTGGTCGGCGCCGACGGCGCCTGGTCGCGCATCCGCCCGGCTCTGTCGGACGCCACACCCGGCTACACCGGAGTCACCCTCGTCGAGACCGGTCTCGACGACTGTGACACCCGCCATCCTGCCCTCGCACGCATGGTCGGCAACGGCACCGTGCTGGCGACGGCCGCCGGCAAGGCCCTGCTCGCCCAACGCAACAGCAACGGCCACATCCGCGTCTATGCCACCTTCCGCACCCCGGAGAACTGGCAGGTGGCCGCCGACGTGGACCTCGACGACGCGGCAGCCGTGCGCGCGCATCTGCTGAAGATGTTCGACGGCTGGGACGAGAGCCTGCTCGACCTCCTGCGGCACCACGACGACGGCTTCGTCAACCGGCCCGTGTTCGTGCTGCCCGCCCCGCACACCTGGGAACACGTCCCCGGCATCACCCTGCTGGGCGACGCCGCGCACTTGATGCCCCCGGTCGGGCTCGGTGCGAACCTCGCCCTGCTCGACGGCGCCGACCTCGCCCACGCCCTCATCACCGAATCCAGCATCGACGACGCCGTCCGCGCCTACGAGGACCTCATGCTGCCACGTGCGGCCCGAGCCGCCGAGGACAGCGCCGAAGTACTCGACAACGTCATTCCCCCGACGGGCTCCTGAGCAGGCCGCGGGGACAGGGCTCTTGGGTACGGGCGGACGGCGCACTCCGGCCGTCCGTACCGCCGTGGCCAGACGCCGGTACCGCCGTGGTCGGAGCGTGTCGGTCACCCGCTGGTGACCGGCGGGCTGGAGCGGGCCGGGCTGCCCCGGTCCGGCAGGGGGTGGTTGCGCTGGGGCATTAAGACCAGCGTCGTGAAGAGCGGGGCGCGCAGAAGGTCCATTTCCCTGAACACGCTCATAACTCGCCCCGGAATTCCGTCCAGTGGCAGCCAGGTACTGCGGCCCCGTCTCGACGCGTGAACCGTCCGCCCGTCCGGCAGAGAACTATGCGGCCGGCTACAGCCCGGATGCGAGCAGAGCCGCATTCGGGACGTCCCACAGCGCACACAGTGATTCGAGGAAGTCTCCACACCCTGCTCGATCTGCTTGCTGTGCGAAGCGTCCATGACGGATGAGACGGCCTTGATCACATTTGCTTCGTGTTGCTGCTCGGCACCATCCTCACCCCCGTGCTCCGCCATGTAATGCATCTCCGACTCCTCGACGTCGGCCTTGTAGCGGCCGGAGTCGATGAGTCCGCTTTTCTCGCCCGGGATCGGATCAGGGGCTGCAGGCCACGTTTCGCTCCAGTGGCCGGATATAGGTCAGGGTGTGGTGGGATACGAGCTTTCCGGCGGTGTCTGTCGTGTCGGCGGTGCCGTAGACGACCAAGCGGCCGGGCCGGACGATCGTTGACTCGCAGACCAAATCGGTGCGCGCCGGGCCGAGGAAACTCGTCGTCATCTGCTGGGTGACGGACGGATCGTCCTCGCCGAACAGTGACATGACCGCGATCCAGCAGGTCACATCGGCGAGTGTCATCGCGCACCCGCCCTGGAGGACGCCGCCGGGGCGGAAGAGTTCCGGGCGCTGGCGTAACGAGACCTTTGCCCGGCCCTTCCCGACAGCTTCCACCTTGAATCCCACCAGGGGCCGAACGGGCTGTTATCGAGGACGGCTTGAGCTGCGTCGATATCCATCATCGACCCAACATAGCAACGTCACATATGTCGACGCGCAGATCTGGCGGAGCAAGAATCACGAGTATTCAAGCCCAATGCATGTGTCGCACAGGGCACTTGTTCGGCATGTGCCTATGTGACAGCTCTCGTGCTTCAGCCCATTCTGCTGCGGAGGCCCCGGATACCGGCCCCGAACGCTGCGCGTCGTGAAGGAACGGATGACATTCGCTCGGCGCGGCGGTACGTCGGTCGCCGAGGCGCTCGTACGCCGTGATGTGCCATGACGACCAACGAACGCTCAGCCGGCCGGTTCGAACGCTCAGCCCGCCGGTTCGAGCGCTCACGGGCCAACTCAAGCGCTCAGTCCCACGTCTCAGTCACGCGTCTGGTTCCAGGTCCTCACGCACGCCACCGCCTCTGGAAGCCGAGCGCCACATAGTCGATGCCGGTGAACTCCACCAGCGTGACCACCCTGGTCAGCCGGGCTGTGCCGTGCATCTCCTCCCGCGTGACCGGCCTTCCGATATCAGCACCGAATTTCCGACGACATCAACCTCGGCAGCGATTTCGAGCCTCACTTCGCGAGAGAACGACGTATTACCCATCGACTGTGATCCCCTGACTCCTAGGTTTGTTGTCACCGGGGAGGCCGCGGCCGTTGTCGATGCGGTGGACAGATGCTCGGCGTGAGATCTCCGGGCGTGGCCTACAGCGACCACGGCCCGGTCGGCTTCCTCGACGAAGCCCGCGTCATCGACGCGCATACAGACGCTCTCGGTGAGTTCACGGCCGGCTCCCGGCCTGCGGCGATCGGGGCGGGTCGATGCGTACGTGTGCGCGCACCCCCTGCAGGCCGAACAGGATGAGGAGTTCAACCGCGCCGCCGTCGGCGCTGCCCAGCCAGTGGGGCAGGGACGTGTCGAACTCGGCTGCCTCACCGGGCGGCAGCGTCTTGTCGCGCTTGCCGATCACGAGCCGCAGGCGTCCGTTGAGCACGTAGAGCCATTCGAAGCCCTCGTGGGTCTGCGGGGTCGGTTCGAGTGGTTCCGGCTGGGCGGGGATGATCATTTTGAACGCGTGCACCCCGCCCGGTCGCCGCGAAAGGGGCACGAATGTCATCCCGAACCGCCTGATCGGCTTGAGGTGCATCCGGGGGTCGCCAGTGCGCGGGGCGCCGACGAGGTCGTCCAACGGAACGTCATAGGTACGGGCCAGCGGCAGCAGCAACTCCAGGGTGGGCCGACGCTGCCCGCTCTCCAGCCGGGACAGTGTGCTCTCCGATACGCCGGTCGTCGCCGCGAGGCCGGCGAGGGTGATGCCGCGGTCACGACGCAGCGCACGAAGGCGCGGCCCCACCGCGTCCAGCACTTCGTCGTCCGTCTTGCGGTCCATCAGACCATCTTGCCGTAACCGCAAGATTCCGTGCCAGATCGTGAGGTGCCTGGCAAGACTGAGCGCATACCGACACAAGGAGTCTTGATGAGCACCACCGATGCGGTCGCGTTCTGGGACGGCGTCTACGCGGCCCGACCGGCAGCCGGCGGCCCGCAGCCGAATGTTCGCCTCACCGAGACGGTGACGGGCCTGCCGCCCACTGACGCGTTGGACCTCGGATGCGGCGACGGCGGCGACGCGCTGTGGCTCGCCCGCCTGGGTTGGCACGTCACCGCCGTCGACATATCGGCCGTGGCGGTCGAGCGGATCGCCGCCCTCGCCCGCTCACACGGCCTGGACGACCGCCTCACCACCGTGCGGCACGACGTGCACGAGTCTTTCCCACCTGGCAGATTCGACCTGGTCTGTGCCCACTACCTGCACACCCCCTTCGCCCTGGACCGGGCAACCGTCCTGCGCTCGGCCGCGCACGCACTGCGCCCGGGCGGGCGGCTGCTGGTCGTCGACCACGGGTCGGCCGCGCCGTGGTCGTGGAACCAGGATCCCGACATCCGCTACCCGAGCCCGCGGGAAGTCGCCGCGGGTATCGACCTGGACCCGCAGACTTGGACGGTCGAGCGGGCCGAAGCATCCGGCCGGACCGCGGCCGGACCGGACGGGCGCACCGCCGAGGTCACCGACCACGTCCTCCTCATCCGCCGTGCCCCCTGACACGGTGGCCGGCGCCCGCCCCGACAAAGGAAGGCAGACCACCGTGCCCAGCACCACGGACCGCAACCGCCGCCGCGACACCCCGCCGCCCCGGACCGGAAGCAATGAGAACGAGGTCCTGCGCGGATTCCTCGATTACCTCCGGACCGCGATTGCCGCGAAGATTGACGGTGCCCCCGAACCGCAGGTGCGAACAGCCGTGGTGCCGTCGGGCACGAACCTGCTCGGCCTGCTCAACCACCTGACGTTCGTCGAGCGCTCGATGTTCCTCGGGGACGAGGTCGCCGACTGGCAGGCGACGTTCCAAGCCGCACCGGCCGACAGCGCGGCCGAAGTCGTCGCTCGCTACCGAGATGCGGTCAAGCGCGCGAACGAGGTTCTCGACGGGTGCACCGATCTGGGTGCACCGGTTCCCCGACCGCGGTCGGACCGCCCCGCTCCCAGCCTCCGCTGGGCACTCACCCACATGATCGAGGAGACCGGCCGACACGCGGGCCATGCGGACATCCTCCGCGAACTCATCGATGGCGCGACCGGTCGTTGATCCCGCATCGACCGCGTCTTCTTGGCCGGGGACGCCGCCCGCATCCACTCACAGGAGCTCTCTGCCATGCACAAATACGACGTCACAGTGACTACCAGCGCCTCGCCGGAAACCGTCTGGAAGCTGCTGGTCGACGCCGCAAGCTGGCCGCTGTGGTCCAAGGTGGACAGTCTGGACACGACACGGTCGGTCGGCCTCGACCCCGGCGGTGACGACGGCGTCGGTGCCGTCCGGGCCTTCCGGACGGGACGCATCGTGACCGGGGAGCGGCTGACCGAGAAGGTCGAGCGACGCCTCTTGGCCTACGAGGACGCGTTCAATTCGTCGATGCGCAACTATCACGCGCGCATCGAGCTGAAGGCGACAGCGAGCTCGGGCACGGTCATCCACTGGTACGGCGAGTACGAGACGAGCCGGCTGTTGGGCTGGGTCATGCCGCGCTACCTTCAGAAGTTCATGCAGGGCATGGCGGAAGGGCTGGCCCGCTACGCCGAGGAGTGCAAGCCGGGTCTCTGATGCCTCGACGATGTGGCCGTCACACGCTCGCCGGTACACCGACGCCGTGGCGGCGGAGTGCGGGAGGCGCGGTGCGGGACGCGCGATCCGGCGCGTCCCGCACTGATGCTCACTGCCGATGGGCCGATGGGCCGATGGGCCGATGGGCCGTCAGAAGTCGTACGGCTTCTTGGCGCTCCAGTTCAGTACGTCGGCCTCGCTCCAGCTGAACTGGGGCTTGTCGCCCTTGAGGGCGACGGAGTAGGACGGGCCGTCGTGGCCGTCCGCGCCGCGCAGTGCGAGGGCGAACGACTGCGCCGTGTGGTGCTTCGAGCCGTAGTCGAAGAGGTTCACCGCGCTGTAGGCCGTGCCGCCGGGCTGGAGGGTGAGGTGCTGGCCGCCGCCGGGGTTGTCCTTCTTCGAGTGCGGCAGTGCGGTGGCGTCGTCGCCGAGCTTCACGGACGGGTACGAGGTGACCCAGCACGGCTTGGTGCCCTTGTTCGACGCGGTGACCAGCAGGTGGTCGCCCTGCTGCCCGGCGAACCGGTGCACCGCGGTGAGCAGCATCTCGTCGCCGCGGCACTGCTGGGCGCCGGCCGTCGTGCCGCTGTTCGCGGCCTTGTCCGTCCCGCCCGAGGCGGTCGTCGAGCGCGCCTCCTGCTTGGTGGCGCCGCCGCTGCCGGCCTGCTCCCCTGCGCCCTTGGCGTCCCCGTTGGACGCGGACCGGCTCTGCGCACTGCCGGCGGCACTGTCGCCGCCCGCCGCCTTCGAGGCGTCGTCGGCGCCGCCGCAGGCGGTCAGGCCCAGCGCCAGCGCGGCGGTGACGGCGGCCAGAGTGGCGGTACGAATCCGGGAAGTACGCATGATCGGGATCCCCCTGTGTTCCGTGCGGGAGTTTCTTCGGCCGTCCCGCGGTGTGGACACCACTCTTCCCGGAGCCACTGACGTTCCGGAAACGCCTCACTTACGTCCCACAAACGAACCGCACGCACGGGCGGGGCCCAGCCACGCGCGGCCTGGAACTCCGCACCATGGATCCCGGCGCCGCCCTCACTCGGCCCCAACAGTCCGACCCGCCCCCATGGCAGCACCGCCTGGCACCACCGCCCGCACTCAACACTCAACTGGCCAAGTGCAATGCTCAGTCACATCAGTGAGCCGAGGCGCGATACTTGTCACCATCGGCGCCCACTGATGACCACCAGCCTCTCCACGACGGGCGGCGTCCTGAACGACGGCTCAGCGAGGTTCGCCGAACCAGCGGTCGAGCGCCGGTTCCAGATCGGCCGCGCCTGCCCAGCACACGTAGCCGTCCGGCCGGATGAGCATCGGTTCGGTGTGGGCGCCCTGGCCCACCCGGTCCACCCGGTCCGACCAGGGGCCGGCGGCCCCGGCGAACGTGTCGGCCGGGTCCAGCAGGATGCCGTGCCCGGACCGTAGCAGTTCGTGCACCCGCGCCGGGCCGAGGTCCAGGTCCGGTACGGGCCGGCCGACGAGCGGATGGGTTTCGGTGCCGTGCATCGGATAGCGGATGGCCATCCCGGACATCAGATCGGACAGATGGCGCTGGGCGTCCGGCAGTTGGGCCATGGCCGTGAAGATCTCCCGGGCGGCGAGCACGTCCGGATCGCGGGTGCCGGCCCAGTCCATCAGCAGACTCTGTGCCCGGACGTTGCGCAATACGGCGGCCCCGGCCGGATGCCGTTCCGCGTGATACGTGTCGAGGAGGTTCTCCGGCGCCCAGCCGTGCACGGCGGCGCCGAGCTTCCAACCGAGGTTGAGCGCGTCCTGCATCCCGGTGTTCATGCCCTGTGCGCCGAGCGGAAGGTGGACATGGGCGGCATCGCCCGCAAGGAACACCCGCCCGTGCCGATACTGCTCGACCTGCCGTGACGCGTTGGTGATGCGGCGGGCGTAGCGCAGTTCGAGGAGATGCACCCGCGCTCCGAACACGGTGCTCAGGCCCTGGCGGATTTCGTCCTCGGTGACCGGGATCTCCCGCGGGAGCGACCGGCCCGGCCCGCCGAGGACGAGTCGGCGAAGTTGCCTGCCCTGCGGGTCGGTGCCGAGCGGGAACATTGCCGCCCAGTGCCCGTCCTCGTTCCAGGTGTGCGACGTGGGCGCATCGACGCCGCCCAACCGTACGTCGGCGGCGATGATCGTCAATGTACCCGGCTGACCGGGGAACCCGGCCCGCAGCAGCGATCGTACGGTGCTGTGCGCGCCGTCGGCGGCGACGAGGTAACGGGAGCGAAGGGTGGCGCCGTTGGCGAAGGCCGCGGTGACCCCGTCGTCGTCCTGGGCGAGGCCTACCAGTTCGTGGTCCCGCCGGGCGTGGAGGCCGTGCGTGGCGAGATGCCGCTCGAAGAATCCCTCGATCACCACCTGCGGCACGGACCGCCATGGCAGACGGTGCCGGTTGGCGTCGGGCGGGAGCGGGATACCGGCGAAGTGGCCAGTGGTGACGGGGTGGTCTCCGGTGGCCAGCAAGGGCTCCAGCAGCCCTCGTTGGTCGAGCGCCTCCAGTGTGCGGGACTGCACGCCGCCTGCCTTGGACAGGTCGCTGCGTCGCGACAGCTTGTCGACCAGCACGGTCGACACCCCCGCTATCAGCAGCTCGTTGGCCAGCGTCATTCCGGTCGGGCCGGCGCCGACGATGAGCACATCGGTGTCCACGGACTCTCCTTTGGCTGTGTCGATCAGGACAGAGCAAACGCTCCGCCGACCGAGCCGCCCGAGCCAGGAACCGGCTCCGTTGCGTGGAAATCTGACACCGTCTAATTTGAATTCGGTGGAATCCGACTATGACGAGCTCGATCGGCGGCTCGTGCACGCCCTGCAGATCGACGGCCGTGCCCCGTTCAGCACCATCGCCGAGGTTCTCGGCGTGTCGGATCGCACCATCGCCCGCCGGTACGCCCGGTTGCGGTCGACCGGGGCGGTACGGGTGCTCGGCGGGGTCGACACCAGCGCGCTGGGCGCCATCCAGTGGTTCGTGCGGGTGCGATGTGCGCCCGCCGCGTCGCTCCCGGTCGCCGAGGCGCTGGCCAGACGCCCCGACACGTCCTGGGTGAGCCTCACTTCCGGCGGCACCGAGATCACCTGCGTGGTCCGCACCGAGAGCGAGGCGGACAGCGAGGCACTGCTGCTGGCCAAACTTCCTCGTACTCCGCGCGTGGAGGGCGTGACCGCGCACTCCGTGCTGCACGCCTTCTACGGCGGCCCGGACAACCTGGTCGGAAAACTCGGATCACTGGACGAGGAGGCGATCGAGCGACTGCGCCCGTCTCCGGTGCCGCGCCGACGGGGACCGGTGCGGCTCGACGACAGTGACCGCAAGCTCCTCGCCCTGCTTGCCACCGACGGCCGGGCCGGGTTCGAGCAGTTGGCCGCGGCTACCGGCTGGTCGCCGACGACGGTCCGGCGCCGGATGACGGAGCTGCGTGAACACGGCCTGCTCTACCTCGACATCGATGTCGACTGGCGCATGTTCGGCGTGCACGCCCGAACCTTGCTCTGGCTCTCGGTCGCCCCCGCCCACCTGGAGGAGGCAGGTCAGGCGTTGGCCGGGCATCCGGAGATCGCGTTCGCCGCCGCCACGACCGGCCCGACCAACCTGTACGCGAGCGTGGTGTGCACGAACCAACGGGAGCTGTACCGCTACCTGACCACCCGGGTCGCCGCACTCCCCGCCATCACACACCTCGAAACGGCACCAGTGATCAGGACCGTCAAGAAGGCAGCGAACCTGACATAGCAACCGACCAGCTCCCCTGCTGCGTCGAGCGCGCACGGCACACTCCTGGGCGACCGCTACAAGGGCATCCACCAGCGCGTTCGCGCCTACCCCCACGACAAGCGCACCTCCCTGCGGCCGGTGACCACCCGGCCATCCTCGCCCCGGGCCGTTGCCGGATGGGGCCTCCGCCGTCCGGGCACCCTCATCGGGACCGAGCAGCTCCACCTCACGGACGTCCGGATGCACCGCTTCGCACTCGACGCGCTCGCCGGGCACGTTCGCTCCCTCGCGACCATGGCCACCGAGCGCCAAGGAGTGCCTGCCCGCCTTTGCAGGAGGAGGCCCGGCGGATCGCGGGCTCGGCTCGTCCGCGGCTGTCGTCACAGGCTCAGCAGCAGGTCCCGGACGGCTGCGGGCCGGGACAGGAACGGGTGGTGGCCGGTGTCGAGCTCGATGACGCTGTCGGCACGGCGGGCGAACTCGCGCTGCAGCCGCGGCGGGGTGCCCCGGTCCTGAGCGCAGACGAGGTACGTCGAGGGCACCTGTTGCCATGCGGCCGCCCCGACGGGCTGCGTGGTGACCTGTACGTTCTGCCGGGCGAGGTGGTCCGCCGCCTGCGCTTGGACCTCGGGGTCGCAGTCCTGCAGGAACGTGTCCACGAGTAGCTCGGGACGGACCCCGAACGTGCCGGCGTCGGGGTCGACGTCGAGGAACGGGGCGGGGCTGCCGTCCCCGAACTCCGACAGGCTCTGCCCGACCTCGGGCAGGTAGCTGGAGATCAGCAGCAGGTGACGCACCGCCCCGATGCCCGCAGCGGCCTCCGCGGTGACGACGCCGCCGTAGCTGTGGGCGACCACGACGGTCGGCTCGTCGTCGGCCTGCAGTACCTGCCGCACCGCGGCAACATCCTCGGGCAGCCCCGGACCGCGGACGCCGCCGGGCGGGCCCGCCTCGCCGCAGCTCGGCAGCGCCGGGGCCAGGCTCGGCACGCCCCGCTTCTGCAGCAGCTCGGCGGTGCGGTGCCACCACCACGACCCGTCCCGCACGCACGCCCCGTGCACGAACACGACCCTCATGGCCACCTCCAGATAGGCCTCGACTTCCCCAGGCCAACATTCTGATCGTCATGGGCCCGGTCTCGTGGTAGCAGCTCCTCCTTTGATGGAAGCCTGGTCCGATCAGTCGAGCAGGATGTGGTCGATGGCCTCGGCCAAGCGCTGCCGGCTCCTATGGCGGCCTCGACGCAGAGGAGTCCACCAGACCTGCAGACCTCAGCGCGCGGGTCCGACGGCCGCCGCAGCGGGGTCACCACCGGTCTGACGTACGCGGTACACCGTCGTGTGCTGAGTGACCTCACCAGACGGGCTCAGGAGGAGCGGGCTGGCGGCAGGTTCTTCGTCTGGTGGTGTCGTGCTCGCCTACGTGTCCCGGTCGCTGACCAGGGACCCGGATGCCGCGTCGCCCCCGGTCAGGGCCGCGCTCAGGGCGCTGCGTCGGCGGATGCCCAACTTGCGGTAGCTGTGCGTCAGATGGGTCTCCACGGTGCGGCGGGCCAGGTGCAGCAGATCCGCGATCTCCGCGTTGGTGCGTCCCCCCGCGGCCAGTTCGGCGATACGGCGCTCGCTGTCGGTGAGCGAGGCGGCGCCGGTCCGCGTCGCCGTACGGCGCGCGCCGCCCGCACGCAGCGCCTCCTCCGCCAGGTCCCGCAGCCGTATCGCGCCCAGGCGTTCGGCGAGCCCGGCCGCCTCCCGCAGGATGTCGCGGGCGCGGGACGACTCGCCCGACGCGGTCAACTGACGGCCCAGGGCCAGCAGTGCCGCCACGAGCTCCGGTCCTGCCGGGCCGCCACGCAGCAGCCGTACCGCCTCCTGAGTCAGCTGCAGACCCCGGCGCCCACCGGTCGCGGTGCCGAGGACACGTAACGCCCGGCCCACCGTGCGGGGCGTGTTCCACACCCGGGCCAGGCGCAGCTCCTCCTCGGCCAGGGCGAGCGCCTCCCGTGGGACGCCGAGGGCCAGATGGCACTCGGCGGCGGCCGTGCGCCACGGGGTGACGACCGGGCTGAACATCTCCCGGGCCGACTGGCGGCGTCCGCACTCCAGGAAGTCGTGCAGGGCTCCCGCCAGGTCACCGGTCGCGGCGCGCAGCTCCCCGCGCGCGTACAGGAACCGGTTCAGCTCCCAGGACTCCGGCGCCGTCCGCAAGTCGAAGGATTCGGCCAGGCGTGCGGCCTCGGCGACGCGGCCCGTCTCCACGAGTGTCCGCAGCGCGTGGGCATGGGCGTTGGTCGGGGCCGCGGCGGCGGGCGGCGGGTCGGCCAGGAGGCGCGTGTAGTCGGCCCGTGCCGCGACGATGTCCATACGGGTGCTGAGCAGCGCCTCGTGCATGGGGTGCAGGAAGTCGGGGCGCTGCCCGGCCAGACCGCGCTCCACCAGCCGTTCGGCCTCGTCGAGTTCGTCGGCCCACTGAGCGACCGCGGCGGCCGTCCCCAGCAGGTACGGCTCGGACAGCGGGTCGGCAGGTTCCGCCAGCAGACGGCGCAGGCGCAGCATCGCTTCTTTCGCCGAGCTCAGACCTGCCATGACCGCGTATTTCACCAGGAACGCGTGGCCGGCCGGGCTGATCGACTCCGGCGCGCGCTCGGCCCCCTCGGCCAGCAGCTTGTACGCCTCCTGCCGCACCAGCTGTTCCTTGTCGGACAGTTGCAGAAACGCCTGCCGCAGGATGCGCACCAGGTCGGGACGGTCGGTGAGCGCGTCGTACAGCGAGCGCAGCACCTCGACCCCCGCGCGGGTCCTGCCGCGGCCGGTCAGCGCCGTCCCCAGGGCGACCGCGGCGCGCACCCGCTCCTGCGGCGGTCCCGGCAGCCGCAGCGCCTCGGTGAGCCTCAGGATCGCGGCCGAGGAGCCGGGCACCGCGTACTCCAGTGAGCCCAGTTCGGTCAGTAGGCGTTGTCTGCCCTCATCGGAGAGGGGTTCGTCCAGAGCGCGGCGCAGGAAGGCCACCGCGTCCTCGATGTGCCCTTCACGTAACGCCACTGAAGCGGCGTCCTGAAGCACCGGCAGCGCCCAGGGCGCGTCCACCACGTCGGTGAGCAGCAGTTGACGGGCGACGAGCTCGCTGGAGGCACCGCGATGCAGCATCACCTCGGCGGTCGTCCGGTGCACGACGCGCCGACGGGCTGCGGACACGCCGGTGAGCATCCCGTCCCGCAGCAGTGGATGGGCGTAGCGGGTGCGGCCCAGGCCGTCGGGGCGCAGCAGTCCGAGGCCGGTCATCGCGGTGATCCAGCCCGCGACGCGGGCCGGATCGGCGCCGGAGAGCTGGGCGAGGAGTGCGGGGAGGTGCGGGACGGGGAACCCCGTGCCGGGGGCGGGCCCGTGGTCCCAGCCCTCGTCCAGGACCGCCAGCGTCCGCGCCACTTCCGCGGTACCCGGCCCGGCGCAGTCCAGCCACCACTGCACGGCCGCCGGAAAGGCTCCTGGGTACAGCGCGGCCGTGGTGTCCGGCACGACCGGGTGACTGCCGTCGGAGAGGTCGTCCAGCAGGGCGTGCAGCAGCAGGGGGTTGCCCGCGCCGGCCCGCACGCAGTCCTTGATCCAGGAGCCGTCGGCGTCCGGGAAGGCCGAACGGACCGCCGTGGCCGCCGAGGCGTCGGACAGCGGGTTCAGGGTGTAGCCGGTGACCAGGGCGGGGGAGAGGCTGTGGGCGAGTCCCTGTGCGGGCGGGTCGACGTCGTACTGGCTGCGCTCGGTGGCCACAAGGACGATCGGCAGCTGGTCCATGAGCCGGGCGGTCTCCACCAGCCAGCGGCGGGACGCCGGGTCGGCCAGGTGTACGTCGTCCACGGTGATCAGCAGCGGCGACTGCTCGGCGTACGCGCGCAGCACCCGTCGCAGCCCGGCGCCGGTCGCCCGTTCCTCGCCGTCCCCTGCCGGATCGGCGAACCCGGGCATGTGGCAGAACAGTTGCTGGACCGCGGTGAAGGGGATCGCGGAGTCGCCGGCGGAGCAGCGCGCGCGCAGCACCTGCATGCCGTGGGCGGCGGCGTCCTCGGCGGCGTTCTCCAGGACCGTGGTGCGGCCCGTGCCGGTGGCACCGCGCAGCAGGACCAGACGACCGGTGCCCGCATGGGCGCGCTCGATCGTGGTGGCCAGCAGCCGTGCCGCCTCCCGTAGTGGACATGCCGGTCGGGACATCCCTGCCTCCTTGTGTCGACGTGAGTGTCCGCACTCACGAGGACGCACTGCGCCGGACATTGGTGGCGTGACCCACACCGTGAGAAGAACCACCATGATCGCGCATCGGCGCGAGGGAGCCGGAACGTCGCATCGTCCTCGCGTCCCACTGTCGTGGTTCCGGGCGGCCGATCTCGTGGTCCGTGTTGTGGTGGTCCACGATTGCGCTGGTCACGAGCGTCACACGAGGGTGAGAGAGAACAGCTCCCGCCCGCCTCTGACTTCACAGGGCCGGCGGGCGCCGTGGAAAGGGGCCAGGGTGCTCAACTCGATTCGGATGACACACGCCGGTATGGCAGACGGCACGGCCGTGCCGTCGGCTCGGGTTCCCATGACGGTGCACGACCGCGTGGTGACACGGCGTCAGCCGCTGTGGCGTTTATGTCTGTCGTGCCTCGTGACGACGTGGACGAAGCGGCCCGAGGGCGAACACCCACCGATCTCCGCGGTGTGGGACAGACCGGTTCCCGCAGAGGTGCTTCCGCCACACCCGGTGCGCGGTGATCTCCACCGGATGGCGGTGGCCCGTGTACGACGGCGACGCGCTCCCCGCGACAAGTCCCTCCCGCCAGGGCCCATTCGAAGGTCATCTCACTCACCGGTCGACGCGGCAGCACCCTTTGGCGCCTTCAGTGCCTTCCTGGCCGACGCCAGGCGGTGGACCACCGCCTGCTTGCTCTCGTCACGTCCCAGCGTCCGCCCCCAAGTACCGCACCCGGCCCGCCGCCTGCAGCCGTCCCCACCGAAGGCGAAACCTGACACCACGCACATGGCGGAGATCGTCATGTTTGTGTCCTTGCTGCCAAATGACACGGCGGGCCATGATGGCCAGGTGACACAACGGCGCGTCGTTTTCCTCGTCTATCCACGGTTTCAGGTGCTGGACCTGGCGGGACCGCATGAGGTGTTCGCGCAGACGGAACGCTGGGTGCCCGAGGGGGAGGGCTATGCCATCGAGATCGTCGCGGGACGGGCCGGAGCCGTACAGGCCTGTCACGGGATCGACGTAGCGGCCGGCAGTGGCGTCCAGCAGTGCGAAGGACCGCTGGACACGCTGGTGGTCGTCGGTGGACCGGGCGACCGGGAGGCGGTGGACGATGAAGAGCTTGTCGGCTGGATCAAGGCGGCGGCCGGCCGGGCCCGGCGGGTCGCTTCCGTGTGCACGGGCGCGTTCCTGCTCGCGCGGGCCGGGCTGCTCGACGGACGGCGCGCGGTCACGCACTGGGCGGCCTGCGAGCGGCTGGCCCGCGACCACCCTGACGTCACGGTCACCCCGGACCAGATCTTCGTACACGACGGGGCGGTGTGGACCTCCGCGGGAATCACCGCGGGGATGGACCTGGCGCTCGCCATGGTCGAGGAGGACCACGGGCCCGAGATCTCCCGGGCCGTCGCACGGATGCTGGTGATGTTCGTCCAACGTCCGGGCGGCCAAGCGCAGTTCAGCACCCAGCTCGCCGCGCAGCGGCCCATGCGCAAGCCGCTGCGGGACGTTCAGGCATGGGTCACCGACCACCTCGCCGAGGACCTGACCGTCCGGGTGCTCGCCGAACGGGCCAATATGAGCGAGCGGAACTTCACCCGGGTCTTCCGCGCCGAGACCGGAGTCACCCCGGCCGCCTACGTGGAGACCGTCCGCGTCGAGGCTGCCCGGGCTCTGCTGGAGACGACGGACAACACCATCGACGCGATCGCCCGGGCCTGCGGCTTCGGCTTCGCCGAGACCCTGCACCGCCGCTTCAAACGCACCCTGGGTGTCACACCGGGCCAGTACCGCCACCACTTCTCCCGGGCAGGGTGACGAAGGAGCGCCTGGGCCTGTCCGTCACGGTGAGCAGCCCGAGTGCCACCGGTACGTCCCCTTGGACGCCTTCGGGCGCCGCGGGTCGTGAAGCACCGTCAGCCAACCGCTGACCCGGCCGCCGACCCCATCGTGTGACTGCACGGCAACGGCAGGACCCGGCACGAACAGCACAGGGGACGCCCGCTCCGGGCCGGCGACGCCGTACACCACGACCCCGGCCTCAGCCGGCCGCGCACACCGCACCCTTCCTTCCTCCCTTTCTCCCTTCTCACGTACCGATACACCGCTGATCGGAGCAATCTCGATGAACGACACCTTGCCGGCGGGGTTCTCCCTGCCCCGGAACGCGACGGGGGGTGGGCGTCCGTGGGACCGCAAGTCGAAGCCGGCTGCACACGCCCGGGGCCCGGTCCCGGCCGAGCCGGCACGGCTCCGGCCGCGCGGGCTCGTGGACGTCGCCGGGCGACGGACGGCGACAGCCGGGCTCGCGGCGGCGCTTGGCGACGCGGCCGGCGGTCACGACTTATTAGGCAGGTCGATATGAGTCGTCCCACATTGCAAGCCGGACCACATCGCCTGGCTGATACCACAGAAGCGGGTTATGCATGGCAGTCTCCACAGGTTACGAAGACAGTGGCGTAGCGGCAGTTCCCTTCCGGGTGCTCGGGCCGCTTGAGGTGAGCGGCGAGCTGGGGGCCGTATCCGTGGCACCAGGGCGTCAAGAGATCGTCCTCGGGGCGCTGGTGCTCGAACTGAACCGGGTGGTGGCGACGACCCGACTGGTGGATGTCATCTGGGCTCACCATCCGCCGAAGACCGCACGCGCCCAAGTACAGATCTGCATCTCCCGGCTCCGCAAGGCACTGTCGGACGGGGGAGTTGACGCCATCATCGAGACCCGTGCCGGTGGCTACATCCTGCGGGCGCCGGAGGACGCGACCGACGTCGGCATCTTCCGCCGCCTGGTAACGGAGGCGCATGCGCTGGCCCGTGACGGTCTGAAGATGGCCGCGGTCGACACGCTTCGCACGGCGACAGGCCTGTGGCGGGGGCGGTGCCTGGCCGGCGTACCCAGCGAAGTCCTGGCCAACACGGCAGCGCAGTGGGACGAGAGCCGCCTGGAAGCGGTGGAGACCTGCATGCGGCTGTTGCTGGAGCTGGGCCGTCACGAGCACCTGGTCGGCGAGCTGATGCAGCTGGTCGCCGACCATCCGCTGCGTGAGCGGCTGCGGGGGCACCTCATGGTGGCGCTGTACCGTTCGGGCCGGCAGGCGGAGGCGCTGGATGCCTACCACCAGGGCCGCGCGATGCTCACCGAAGAACTGGGCCTGGACCCGGGGAGGGAACTTCGCGACCTGGCGCAGGCCATCCTGACCGACGACGCCGTCCTGGCACTGGCCGAGCCGGCCGAACCGCGTCCTGTCGTGTCGACGCCGCTGACCGAGGCGGTGCAAGAGCGCAGTGCCGACCCCGACCCGGCCGTCACCCCGAGGCAACTTCCCGCCGACATCGGCGACCTCGTGGCCGACGACACGGTCGTTTCGGCGGTCTGCGACGCCGTCACCGCGGGACAGGAAAAGGGGAAACTGCACGTCGTCCTGGTGCTGGGCAGGCCTGGTGTCGGCAAGAGCACGCTGGCCAGGCACGTGGCGCACCGACTCGCCACCGAGCACTTCCCGGACGGACAGCTCTATTGCGACCTCCGCGGGCCGGGCGGACAACCGGTCGACCCTGCCCAGGCGTTGGGCCGGTTCCTCCGGGCGCTGGGCGTACCGGGCCAGGCCATCCCCGATGCGCTCGACGAGCGCGCGGAGATGTACCGCAGTCTGCTGGCCGGTCGCCGGATCCTGGTGCTGCTGGACGACGCGGTGAGCGAGTCGCAGGTGATGCCCTTGCTGCCCGGGACCGGCAGCAGCGGCGTACTGGTCACCAGCCGCGGTCAGCTCACGGCGTTGCCGGGCACCCGCCGGTTCGACCTTGAGCCGCTGGGTCCGGAGCAGGCCTTGCAGCTCCTGGGGCGGATCATCGGAGAACGCCGTGTGGAGAGCGAGCGGGAGGCAGCGCGGGTCGTCATACGCCTGGTGGGCGGGCTGCCCCTCGCGCTGCGTATCATCGGCGCGCGCCTGGCAGCGCGCCCGCACTGGTCACTGACCTCCATGTGGCACCGGCTGGAGAACGAGCAACGCCGGTTGGACGAGCTGGCACACGGCGAGCTGTCGATCCGGGCAAGTCTTTCGCTCAGCTACGACGGCCTGGCGGCGGCCGACCGTCGCCTGTTGTGTCTGCTCAGCCTGGCCGAGGGGACGGAGATTCCGAGCTGGCTGGGTGCCGCCCTCATCGACGACCGCACGCCGCACCCCGCCGACCTGCTGGAACCGCTCATCGACATGCGGCTCCTCGACATCACCACCATGGACCAGGGCGGGGAGTTCCGATGCGGGCTGTCGCAGGTCGTACGGATGATCGCGCATGAACAGCTGCCCGCGGAGATTCCCGAGGCAGAACGCGCCGGAGCGGTGCGGCGCATGGTCGGTGGCTGGATGGCGCTCGCCGAGGAGGCGCACAGAGCGATCCACGGTGGTGCGTACACCATCGTGGCGGGCCGGGGTGAACGGTGGCATCCGCCGGCGGATCATGTCCAGCGGTGCCTCCGCGACCCGCTCGGCTGGCTGGAGAGCGAGCAGGCCAACCTACTGAACGCCGTCGAGCTGGCGGCCCGGTCCGGGCTGGACGAGTTGTGCTGGGAGCTGGCCACGACGCTGGTGACGCTCTTCGAGGCCCGTGGCTATCCCGAACTCTGGGAGCGCACACATCGGGTGGCGCTGGCCGCGGTACAGGAGGCCGGCAACGAACGGGGCCGGGCGGCGGTACTCGGCTCGTGGGGGACCCTGCACCTCTACCGGGGCGAGTATGAGGCAGCGGGCCCCTACCTCAGCACCGCTCTGGAGATCTTCGAGCGGCTCGGGGAGCTGAGCGGCCAAGCGCTGTGTCTGCGTGACCTGGCGCGCATCGAGCGGCACCACGGTGACGACGATCGGGCGCTGGCCCTCTACGAGCGCGCCGGACGTCACTTCGTGCGGGCCCAGGACGTCATCGGGCGGGCATACGTGCTGGGCGAGATGGCACAGATCACGATGCGGCGAGCGGACTTCGCGCGGACCCGTTCGTATCTCGACGAGGCTCTCGGGATCTGCCGGTCGGCCGGCTTCGACCGGGGCCAGGCGCTCACACTGCGGCGGCTGGGCCAAATGCTGATGTACCAACAGCGGTACGAGGAGGCGGAACGGACCCTGCTGGAGGTCCTCGCCATGGTCGGAGCGAGCGGAGACCTGGTCGGCGAGGGATATGTGCTGCACGACCTCGGCCGGGTCAATGCCCACCTGCATCGTGTGGAACAGGCCGTCCAGTACTACTCGCGATCGGCCAGGATCCGGGAGCGGATCCTGGACCACAGCGGGGCCGCTGCCGTACGGACTGACATCGTTGCCATCCTGGGCAGGGCGATGACGCCGGTCGGCTGATACCCGGAGGCATGCCGGTCCGTCAGGTCCACGGCGTGTTGTCGGCCGGTGTTTCGCCGGCCGACAACACGGCGACCGGGCACTGCTTCATGCCGCGCTGGTGTCCTGCTGCGTCCGGGACCGGCACGACGCCGGCCCCCGTGGCGGACGCCAAGTTCTTGATGGCCATTCAGTTCCCCTCCCATCGGCACCCGTTTCGCGATGCGTCCGGGCGTTGGTGAACCCAGCGTGGACCAGGTGTCCATCCCCGCCGCATGCTCGCGCTATCACCGTCTTATCGCGTCCCCTCCGATCGTGGATGCGCCGTGATGCCGGGCCGATAGGGCGACACCGGAGATTGGGTCCTGCCGACCTCGGCGCCCCTTCAGGGGACGGCTTCAAGGAGTGGTCCGAATGACCGTAGTGACCCGGGACGCGGTGACATCCGCCGCGTCCGGCGTCCCGGAAACCGCATCGCAGCGCGGCACAAAGCCCTCCGCGACAGCAGCGGTAGACCGTGTCAGGGATTTCCCACGGAAGAGAAAGGAACCGGTGTGTGCGCACCAGGGCCTCCCCTCGACCGTGGTTCAGGGGAAGGTGCACGGCCGATGACGATGGACGCGGAGTTCTACTCCCGGGTGGCCGAGCGGTTCGGCGGCTACCGGAGCGATGCGCGGAGCACCGACGTATTCCCCGACGGCCGCCCGGACGACGTCTTCGATGAACTGGCGAAGGCACTGGGAACGCCGCACGCCCGGCTGCTGGATGTCGGCTGCGCCGACGGGCGGAGTCTGCTGCGCATCTCTCCCGCGTACGGCGACGTGACCGGCATGGATCTGTCGACGTCGATGCTGGAATGCGCCGCGCGGTACCGGGCGGAGGCAGGACTTTCGCACGTCACGTTCGAGCTGTGCGACGCCACCCGGACGGGGCTGCCCGACGGCTACGCCGATGTGGTCACCTCCCGCCGCGGTCCGCTGATCGCCGCCGAGTTCGAGCGGGTGCTGCGCCCCGGTGGGGTCGTGATGTACATGGGGATCGGGGAGCAGGACGCACGCGAGCTGAAGGAGACGTTCGGTCGCGGCCAGGACTTCGACAGCTGGAACGGCAGGCCCTTGGCGGAGGGGATTGCGCAGGAACTGTCCGACGCAGGCTTCGTCGTGACGAGTAACCAGGCGTTCCGTTTCGAGGAGTTCTACCACTCGGCGGAAGACCTGGACACCTTTCTGCACCAAGTGCCGATCGTCGACAACTACGACTCGGCGGCGGACAAGGAAGCATTCGATCGCTATGTCGCCGCGGTGTCCGTCGATCAGGGTGTCCGGCTGAGTCGGCACTGGTTCATCGTGCAGGCGCAGAAGCCGGCGGCCGTCGAGCCGTCCCACTCATAGGAAACGGTGCGCCATGGAGCAGGATCTCGTAGTAAACGAAATCTTCGGTCCGACCGTCCAGGGCGAGGGCCGGTCCCTGGGACGCAGGTGCGCGTTCCTGCGACTCGGCGGGTGCAACCTGTCGTGCTCGTGGTGCGATACGCCCTACACCTGGGACTGGACCGGAGCCGCGGAGAGCGGGATCGCCCACGATCCGCGTAAGGAGCTGCACCGCCGGCCGGTCGAAGAAGTGGTCGCGGAATTGGTCGGCTTCGACACCGATCTGATCGTGATTTCCGGGGGTGAGCCCCTGGGCCAGCAAGAGCGGTTGATTCCGCTGGTGGCGGCACTGACCGAACGCGGTATAGAGATCGAGATCGAGACCAACGGGACGCACGCCGCGCACCCCGAACTCGTCGCCGCCGGCGTCAGGTTCAACGTCTCGCCGAAGCTGTCGCATTCGGGCGACCCCCGGCACCGCAGGATAGTCCCTTCCGCACTCACCAATCTTTCGGCGCTGCCGGAAAGCACGTTCAAGTTCGTCTGCCAGAACACCCGCGATCTCGACGAAGTGGCCGAGCTGGTTGCCGCCTTCGACCTGTCCTCCGTATGGATCATGCCGATCGGGCGCAGCGCCGACGATGTCACCAAGCACATGAGCGAGTTGGCCGACGCGGTGGTAGAGCGCGGCTGGAACCTGACGACCAGACTGCACACCTTGGTGTGGGACGACAAACGCGGCGTGTGAGCAACGGCACGCGCGAAGGGAACTCGGATCGATGACATTTCGCATCACGAAGAAATTTGAATTCTCGGCCAGTCACCAGCTGGCCGGCCTTCCTCCTGAGCACCAGTGTGCCCGCCTGCACGGGCACAACTATGTGATCGAGCTGGAGCTTGGAGCCCAGGACGCGGATCTGTTGCCCGTGGGCTTCGTTCGGGACTACGGAGAATTGTCCGCATTCAAGTCCTGGCTGGACGATCATCTCGACCATCGGCATCTGAACGATGTGATGGACGAAAACCCGACTGCTGAGCACATGGCGGCCTGGATCTACAAGACATGGTCGACGAAGTTTCCCGAGTTGACCTGTGTACGCATCTCAGAAACTCCCAAGACGTGGGCCGAGTACCGGCCGTGAGGTCGGAAACTCCGAAGCCCGACGAAAGGTGACCGCATGTCGGTGACAAAGCTGGAACTCGACAGCGACCCGTCCGCCGCGAGGACGACCGAGGACCCACTGGTCGGACTCGCCCGCCAACTCCTGGAGGAGATCGGCGAGGACCCGAATCGCGAAGGACTGCGCGACACCCCTGCGCGCTTCGCTCGCTGGTGGCGAGAGTTCATCAACTACGACCCGGGTTCGCTGGGCACCCTTTTCGAGTCCATCGGCACGAGCCAGCTCGTCGTCGTCTCGGACATTCAGGTCTGGTCGCTGTGCGAGCACCACCTCCTGCCGTTCAACTGCTCCGTGACGATCGCCTACCGCCCGACGGGGCAACTGCTCGGGCTGTCGAAGTTCGCCAGGGTCGCCCATCAGTACGCGCACAGGCTGCAGGTCCAAGAGCGTCTCGTGGACCAGATCGCGCTCGAGATCAGCACCCTGAGCGGTACCCCGGACGTCGCGGTCATAGCGAAGGGCGAGCACCTTTGCATGTCGATGCGCGGCATCAAGGCTGCCGCGCAGATGACCTCGACCGCCTATCGCGGGGAGTTCAGCACGGACGCCGGGCTCCGGGGCGAGCTGTTCGACCTGCTCCGGGCGTGATGAACCGTCCGACTCCGCAAATAGCAGCAGTCAGCGACCCGTTGAGTGCTGCCCGGCCAGTGGTCCCTTCGGTATGACAGGCCTGGTTCCGGCGGTGTCGGCGGATGTGGCGATCGTCGCCCTGCCTGGCCTCGCGACGGTCGCCGGCCCGCGCTTCCGGCCGGTCGGTGTCGTGTTCCCGGCCCGCTGGAAGGGCGATCGCGCGGTCACACGGTGGCCGGACCATCGGCCGTGCGGGACGCGCACGGCCGATGGCAGCGCAATCCCGGCCCTGTCCGTCGCCGCCGGTGCGTTCGCCGGCCCGCGCACGGACCGAGGCCGCTCTTCTCGACACACCAGCGAATCCGGTCCGGTCGACATGAAAGGACAACGATGAACGTGCATGATTCCTCGACGCCTGCGGAAGCGGTTCGGCTGCTCCCCGCGCTGGACGCCGACCGGCTGGTGGCCGACCTCATGACGGCGCGCGACCATCTGTGGGACGAGCAGAGCTCGTACACGAACGGGCGGGTGTCCAGGTGGGCCGAGCAGGACTGGCGCTGCCTCTCGGTACGCAGCCCCGGTGGTGACAAGACACGTACCGACCCGGGCGGTCCGGGCTCCGCGGAGTTCGCCGACACCGAGTGGCTGGACCACATGCCGTACGTGCGGGAGGTCCTGCGCTCGATTCCCGGACCCCTCTACGCGGTCCGGTTCATGGATCTCGGCCCCGGCGTCGTCGGATACCGCCACAACGATGCCAAGTTCGCCCCGGACTGGGGCGTGGCCCGGCTGCACATCCCGGTCACCACCCACGAGGAAGCCTTGCTGGACCTGGACGGTGTGATCCATCGCTGGCAGCCCGGTGAGTTCTGGTTCGGCGACTTCAGCCGCAAGCACCAGATCCAGAACCTCGGCCCCGAGCACCGGGTGCATCTCGTCGTGGACGTGCTCGTCACACCGGAGCTGGCACGGTTGTTCCCGGCCGACTGGGCCGACTACTTCAACGGTCCCGAGGTGCTCTACAACCGTCCGACCGTGGCCACGACCGCTCAAGAGCGGAAAGCGGCGCAATGTTCGTTCGACGCACCGGCGCACCTGCTGGAGATCGAGGAGTTCGGGTCGCTCACCGGCGCGCAGCCCCAGGCCGGCTTCAGCATCGTCGACACCGGCACGGGCCTTGCCGTTCGCTCTCCCCAGGACCACCTCTTCCCGCTCGCGGCCCTCGGCGGAAACGAGTACCGCCTGGTCGGGTGGAGCGAGGAGCGGACCCTCACCACGAGGCTGGACGGTCCGCGGCCGGAAGTCGAACTGACCTACCGCAAGGGCCACCGATCCGAGCAGCTGCGGGTCCCGGCCACCCCGGCGCCGTGACGGACGCCCGCACGTCCGCCGCCGTTCCGGTGCACGGCACACCGCCGCACTGATCCCGAAGTACTGATCCTCCCTCTCATCCCGCCAGCCGGAAGGCGACGCATGCCGAAAACTGTCGCAATCGTGTCCGGCGGCCTGGACTCGGTCACCATGGCCTACCACCTCCAGGCGCAAGGACACACACTCCACCTGCTGTCCGTGAACTACGGCCAGCGTCATCTCGTCGAGCACGAATTCGCCGAGAAGGCGGCTCGCTCGCTCGGAGTGCCGCACGATGTCGTCGATCTCAGCCCCGTCGGCACGCTCCTGAGCGGCTCCTCGCTCACCGACCCGACCGTCGACGTGCCGGATCACCAGAGTGGGTCGTCCGGCGGAAGTCCGAACGTCGTACCCAACCGCAACGCCCTGCTGCTGTCCGTCGCCTTCGCGGTCGCCGTCGCCCAGAAGGCGGAAGCGGTGGCCGTCGGGGTGGTCGACGACCTGCAGGCCGCGCCCGACAGCAATGCCGCGTTCATCGATTCCTTCCTCGCCATGGAGCGGATCGCGACCCGCGGATACGCACACCCCGACCTGACGCTGACCGCGCCGCTGGTCAGGCTGCGCAAGAGCGACGTGGTGTCGCTCGGTGAGGAACTCGGCGTCCCCTGGACCGATACCTGGAGCTGCTTTCGCGGCGACGCGCTGCAGTGCGGACGGTGCGCCGCCTGCCGGGAGCGGCAGGAAGCCTTCCGGGACGCCGGCGTGCCCGATCCGACCACCTACCAGACCAGCGATTCGAAGGAGCTGCCATGACCGACACGTTTCCCGTGCTCGACATTCGTGACGCCGCCGGTTCGGAAGAGGACCGGGCAGCGTTCCTGACCCGGTTGCGCAGGGCCGTGCACGAGATCGGCTTCTTCCAGCTCGTCGGCCACGGCATCGAGGACGCCGACGAGATGCTCGAGCTCACCCGCCGGTTCTTCGCCCTGCCCGAGGCCGACCGGCTCGCGCTGAACATCCTCGACTCGCCGCTGTTCCGCGGCTACTCCGAACTCGGCCGCGAACACACCAAGGGCATCCCCGACCAGCGTCAGCAGCTGGACATCGGGCCGGAGCAGCCCGCGACGCCGTCCGCGCCCGGCGATCCCGCCTACCGGTGCCTGATCGGCCGGAACCAGTGGCCCGAGGCGATGCCCGAGCTGCGCCCGGCCATCGAGTCGTGGATCACCCGGCTGACCGACCTGTCACACCGCCTGCTGCGGCTCCTGCTGGAGTCGCTCGACGCCCCCGCCGGGTTTCTGGACGAGGTGGTCGATCCGGACCCGCAGATCCACCTCAAGCTCCTGCACTACCCCGGTCCCACGCAGCCGAGCGAGGACGACGGCTCCGGCCAGGGGACCGGCGTCCACAACGACCTCGGGCTCCTCACACTGCTCGTCCAGGACGACAACGGCGGCCTCCAGGTCGCGGTCGAGGAGGACACGTTCGCGGACGTGCCGGTGATCCCGGGAGCGTTCGTGGTCAACCTGGGAGAGCTGCTGGAGGTGGCGACGAGGGGCTATGTGCGTGCCACCCAGCACCGGGTGGTCCGGCCCGCCCCGGGCGTCAACCGCTACTCCATTCCCTTCTTCTACAACCCCCGGCTGGACGCCACGATGCAGCCACTGCCCAGCCCCTATGTCGAGGGCGCCGGCGGAGTCATCGACGTCGCCGGCAACCCGTTGTTCGCCCTCTACGGCGACAACGTCATGAAAGGGCTGATCCGCTCCTTCCCCGACATCGTTGCCCGGCACCACCCGGACCTGGCCGCAGCAGCCGGGTCCAGGAGTTCCTGACCCCGGGCTGCCGAGCACATCCGCACCGCCCGGCCCGAGTGGTCGGGCCCGGCGGTGGCGTCGCCGGCCGGTCCGACGGGGACCGCACGAACTTGAGACAGGGCCAATTTCATGAGGATCAACCTTCTCGGGCCGCTCCAGGCCTACGGGGACGATGACGGTGTCGACATGGCGCCGGCCGCCCAGAAAGTACGTCAGACACTGGCAATGCTCGTGCTGAACGCGGGCCGGGTGGTGCCCTTCGAGCAACTCATGGACGAGCTGTGGAACGACAACCCGCCGGCCAGCGCGCACACCGCGCTGCAGACGTATGTGTACCAGCTCAGGAAGAGGTTCTCCCTCGGCAACCCGAGGAGCGGCGGCGCGGTACGGGCGGCCGGGCCGCTGCTGGGCACCGTCGACGGCGGCTACCAGCTGTCGCTGCCCGCCGACCACGTGGACGTCTTCCGCTGCGAGCCGCTGCTCGCCCGGGCCCGGGCGGAGTTCCGTGACGAGGACTTCGCCCGGGCCCGTGACACGGCCGCCGCGGCGCTGCAGCTGTGGCGGGACGACGCCCTGGTGGACGTACGCAAGGGGCCCACGCTGAAGGCCGAGGCGGTCCGCCTCAAGGAGTTGCGTACCGGCGCACACCACCTGCGGATCGAATCCGACCTGCACCTCGGCCGGCACCACGAGGTGCTCGGCGAGCTCACCTCGATGGCCGGACGGGAACCGACGGACGAGCGGGCCCAGGGCAATCTGATGACGGCTCTCTACCGCATGGACCGGCGGGCGGAAGCGCTCCAGGTCTACCGGCGGGCACGCGAGCGGATCGCCACCGAGCTGGGTCTCGACCCTTCACCCCGACTGGAGGCCCTGCACACGGCCGTGCTCACGTCGGACGAGGCGCTGCTGCGTCCCGCCGGGCGGCTCACGGCCGTGACCGCCGCCACCCGGGCGCCCTGCCATCTGCCCGCCCCGCGCGAGCGACTGACCGGACGCGCCGGCCAGCTGGCGCGCGTCACCGCGGCACTGGCCGGCCGGGCGCGGGAGGACCGCCCGCTCGTGATCGTGGGAGGTGCCCCCGGCACGGGCAAGAGCGAGCTGTGCCTGCACGCCGCGCATCAGGTGAGCGATCACTACCCGGACGGACGGCTCTACGCGCGGCTCCGTGACGGTGCCGGCCGGCGGATGCGGCCCGCCGAGATCCTCCGCTCGTTCCTGCGTGGACTCGGCGCGACGGAGGAGCAGTTGCGACTGGGCACGACCGACCTGAGCCTGCTGTTCCGTACCTGGACCGCCGACCTCCGCGTCCTGGTGGTGCTCGACGACGTGTGCGACGTAGGGGACTTGACCCCGCTGCTGCCGTCAGGTGCCGGCTGCGCGGTGGTGATCGGCAGCCGCCGGCGGCTGTTCGTGTCCTCGTCGGCGGTCCACGTCGAACTGGCCGGACTGCCCTTCGCCGACTGTCTGCACCTGTTGTCATCCTCCGTGCCGAGCCACTGGACCACCATGGACCCGGAGGGGCTGCGACGGCTGGCCCGGTTGTGCCGAGGGCTGCCGGGCGTGCTCTTCGCGGTCGCCGCGCAGTTGCGCCGCCGCCCGCACTGGACTATCCGGCAGGCCACTGCCTGGGTCCTTGCGTCCGGGGGCGCCGAGGGCGACGCGCTGGGCGTGCGGGCCGGATTCGACCGGACGCTCGCGGCGCTGCCCGCCGACTTACAGCCCCTGGCGTACGCGCTGTTGGCTCCCGGCGTCCCCGACCGGCTCACGCCGGCGCTTGTCGCAGCGACCCTGGGCATCAGCGGCCAGCGGGCCGAGGACCTCCTCGAAGAGCTGGCGGAGAGCTACCTGCTGCGCGTCCAGCACCCGTGCGTGAACGGCCGGTTCTCCTACGAATGGGAGCTCGGGACACGCCCGTTCGCGGCGCGGCCGAACAGCGCGCCGGTCATGTGCTCCGCCTGACGCTCGCGGCACCGGGAGCGTCTTACCCCAGCGTGAAAATCTTTGTCAGCAGCGTCCGCGAAGGCGGGAAAGAGGCGCGTGACTCCTTCCCCGGACTGATCAGCCCGCCGGGCCACACCCCGGCGGTGCAGTTCGGGGAACGCACACGCCATGTGGAGACGTACGCCACCGGCGCGTTCCACGGCTCCGTCGCCCGGACCCGCCCACGCGGCCGAACCTTGGAGAACCGCACATGTCACCACGCCCGAAGCTCGTCCTCGTCGGTCAGCTGTCCACGTTCCCCTGGGTGTTCGATGCCGCCGAGCGTGCCGGCATCGACGTGATCCTCGTCCCCAGGGGTGACGACACCACGGAGTCCGCCGGGCGGGCCGCCGCGGTGGTCGAACTGCTGCCGCTGGACATCGAAGGAAACCCGGAAGCCGCACTGGCCGCGCTCGCCGACCGCTACCGGCAAGAGCCCTTCGACGGGATCATGGCGGGCAACGAGCAGGCCGTGCCGTTCGTGGCGCGCGCCGCCAAGGAGCTGGGCCTCACCGGCCTGACCGAGGAGGCGGCGACCGTGGTGCGCGACAAGCGCAGCATGCGCCAGCACCTGCGGGACGCGGGGCTGGGGGCGCCCGGCTTCGTGCTCATCGACAATCCCGATGACTGGGCCGACACGCTGACCTTGCGGTTCCCCGTCGTGGTCAAGCCGGCGAACGGCCACTCCAGCTTCGGTGTGATCCGCGTGGACGACAAGGACGGCATCGAACAGGCCGTGGCCCGCACCTGCAAGCTCGTCGAAGCACACCTCGGTGCCGACGACGGACTGGCCCCGGAAGCCGGTGTGTTGGTCGAGGAGTACCTGGACGGCCCGGAGATCTCCGCCGAATCCCTCATCCACCACGGGAAGGTACGGGTCTGTGCCATCAGCTGGAAGGGAGAGCTGACGGGGCCCTACTTCCAGGAGACCACGTTGCGGGCCCCCGCCCAACTGCCCGCCGAGATCATCGCCGCGGTCGAGGCGGAGGTGGTCGCTGCCCACCACGCCTTCGGTGTCACGGAAGGCACCACGCACACCGAACTGCGGCTGGTCGGCGGGGTGCGGCCGGTGCTGCTGGAGATGGGCGCGCGCATCGGCGGCGGGGGCTACATGGCCCACCTGGCCCACGTCAGCAGCGGGATCGACATGGCCGTCGACGCGCTGCGCATCCACCTCGGCCTGGAGCCGCTGTGCTGGCGCGAGGAGCCGGTGCCGGCCGGTCACGCGGCGGCCTATCAGGTGCCGGTCGGAAGCGGCGGACGGATCAAGAAGATCCACGGCCTGGACGCGGTGCGTACCGACCCGCGGGTGGACTACCTGGTGCAGACCATGGGCCCCGGCTCACTGATGCGCCCCTACCCGGACTTCTCCGGATACCCGGTGATCGTGCTCTCCCGCCACGAGTCGGACGCCGAGGCCGAGGCGTACCGCGCGCACCTCGCCCGGACGCTGTACGTCGAATACGAGGAGCAGGACTGAGCACGCTCACGGCGCACCACACCGTAGCCGACAGCGCCTCGTGAGCTCACCGGACCCGGACCCGGACCCGGACCCGGCAACTCGGAGTTTCTCGCGGGCCTGAAAGGGCTGTTTCACCGTCCACGGCCGTGGACGGTGAAACAGCCCTTTCTCCTTTCCCCGACAAGCCTGTTCGCATCGCACTTCAGTCGCGATTGAGCCGCCCCGGTCGCTTCCGTGCCACACTCGGCGCATGCTCCACAGGCACGCCGATACCGAGCGGGAATTCCGGCGTCCCGCCGGAGGGGGAAACACCCCCTCGGCACTGTGGACTCGGCAACAGGACATCGGTCGCGCGCTTCGTCGGCCCGACCGGCAAGCCCCTCCGGGCGGTCGTGACGCGCATGACCGCTTCACCGCAGGCGAGTTGAGCACGCGGGGACCGGCCCGCTGTGCCACCTTCCGCTGAAATTCCCGGGCCGCGACGTCATCCCTCTGTACGAGCCGCCTCATCCGCTACGGCGAGCTGAATGACCTGAACGGTTATCCGGAAAGCAGTGGTGTACAAGTGAAAGAGAGAGAAGAAATGCAGCAGAGTACGACGCGGCTGAGCGGACAGCAGGCCGACCCGGAGTTCTTCCGCTTCGAGGAGCGCGGCGAACTGGACTACGCACTCGTTCTGGACGTCCTGCACGGCCGCAGGCTGGGAGTGATCTTCCGGGACGTCATACCGCCCGCGGCGCGCAAGGACCTGACCGAACGATTCTGGGCCAGCCCCGCCCGGCATCATCGCGAGGGCGAGCCCTCGCACTACGTCGGCGCCTACCACTGGAACAAGGACGTCGACACCTATCTCGACGAGTCCGCCGCGGTCGCCGAGCACGTCCAGCAGGTGATCGACGCCCCCGACTCGCCCTGGCACGTGTTCCGTCAGGGCGTGAACGAGGCCCTGCGGGAGGAGGGCGCGTCGCTGCGGGTGGCGCAGATGAACGGCCGCTCGGCGTGCGCCGCGCTGATCCGCGCGTGGGACAAGGAGGGCGACTTCTCCCTCGACCCGCACGAGGACGAAGCGCAGTGCAAGGACCCGCGGCAACACGGCTTCGAGGTCCAGCGGGTCCTGGACCACCAGATCTGCGCGGTCAACATGTGCACCGAGCACACTGCCGGAGGACGGCTGGTGATCTGGAACATCCGCCCCGACGACGCGACCCGGCGTTCGCTCGGCATCGAGCAGACGGGACTGCCCTATCAGGCCGAGGCCCTGGCGGACTTCGAGGAGCTGCGCCTGGACATCCGCGAGGGTGACGTCTACGCCTTCAACGG
Source organism: Streptomyces caniferus (assembly GCF_009811555.1). Lineage (GTDB taxonomy): Bacteria > Actinomycetota > Actinomycetes > Streptomycetales > Streptomycetaceae > Streptomyces > Streptomyces caniferus. The sequence continues at coordinate 464,158 of NZ_BLIN01000005.1, read as the reverse complement.
TGCCTTTGTGCACGCGGTGGACGCCAACGCCGGCAACCGCACGACGGTGTCGTTCATCATGGGGTTCACCGATCCCCGGACGGTCGTGAGCTGGACCTGAGCCCGACCGGGCCGGGGGCCTGACCGACCGCCGCAGACACGTCCAGGGCCCGCCTCTCCCCGAGCGCTCGCCGGCTTCGTGCGAAGCCGTGAACGCCATGGTGCGAGAGGCGGGCCCTGACGATGTCCACGGTGCGGTGCCGAGGACCGCGGGGGCGGGCACGGTCCGACCGGGTCGCAGCCGCACGGGGAACCGCGGGCCGTCTGCCGACGCAGACGGCCACGCCGCGGTCACCGGTGGCCGGTCTCAGCAGTACGGTCCCCAGAGCTCGCCGTCCAGGGCGGCGGACACCACGGGCGAGCAGTCGCGCAGGCCGGCGAGCAGGGCGCGGTTGTGCTCGCGGATCTCCTCGTCGTACCCGGCCAGCGGGCTGTCCTCGGACAGGTCCAGCAGCCACAGCGGCCGCAGCGTCGCGCCGCGCAGTGCCTTTCCTTCCGCGGTCCCGGCGCCCGCGTGCAGCCGGCGCACTCCCGGGAGCCGCGCCGCCATGTAGTAGGTGAGGTTGAAGTACTCCGCGGCCGAGACCAGCTGGTCGTGGTCGAGGCCGTGCGCCCGCAGGTACACGGTGTCACCGCAGCGGTAGTACAGGCAGAAGCCGACGGGCGGCTCGCCGGGGCGCGAGCACAGCACCACCTCGGCTTGCGAACCGGCGAGTTCACCCTGCTCGCGGAAGGACTCGGCCATCGGGGCCACGTCGACGGTGCGGCCGTAGCGCAGGAGCGAGCGGGCCAGCAGCCGGGCGACGTCCTGCCAGGACTCGGAGAGGGTGCGGTGCTCCAGCTCGTATCCGGCCCGCTCGAATTTCCGCACCTCGCTGCGGACACTGCGGGCCCGGCGCCCGGACAGCGAGTCCAGCCAGGCGTCGTAGCCGCCGGGCGGGATCTCGATCCAGGCATCGGTCGTCAGCGCGACCGGCGCGGTCCGCACCCCCGCCGCGCGCAGCGCCCCCACGTCCTCGGTGGTCAGGTACATCGCCACGCGGGCGACCTTCGACTCCTCGTGCAGGGGTGAGCGCAGCGCGCGGACGGCGTCGAGCACCCCGGCGGCGGCCTCGGTCCGATCGGTTCCCTCGCCGGTCAGCAGGTGCGCCAGGTAGCCGCGGCGCTGGCCGATGAGCAGGCCGCCCGGCGCGGGCGCCGGCAGTCCGCGCGCGGCCAGCAGCTCGTGCCACCGCAGGTCCGGGGTGGGCTCGTCGGTCACCGCCGCCACGGGGATCGCGGCCCGGCCGCCGCCCGGGGTCGCCACGTGCAGTCCGCCGGAGACCGCCCCGGGTTCGAGGGCGCACACCCGCAGCCACAGCGCCGACGAGTAGAACCTGCCGTCGGCGAGCCGGTCCCACTCGGCGTCCCCGAGGCCGCCGATGGGATCGGCGAACGTATCCGTCGTGGCGGTCATGGCGCCTCCCCTGTTCTCTGCCGGACCGTGCCCGCGAGTGCGCTGCGCGATCGGACGCTGAATGTGCCGAACATCGTGCGTGCGTGATAACTGACCGTGTGCGGCCGGTGATTGACGGGTGCGGCGAGCGGCCGGTCGATTTTCCCGAGACCGCCGGCCGGCGCCGGCCGCAAAGATGAGACGTTGCCGCACGGCTGCGGGACACTTCTCATTTCGGATGTGCGGACACTCTAGTCTCCGCGCGGAAGTCCCGTGTGCGCAAAGAGCGTTGGCAGATGAATTGAGGCGCGGAATTGAGTGAGAATTCAGTCGTGCGGGAGACCGGGGTGACACGGTGACACCCGCGGGCCGAGGAGCCCGGTCAGCAGCGAGCAGGAGCGGAGACCGCATGTCGGCGGAGCGGGTAACGGCCCGGTACAACGAGGAGTCCCGCACGCCGGGCAGCGGCTTGCCCGCGGTCGCCCGGCACGTCAAGGACTACCCGACGCTCGCACCGTGGCACGGCGAGTATCTGGCCAGACCCCTCCTCGTCGCCGAGCGTGAGATACGCGAGTTCGCCGATGACCTGCGGCACCTCATCGACATGCTCATTTCCCTGCCGGACCGGATGTTCGGCGGCGATCTGGAGGCATTCCGGTCGGTGCTCGGCATCGACGACGGCCAGTGGGACGTCATACGGAAGTTCGGTGACCTGACGCCACCCCACTTCGGCCGGGCCGACATGTACCACGACGGCACCTCGTTCAAGCTCCTCGAAACCAATCTGGGGAGCGAGTCCGGCGGCTGGGGCCTCGCGAGTGAGATATCCCAGGCGATGATGGAGGTCGACGCCTTCGCCGACTTCGCGCGCCGGAACCGGCTCGGTTACGTGCATCCCATCCGCGCCGTGGTGGAGGCGCTGCGCCGCTTCGGCGCCCCGGTGGCATCCGGCCGCGAGCCGGTGGTGGCCGTACTGGAATGGCGTGACGGTCTGAAGGACTACGGCGAGCTCTGGCGCAACTTCCAGTCGGCGCTGCGCTCGGCGGGCCTGAACGTCCTGCTGGCCGAGGTCTGTGACGTACACGAACGCGGTGGGGCGCTCTACCTTGGGGACACGAAGATCGACGTGGTCAACCGCGCCTTCGTCCCGGACCAGATCGCCGAGGAGCCCGGCGGCTGGGACCTGGTGACGCCCCTGCTGCGTGCGCACCGGGCGGGTGGGACGCGGTTGTGGACCCCCTTCTCCAGCAACGTGTTCGCCAACAAGGCGTGCATGGCCCTGGTGTCGGACCCGGCGCGACGGCGCGACTTCAGCGCGGACGAGTGCCGGATCATCGACCGGGTGCTGCCGTGGACCCGACTCCTCAACGCGGACGCGCTCAAGACCGACACCGACCTCATCGACGAATGCCTGGAGCGGCGCGAGCAGTTGATCCTGAAGGTCAACGCGCGCGGCGGCGGAGTCGGCGCCGTGGTGGGCTGGGAAACGGACGACGCCACGTGGCGGCGGGCCCTGGAGAACTCCGCCACCGAAGCGTGCGTCGTACAGCAGAGAGTGCTGCCGCGGTCGGAGCCGGTGGTGGACCCGGTATCCGGGGAAACCGAGGAATGGCATGCGGCCTATGGCATGTTCTACACGCCGGAGGGGTGTGCGGGAGCGTATGCCAAGGCGGTGCCGGCCGGTTCGGGCAGCATCATCTCCGTCGCGGCGCATGCCGAGGCGCGCAGCGCAGCCGTCTTCCATCAGAGCGAGCGGCCCGTCTGGGGCGAAGTGCCTGTTGTGGGCGCACCGCCCGCCCCTGCGGCGAAGTAAAGAGAAGTCATGATGTCGCAGCATTCCCCCGAGCCTTCTGCGTGGCGGCGGATCCAGACGGCCTGGGGTCTGCCGGACCTCGCGGGGAAAGGCCGATTCGTCACGGCCAATCTGATCGACAGCCTGGGAAACGGGCTGGTGATGGCGTTCACCGTGGTCTTCTTCGTGAAGACGACGTCGCTGTCACTGGTCGCCGTCGGCGCCGCGCTGACCGTCGGCCAGCTGCTCGTCCTACCCGTTCCGCTCCTTATCGGGCGCCTGTTGGACACCTACGGTCCGCGCCTCGTGGTCGCCGCGGGCAACTGGATTTCGGTGGCCGGATTCATCGGATTCCTGTTCTCGCACGCGGCCTGGCAGATCGTGCTGTGGCAGTTCGTGGTGCAACTGGGTGCCACCGCCTTCTGGATGGGCAACAGTCCGCTCACCGTCCTGGTCGCCGGGGGCGTCGAGCGGGCCCGCTGGTTCGGCTTCGTCCGTGCCCTGCGCAATGTCGGCGTCGGTTTCGGCGGCGCCGCGTCCGCGGTGGCCCTGAGCATCGGAACCGTCGCCGGGCTGCGGGCGGTCATGCTCGTCAACGTGGTCACCTTCGCCGTCGCAGGCTGGCTCGTGATCACCTTGCGGGGCGCGGACGCGAGCGGGACGGCCGGCGCCGGGCCCGCGGAGCCGGAGCAGGCGGCGGGCGACACCACCGGACGAGCCTCGGGCGGCTACCGCACCGTGCTGAAGGACACGCGGTATCTGCGGCTGGTCGCGACGAACCTCTCCTTCGTCTTCGCCTCCACGGTGCTCTCGGTGCTGCTCGCCGTCTACGCGGTGGACAACCTCGATGTCGGGGCCTGGATCGTCGGCGTGATCGTCGTGCTGAACGCGGTCATGGTCGCGCTGCTCCAGACGCTCGCCAGCCGCTGGATCGAGTCCCGCAGGCCGGTGACGGTGCTGGTGCTGGCCCTGCTGTGCAACGCGGCGGCATTCGCCGTCTTCGGCACGCTGCTCGTGCTGCCCGGCTGGGCGGTGATCGCCGGGATGCTGATCGCGATGGTGCTCTACACCGTGGGCGAGATGCTCAGCTCGCCGCCGACCAGTGAACTGAGCGTGGTGATGGCACCGGAGCATCTGCGGGGCCGCTATCTGGGCGTCTACCAGCTGTCCTGGTCGGTCGGCGGTGCCGCCGCCCCGGCGCTGCTCACCGCGCTGTTGGCGGGCGGTGCGGCGCTGCCCTGGGTGTTCCTCACCGCGATCAGCGTGCTGGCCGTACCACTCGTGCTCGGCCTCGACCGGCGGCCCGCGGCCACGAGCGAGGCCGCACCTGCCGCTGATGCCGCCCCCGTGGGGCAGTTCGACGGCGACCCCGTCGGCTGAGCCTGCCGGTGCCTGTCGAGGAACTGGGCCGGGCGGTGCGTACCTCGTTCGTCTGCGACTACGTCGCTGATGTGGAGATGCGGGGCGAGATCCACGAGCTCGCGTGCTGCTGGCGCTGAAGTCGTATCAGCGGATGGCCCCGGTCCGGAGCGACGAGTCCTGTCGTCCGTGCCCGCGTTCGGCCTTGACGTGGTGGGTGGTCATCCCGTCCAACCGGTGTGGTGCAGCCAGTCCTCGAAGGTCATCAAGTCGGGGTGCAGGCGGCGCAGGAGGTTGATGTCCCGGTCCCTGGCGTAGAGATCACGGTCGGCGAAGAACTGGAACATCGCTTCGTAGTCGTGGCTGAAGTCGGGGACGGCGGCGCGCAGGTCGTCATGCGGCATCGGGATGTAGGTGCTGGGGGTGCCCGTGACCTGCGAGAAGGTAGCGGCGATCTCGTCGCCGGTGAGGCTGTCGCCGATCACCGCGAGGTCGCGGGTACCCCAGGACTGCCAGTTGTCGAACATGTGGCCGGCGAACCAGGCGATGTCGTCGAGGGCGACGAGCGGGTAGTGGGCGGCGCCGAGGGGGAGCCTGAAGGTCAGGCCGCCCCGGCCGTCCGGTCGGGGGGCGAGTCGGTCCCGCAGGTTTTCGAAGTACGGCGCGGTGGTCAGTACCGAGACGTGGTCCGTGTACCAGCCGTCGGTCTCCTTTCGGAGCATTTCCTCCGACCGCATCAGGGCGATGTGGGCGGCGACGGCGGCTTTGCTGTCGAAGTGCGGGACGGGGTGGCCGGTCAGGGACACCGCGCTGTCCAAAGAGGACCAGATGAAACGCTCCACGCCGGCCCGCTCCGCGGCGGCCAGCAAGTGCAGCCCTTGCCGATACTCACCCACGGCGCTGCCCGTCGCGAAGAAGTCGGTGTTGGCGAACACGCGGTCGGCCTGCTCGATCGAGACCTCCAGGGCCGCCGAGTCGGAGCGGACCAGTCGGATGCGGTCGGGCGCGGTGGCGGCGAGTTCGGTGGCGTGGGCGGACTCCGGGTGGCGGGTGGGGACGGTGATGGTGGCGTCGGTGGTGGCCAACAGGTGTGGGATCACGTGCCTGCCCATGGCTCCGGTGCCGCCGACGACGAGGACGTGGGTCATGGCGTTCTTCCCTGGTGTGTCAGGACGTGTTCGGCCACCTGGGCGTGCGTGGCAACCCAGACGTCGCCGGACTCACGGATGTGGTCGAGGATCTGGCCGACCATGCCCGCGAGGAGCGGCCGGCCTCCGACGTGAGCGTGGATGGTCAGGCGGAAGACGCCTGGGCCGGGGGCGGCGAGCATCTGGTCCAGTAGCTCACGGTGCAGGTCGCGGTAGGCATAGGGGCCGGCCGCAGCCTCGCGGACGTCGGAGTGGTCGCTGTGCATGAGGGAAACCAGAGGACCGTGAGCGGTGGACAGGACCTGCGGGAGGTCGTGGTCGCAGTGGTCGCCGGTCCAGCGGTAGCCGGCCTCGGAGAGCAGGCCGGCAGTGTGCCTCGAACCGGTGGCGCGTGGCCTCATCCACCCTGTCGGGCGGACGCCGGTGACTCGGCGAAGGATGCCGGTACATCGACGGATATTGGTCCGCTCGGCATCGACATCGAGCAGCGCGGGCACCACGTCCTGGGTCCAGGAGTGTGCGGCGATCTCGTGACCCGCCTCGTGCACGGCCATGACGGTCGCGGGGTACCGCTCGGCCACCAGTCCATTGACGCCGACGGTGGCGGGCAGGTCACCGAGGACGTCGAGCAGCCGCCAGATGCCGGTGGTGACGCCGTAGTCCGCCCAGGAGGTGCTGTGCGTGTCGTCGGTGCCGGACAGCGGCCACGCCGCGGCCATCGGCGCGTAGGCGGGCCAGTGCCCTGGTGACCACATCTCCAACGCGACGGTGACCAGCGCTACGGCCTTCCGCCCGCCCGGCCATTCGGTCTCTGCCCTCATTCGGTCCCCCTGCTCGGTAGCTTCCACCGTGGACGCTGGTGAGGCGGTAGGTACCTCCAGGTTCCTGGCAGCGGGCTACCGTCGGGGCATGCGTGAGTACCCCGGCAGCGTCTTCCTCGCCGACTGCCCGGCTCGGCTGGCGATCGAGATCATCGCCGACAAGTGGGCGGTGGCCGTGCTGTTCGCGTTGAGCCGGGAACCGTGCAGGCACGGCGAGTTGGTCGACCTGATCGGCGGAGTCTCGCGGAAGGTGCTGACCCAGACGCTGCGGCGGTTGCAGGGGTACGGCTTGGTCGACCGCCATGCCGAGGCCGGGAAGGTCGAGTACGTGCTGACAGACTTGGGCCGGACGCTGGTGAAGCCGATCGCCGTGCTGACCGAGTGGGCTCACGAGCACGGCGCGGCCGTGGTGGGATACCAGGAGGCCGAAAGAGACTGAGGAACGGCCACGCCTCGGCGGGAGACCGGTGGCGCACATGGATATCGCCCTGTCTCCGCTGCGCTCTGCACGCGGACGACGGCGCAGCCGCGGTGCATGAACGGCTGCGCCGGCACATGACCCGACGCTCAGACGTCGAGGGGGACAACGCCTGTGCTCCTGGCGCTGCTCATCGCCGTGTGTCCGCCTCCAGGGCTTCGGCGAGGCCCGCGAGGGTGGGGTTTCGGAAGACCAGGACCGGCGAGACCCGGCGCCCGAGTCGCTCGCCGAGCCGGCCCGCGACCGTGGTGATGGTCAACGAGGTGCCGCCGACATCGAAGAAGTCGTCCTGAGGCCCGAAGTCGTCCTCGACGCCCAGGCACTCCCGCCACACTTCGGCGACGAGGAGCTGCTGCTTGGTGACGGCCCGGCGGGTGGCGGGGGCCGGGGCGGACACCGGGCGTGGGTCGGGCAGGGCGCCCCGGTCGACCTTGCCGTTCGGGGTGAGGGGGATCTCGCCGATCACGGTGTAGCTCTGCGGCAGCATGTACGGCGGCAGTTGCTCCGCCAGGTGGGCGCGCAGTTCCGCCGGGTCCGGGGCGGGTCGGTCGGGGTGCTCGGGGATCAGGTAGGCCGCCAGCTGGTCCACACCGGCGCGGGTGCGACGCACCGCCACCACACAGTCGGCCACGCCGGGGTGGCTCTGGAGCGCGGACTCGATCTCGCCGAGCTCGATGCGGAAGCCGCGCACCTTGACCTGGTGGTCGTTGCGGCCGAGGAAGACCAGATTTCCGTCGGGCAGCAGCCGGACCACGTCGCCCGTGGCGTACATACGGGCGCCGGGCTCGGCGGCGTACGGGTCGGGCAGGTACGCCGCGGCCGTGCGGGCCGGCCTGCCGAGGTAGCCGCGGCCGACCGCGCTGCCGCCGACGTACAGCTCGCCGCGACAGCCGGGGGCGACCGGGCGCAGCCGCGGGTCCAGCACGTAGAGGTGCGCGTTGTCGGTCGCGCGGCCGAACGGGACGCTCGGGAGATGGCTGTGCCGGTCGAGCAGTTCCTCGGTGATCGGGCAGAACGCCGAGGTGACGGTCGCTTCGGTGGGCCCGTACTCGTTGAAGACCTGGCACCCCGGCGCGGTGGCGGACAGGATGCGGCGGGCTATGTCGTGCGGCACGGCCTCGGCGCCGGTGAAGACCAGGCGTACGGAGGCGAGTCGTGGAGCGGGATCAGTACCGGACTCCAGGAGGATCCGCATCTGCGAGGGCGTCGCGTTGAGCGTGGTAATGCCGCGCTCGGCCACCTCCCGCAGGAACTCCTCGGGGTCGTAGGCGGCGGTGGGGCTCGCCAGGTGCAGTTCGGTGCCGGACACCAGGCACTGGAAGATCTCCCAGACCGAATTGTCGAACGCCACCGAGTGGTTGAGCAGGGCCCGGTCCCGCCCGGTGAGTCGGCACAGCCGCTGGTTCCACTCCAGGAACCCGGTGATGTTGGCGTGGGTGATCGCGACGCCCTTGGGGTTGCCGGTCGAGCCGGACGTGTAGATCACGTAGGCGAGGTGGTGGGGTTGTGCCTCCTCGGCCGGCCCGGGATCCGCACCGGGCTCCTGGTCCACCGCCACGAGGCGCACGCCGTCGCCGAACAGGGCCGAGGCGGGGTGCCCCGGGTCCGCGACGACCAGGCGTACGCCCGAGTCGGCCAGGAGGTACTGCAGCCGGTCCGCCGGGTAGCCGGGGTCGAGCGGGACGTAGGCGCCGCCCGCCTTCAGCACGCCCAGCAGGGCGACCACCAGCTCCACCGAGCGTTCCAGGCAGACGCCGACCAGGCTCTCGGGGCGCACGCCCCCGGCCCGCAGCTCCCTGGCCAGGGCCGAGGCCCGCGCGTCGGTCTCGGCGAAGGTCAGCGACCGGCCGTCGCCCACGACGCAGAGCGCGTCCGGGGTGGTCCGCACCTGGCGGTCCCACAGGCGGACCAGGGTGGTCGGCTCGGACAGTGGTTCGGCCCGGTTGCCGGTGGAGAGGGCGCGCAGCTCATCGGCCGAGACGATCTCCAGCTCGGACAGCTGGGCCGTGGCGTCGGACACCATCTGCTCGATCACCCGAAGGAAGTGCCGGCCGAAGCCCCGGACGAAGTCCGCGTCGAACAGGTCGGTGGCGTACTCGACGGAGACGCTGAGGTCACCGGCCCCGGCGGCGTGGTCCGTCACGTCGAGGGCGAGGTCGAAGCGGGCAGTGCCCAGCCGCCCCTCCAGCTCCTTGCGGTCGTACAGCTCGGTGACGGGACCGGCCCCCGGCTCCTCGTGCAGGGCGAACAGCACCTGGAAGAGTGGGTTGCGGCTCAGATCGCGCTCCGGGCTCAGCTCCGCCACCAGCTTCTCGAAGGGCAGCTCCTGGTGCGCGTACGCCTGCCGCGCGACCTCACGGACCCGGCCCAGCAGCTCGTGCCAGGTCGGGTCGCCGGACAGGTCGGTGCGCAGGACGAGGGTGTTCACGAAGTAGCCGACCACCTCGTCCAGTTCGGGGCGCGGCCGGCCGCCTGCCAGGGTGCCGACGGCGACATCGCTCTCGTCGGCGTACCGTCCGAGCAGCACCTGCAACGGGGCCAGCAGGCCCATGAACAGGGTGACACCCTCGGCCCGGCACAGCGTCCGCAGCCGGTGCGCCAAGTCAGCGGGGATGCGCAGCAGTTCGCGGCGGCCGCGGTGGCTCGCGACGGCCGGCCGGGGGCGGCTGGTCGGCAGCTCCAGGGCGGGCACGCCGGACAGTCGCGTGCGCCAGTGGTCGAGCAGCCGCTCCAGCTCGGCGCCGGTGAGTCGCTCGCGCTGCCAGGCCGCGTAGTCGGCGTACGTCACGGGCAGCGGTGCCGGGGCGGGGCGGCGGCCGGCGGCGAGCTCCGTGTAGAGCTCGCCCAGTTCCCGCACCATCAGGTCGACCGATGTGCCGTCACAGGCGATGTGATGAATCGTCAGCAACGTGAGGTCGCGGCTCGGGGTGCGCAGCACGTCCGCGCGCAGCAGCGGTGGGCGGTCGAGGGCGAAGGGGGCGCGGATCCGCTCGGTCATCAGCGCGTCCAGGTCCTCCTCGGCGACCTCGGTGCGGCGCAGCGGCACCGGCCCCGGCTCGCGCAGTTCGGGGCGGCCCCGGCCGGCGACGGCGACGAGGGCCGTGCGCAGCGCCGGGTGCCGGCGCACCAGCGCGGACAGGCAGTCCTGCAGCAGCGTCAGATCGACGCGCCCGCCGGGCAGGCCCAGGGCGACCGGCAGGTGGTAGGCGGGCACTGCGTCGTTCAGCTGCTCGAAGAACCAGATCCGCTCCTGGCCGAAGGAGAGCTCGGCGGTCGCGGCTGCGGGGATCGGCTCGTCGTCCGAGGGCGCCACACCGTCCAGGGCGGCGGCGAGCGCGGCGGGTGTCGGATGCGCGAAGACCGACTGGGCGTCGACCGGCACGCCGAGCTCCGCACGCAGCCGGGCCACGGCCCGTACCGCGGTGAGCGACTGGCCGCCCAGGCCGAAGAAGTCGTCGTACGGGGACACCTCGTCGAGCCCGAGCACCTCGGCCCACACGCGGCACACGGCCGCGGTGTGCGGCGGCAGCGGGGCGTCGTCGGGCACCGGCCCGCTCGCCCGGACCGGGCTGTGCGGGATCCGCCGCACGGCGCCGCGGTCGGCCTTGCCCGCGGGGGTACGGGGCAGGGCGTCGAGCACCGCGTAGCCCTGGGCCACCATGTGGGCGGGCAGCCGCTGCGCGAGGTGGTCGCGGACCTGGCGGGGCAGGTCCGCGGATCGGGTCCGCGCGTCGTGCGCGGGCACGAGGTACGCCACCAACTGGTCGCCGCCGGCCGCCTCACGGTCCACGACCACCACCGCGTCCGCCACGAGGGGGTGGCTGCGCACACAGGCCTCGACCTCGCCGAGCTCGATCCGGAAGCCGCGCACCTTGACCTGGTCGTCGTTGCGCCCCAGCACCTCCAGCATGCCGTCGGCGGACCACCGGGCGAGGTCGCCGGTCCGGTACAGGCGCCCGGAGGCGTCCCCGAACGGGTCGGGCACGAACCGGTCGGCGGTCAGCGCGGGCCGGTTGAGGTAGCCGCGCGCCACGCCCCCGCCGCCGATCCACAGCTCACCGGTGACCCCCGGGCCGGCCTCCCGCCCGCCCTCGTCGACGACGTGCAGCCGGGTGTTCGACAGGGCCGTGCCGACCGTGACCCGGTCGGCCACGGCGTCGATACGGGCGGCACTGGCCCACACCGTCGCCTCGGTCGGCCCGTACAGGTTCCACAGGGTGCCGCCGGTGGCGAGCAGGTCCCGGGCCAGCTGCGGATCGAGCGGCTCACCGCCCGACAGCAGGACCCGGCCGTGCCCGTCCGTCCAGCCGGACGCCAGCAGCATCCGCCAGGTGGTGGGGGTCGCCTGGACGACGCTCACACCCGCCTCGGCGACGGTGGCGGCCAGCAGCTCGGGGTCGGTGTTGGCGGCGCGCGGGGCCATCACCACCGTCGCTCCCCGGGTCAGCGGCAGGAACAGCTCCAGTATCGAGATGTCGAACGACAGCGGGGTCAGCGCGAGGACCCGGTCGTCCGCCCCGAGGCCGGGGCGTTCGGCCACACTGCGCAGGAACGAGGCGAGCGCCGCGTGGTCGACGGCCACGCCCTTGGGCAGGCCGGTCGAACCGGAGGTGTAGAGGACGTACGCCAGGTGGTGCGGGTGCACCACCTGGGCCACCGGTCCGGCAGCCTCCGCGGGGAGGTCCTCGACCAGCAGGACGTCGGCCACGCCGGACGCCAGGGCCTGCGCGCGGTGGTCCGCGTCGCACACCCACAGCCCGGCCCCCGAGTCGGTGGTCATGTGCCGCAGCCGGTCGGCCGGATAGCTCGGGTCGAGGGGCAGGTACGCGGCGCCCGACTTCAGGATGCCGAGCAGGGCCACGACCATCTCGACCGAGCGGCCGAGACAGACGCCGACCAGGTGCTCCGGTCCGATGCCGCGTGCCTGCAGCTCGGCGGCGAGCGCCGTGGCCTGGCGGTCCACGTCGGCATAGGTGGCGCGGTTCGCTCCCGCGACGACGGCGACCGCGTCGGGTGTCGCGGCTGCCTGCTGCTCCCACAGTGCGACGAGGGTGGTCGGCGCCATGAACGGTCCTTTCTCAGCCCCGTGCGGGGAAGGTGCGCGTGATCATCTCTGCCAGCTCTCGTTCCGTGCCGCGCACATAGAGGTGGGGGGCACCCGGGAACAGGTGTTGTTGGAAGTCGGCCGAGGTGTGCCGGCGCCAGTCGGCGAGCTCCTTCTCGTCGACGCTGTCGTCGTCCGAGCCGGCCAGAACGGTCAGGGGACAGGGCAGGGGCGCCTCGGCCCGGGGCGTGTACGTCTCGCACAGCGTCAGGTCCGCGCGCAGCAGCGGCAGCAGCAGGAGCTCCCGCAGCTCGGCATCCACGCCGTCGAAATCGGCGGTGGCGAGCAGCTCGTCGTCCGGCAGCGTGTGCCGCGGGTCGCGGTCCTGCAGGCCGGGGGCGCGCATGCCCGACAGGAACAGGCGGTCGGGTATGCGCGTGCCCAGTGCACGTAGCCGCCGGGCCGTCTCGAAGGCGATCAGGGAGCCCATGCTGTGCCCGAAGAAGGCGTACGGCAGGTCCGTGTGGTCCGCGATGAGCGGCGCGAGCGCGGCCACGGCCGCGTCCAGGGACGTCAGGGCCGGCTCGGCGAACCGGCTCTCCCGGCCGGGCAACTGGACCGTACAGACTTCGACGGTGTCCGGCAGGTACGCCGCCAGCCGGTAGGCGGAGGCGCCGGCCCCGGCGTGCGGGAAGACGAACAGGCGCCGCTGCGCGGTGAGGTCACGGCTGCCGAGCCCGCGCAGCCAGGCCGCGGCGAGGCCGGCGGCCGTCATCGTGACGCTCGCACGGAGCGCGGGGTCAGGTCGGTCCACACCTGCTCGATGTGGTCCAGGCACTCCTGGCGGGTGCCCTGCGCGCCGGTGGCGGTCCAGCCGGCGGGCAGGGCACGATCGGCGAACCAGACCGAGTACTGCTCCTCGTGGTTCACCACGACGACGTACCGGTCCTCGGTGGAGCGCGGGGCGGGTGAGGCGCTCATGCGTCAGACCCCCACCCCGGTGAAGAAGTCGCTCTCGCGGCGGCCCCGGCCCGCGGCGACGACCCGGTCGTGCACCCATTTGCCGACGGCGAGGTCGAGTACGCCGAGTCCGAACGGCGAGAAGACCGCCGGGCGTCCCTGGTCCCGGTGCAGCCGCCCGCGCAGCAGGTCGCCGAGGGTGCCGTCGACGAAGTCCCGGTTGCCGGTGCGCTGTTCGGTCAGATGCAGCGAGGTGCGCTCGCGTACGGCGTGGTCGACGTCGTCGGTGAAGTTCTGGGCGGCAAGGATCATCTCGGGGGCGAGGTCGCGCAGGGACAGGTGCAGAACCACCGGGTTGTGGGCCAGCAGCCGGGGGTCGTGCAGGTGCGGTTCGCCGGCCACGGTGGTCAGCACCACCAGGTCGCAGTCGGTGAACGCGTCCTCCACCGTGTCGGCGACCACGATCTCGGCCTCGGTGTGCTCGGCTATGACGGCGCCGAAGCGGCCCGCCGCCGCCGGGTCGAGGTCGAACAGCCGGAAGCCGTCGATCTCCCAGTCGAGATCACGCAGGAACTGCCATACGTGCTGGGCGATCAGACCCGTGCCCACGATGCCGACCCGGCGGGCACGGCGCGCGCCGAGCAGCGTCTGCGCGCCGAGCACCGCGGAGGCCGCGGTCCGCGTCGCCGAGACGATCGAGGACTCCATGCAGGCGAACGGGTAGCCGGTGGCGCAGTCGTTGAGGATCAGCGTGGCCGAGGCGCGGGGGAGTCCGTGCTGTGTGTTGTCCGGAAAACTGGCGATCCACTTGTTACCGGCGACCTCGAACTCGCCTCCCAGGTAGGCGGGCAGGGAGATGATGCGCGACCGGTCCTGGTGCGGGAAGCGCAGGAACGAGCTGTGCGGGTTCGAGCTCTGTCCGGCGTCGTGCACGAGGTAGGCGGCACGGACGACCTCGACGAGCTCCGGACGGTGACGGTCCGTCTCGTCGGCGATGTCGCCCGCGCCGATCACGGTCATGGGCGGTGGGACCAGGGTGGACACGGAGTGGTTCTCCTTCAGTTGACGGCCAGGGCTTCGACACCGGCGGGCTGTACCGCTTCCGCTCGCAGCTGCTGGACCCACGCGGGGTCGTAGACGGTCTGGGCGTAGGCATGGCCACGGTCGGCGGCGAGGAAGGCGACCCGGGGACGGTGTGCGCCGGGACGGTGACGAGCGACGTAGTCCTGGACGGCGGCATAGGCGCTGCCGGTCGAACCGCCCGCGTACAGGCCGTACTTGGCCACCAGGTCGGCGCAGGCCTCAACGGCGCGCACCTCGGAGACGATCTCGACCTGGTCGATCAGTGCCTGCTCGCACAGCGGCGGCACGATGCTGGAGCCGATGCCGGGGATCCGCCGCTTCTTCGGCGGTCCCCCGAAGATCACCGAGCCTTCGGTGTCGACAGCGACGACCACGCATCCCGGGTACGTCTCCTTGACCCGGTGGGAGAGTCCGGCGATCGTGCCGCCCGTGCCCACGCCGACGAAGAGGTAGTCGAGCGGACCGGCCTGCGCGATCAACTCGCCCGCGGTGAAGCGGTAATGCGCGTCGCGGGCATCCGGATTGGCGTACTGGTTGGGCCAATAGGCCGAGTCGAGTTCGACCAGCAGTTCCTGCACCCGGGACAGCCGGGTCTTCAGGTAGCTGCCCGCCCCGTCACGGACGGAGACCTTCTCCACCCGCCGGCACAGCAGCCGGAGTTGGGCCTCGGTGGCCTCATTGCAGTTCGGGTCGATGACCGGGACGAACGAGATGCCGAGCATTCGGCAGTAGAAAGCCAGGGCCAGCGCGAAATTACCGGACGACGACTCGACCACCGTGGTGTCGGGCGTTATCTCCCCGCGACCGATTGCCTGTTCCAGAATCCACAGTGCCGAACGGTCTTTGGTACTTCCGGCGGGATTGCAGAATTCCAGCTTGGTGACGATGTCGCACTGCTCGTCCGCCAGGGGAATCAGCGGGGTCCCCGTGAGACCCCTGCGGATTTGCTTTGTCCGTTCGATCAGCAATTGACCAGCACGCCTGTGGAGCATGGGCCGAGTGTGGCACGGGGGCAGTTGAGGCGGCTCAATCGCGACTCAAGTGCGGTGGAGACCAGGGCAATAGGGCTGGAGGTCTCGTCGATTCTCGTAGCGAGAACGAGGCTTCGTGGGTGGTTGTTGCGCTGTGGCCCCCGGCCGACGGTCGACCGCCGGGCCGCGCGGGCTCAGGGGGTGGGCAGACCGCCCGGGCGGGCAGGGCGGCCGAAGCGAACCGGCACGCCGGGGGAGTACAGCACGCTCACCGGCGGGCCGGCCGGCGACGGCAGCCCGGCGGCGGTCACCAACTCGTCCTCACAGTGCAGGAGGTCGGCTCGATGCAGCGACCAGCGCGGGTGGACATTGCGCAGATACACCGATCGGCCGAAGAAGGCGTTGTGCATGCCCCAGCGGGCGGTCAGGAAGTGTTCGAGGGCGGTCGGCTCCTCGATCCGCTCGCCGATGCGCACCGCGATGCGACAGCGCGCCCCGCGCGGCCCCGGCCAGCGTCGGCTGCTGGTGTAGCTGATGGTGTCCGCGTCACGGTGGATCGCCATCTTGGCCCACATGTAGGGCATCTGGAAGGCGCTGCGGGCGACGGCCACCGGCAGCAGCCGCGAGGCCTCCAACGAGCGGAACACCACGCCGCGTCGGCCGTGCCGGTCCACCGAGTAGAGCCGCACGTTGGTCTCCGGAAAGGTGCCGAGGTACGGGATACCCGGCACCTTGAACCAGCCCACCCGGTGCATCCGGAACGCCACCAGCCCGATGTAGGTGAGCCCGTCGTAGGTGTCCGGCACGGTCCCGGCCGGCAGCAGCGGCGCCACGTCCGCAGGGTCGGCGGCCCAGTGCAGGAACGACAGGTCGAGCCAGGACTGGGTGAGCAGCGTTTCCGGGACCTCGTGCACCGGATCGGGCGATATCGGCTCTGCAGGAGCAGGAGGGAACGACATCGCATCAGCCTCGCACACCTCTACGATCGTCGCCCCGGACACCCCTCGTCGGCTGCGAGATGGCCCCGGCGGAATGGCCGGCGTGGGTGGCCACCTGGACCAGGCCGCGCATCCGCGCGTATCCCCGCCAAAGGCCACCCCGGCTCCGTCGCAGCACAGGTGCGACGGTTTGGTGATGACGAAGGGGCACATCACTCCGCCGACGGACTGCCTGGTGACCCCTCCGAGCTCACAGATCCGGATGCTTCGTCGCCACCTGGTAGTACCCCGAGTGGAACACCAGCGGGGTACCGCCGTCGGCCTCGTACTGTTCGACCTCGCCGAGGAAGACGATGTGGTCGCCGGCGTCGAGGCGCTGGACGGTGCGGCATTGGAAGCGGGCGACCGCGCCGTCCAGGAGGGGGGTGCCGGCGATGCCGGGGGTGGTGGGAGTACCGCGGAACTTGTCGTCGGCCGGGGTGGCGAACTGGCGGGAGAGGTGGCGCTGGTCGGCGGCCAGTACGTGAACGGCGAAGTGTGAGGCGTCGGTGAAGTCCGGGAGGCTCGGGCTGTTTTTGCCGGGGCACCACAAGACGAGGGGCGGGTTCAACGAGACGGAGGTGAAGGAGTTCGCGGTCATGCCGACGTTGCGGCCGTCGGGGGCGCGGGCCGTCACCACGGTCACGCCGGTGGCGTACTGGCCCAGTGCGTGGCGAAGTTCGCGGCCGTCGAAGCGGGCGGCGTGCTGGGCGCGCTTCTCGGCGAGGAAGCGGTGTGCCTCGGCCTCCTCGAACCACCAGCGGTAGAGGGTGCGCGGGTCGTCGAATCCGGCGGCGAGGGCGCCGGCCACAGAGGGGATCTCGGCCGCCGCCGTCAGCAGGTCACGGTGGTGGGGACTCAGGTCGGTCAGGAGGGAGTTGGTCCAGCCGACGGCCCATTGAGCCCAGCCGCGCCAGAAGTTGTCGAAGGTGCGCTGCATCCACTGCGGGGTGAATTCGGCGGTGCCGTGGCGGAGGATGCTGTCGAGGTAGTGGGTCGCGGCCTGGGCCGCGTTGTTGGAACCCTGCCCGGTGATCGGATCGTTGAGGACGACGGCGTCGGCCATGCCCAGGACGTGCCGGCCGGAGGCCAGGCGGGCGACGGGGTGCCGGACGGTCGGGGTGAGCCTGCCGCGCAAGACGCCGCCGCTGTCGGTGAGCCGGGCGTGCCGATAGCGCTCGTATTCGTCGGGGAAGAACCGGTGGAGGATCTCCAGTGAGCGGGTGAGGTGGCCTTCAGGCGTGCGGATGTCGTCCCAGCAGTCCATCGGGCCGCCGGGGACGCCTTCGAAGACCATGATGTCGCAGGGACCGGTGGTGGTGAGGGCCGGGAAGGAGAAGTATTCGCCGACGCCGGGGACCATACGGTAGTGGACGGCGGCCTCCCCCTCCCGCGGTGCCGTTCCCGTGACATACGTCAGAGCCAGCGCACGGCGCGGCCGGTCGTACGGGGAGAGTTCGGAGTTGCGCGGGAAGAGCTGGCTCAGCTCGCCCTTGCCCGTGGAGACCACGACGAGATCGTGCGTACGGGCGTACCACTCGAGGTCGTTGACACCCGCCTCGTGCAGCACGATCTCGCCGCGGACGCCGTCCGCGAACTGCTCGATCCAGGCGGCACACTTGACCCGCTGGTCGACGGAGTGGGCAGGGCCCTCCAATGGCGCGCGCCAGGAGACGTCCGGAGTACCGTGCGGGCCGATGAGAGAGAACGCGATGCCGGAGATGTCCGGGGCCTGGCCCTCCCACTGGTGCAGACCGAGTTCGCGCTCGCTCTGGAGCGCGGTGTCGAACATGCACTGGCTGGACATGACCGGTCCGCGACGTATCTCGTCGGGGTCACGGTCGGCGACCAAGGTGACGTCATAGCCGTGCGCCTGTAGTCCCAGAGCGAGTTGGGCACCCGCCTGCCCGGCTCCGACCACCGCGATCCTTCTCATGTCCTGCTGTCCTGCTCTCGTGACGTACTATCGCTGACGTAGTGTCAGTTTGCTGTGGGACCGCTCTTGACGACCGTTCAGGCGCCGGCATCCACCTCGGTCAGGTAGTTCTTCGCGGCGACCGGGTCCATGAACCAGCGGAACAGGTCGCGCGGGTCATCGAAGCCGTTGACGAAGCGGGCGGCGATACGGGAATTGGCGCTCGCCGCGCCGAAGATCTCCAGGACGTGCTGGGGCGGGGCGCCGAGCATCGCGTTGGTCCAGGTCGTGGCAGCCGCTGCGGTGTCCCAGAAGCGGCCGAAGGCCAGCTCCATGAACGCGGCGTCGTACGGGCGCTCGCCGTGGTCCAGGATGGTGGCGAGGTACGAGGCCGCGCACTTCGAGGCGTTGTTGGACCCCTGGCCGGTGATCGGGTCGTTGAGGACGACGACGTCGGCGAGGCCGAGCACCTGCGCGCCGGAGGGCAGCGTGGCGACGGGCTTGCGGACGGTCGGCGCGAAGCGGCCCGCGAGGGTGCCGTTCCAGTCGGTGAGCGTGACATCGGTGCAGCGCTCGGCCTCCCACGGAACGTACGTCCGCAGCAGCTCCTGGAACTTCGCCAGCTGCTGGTCGGGGGTGAGCCCGTCGAAGCAGTCGAGCGGGCCACCCGGGACGCCCTCGAAGAACATGATGTCGCAGGGGCCGCTGGTGGTGAGGCTGGGCATGGTGAAGTACTCACCCACACCGGGGATGACGTTGAAGCTGACGCCGGGGCGGTCGGGCAACGGTGCCATGCCGGTGACGTACGCCAGGGCCAGCGCGCGCTGCGGAGCGTCGTACGGGGAACGCATGGCGTCCCGCTCGAACAGCCCCGCGACCTCGCCCTTGCCGGCCGCGACGATCACCAGGTCGGACTCGGCGGCGTAGCGCTCCAGGTCCTCGATACCGGCCTCGCAGAGTTCCAGACGGCCGCCGCGGCGCGCGAACTCGCCCATCCAGAGCGGCATCTTCACGCGCTGGTCGATGGAGCGTGCGGTGGCATCGAGGCGGGCGTCGAAGGAGAGCGCCCGGCCGCCCTGGCCGTCGGCGATGCTCACGCCGAGGCCGTCGATCGACGGGCAGGCGTCGCCCCAGAAGTCGAGGCCGAGGTTGCGCTCGTGGGCCAGCGCGGTGCCGAACATGGCCTGGCTGGACATGACCCGGCCCTCGCGGATCTGGTCTCCGGTGCGGTTGGACACGATGGTGACGTCAAAACCGTGGTCGATCAGACCGATGCCGAGCTGGAGACCTGCCTGGCCGGCTCCGACGATGGTGATCTTGCGCATGAGGGGGTACTCCGGGGGTTTGGGTGTGCGATTTTCGAGCGGCGCCGTGCAGTGCCGTGCGCTGTGCAAGCGATTCGGCACGTGACGGCGTCAACGGGTGGGCCGCGGTGGTGCGGAATGCGGCTGCCCGCCGGAGGGGGGCCGGCGGGCAGCCGCGGGAGGCCGGGTCACCCGTGGGGCCGGGGGAGGGGCCCCGGGTAACCCTGCCGGCTAGAGGGGCCCGGCCGAATCGGCGAGCCGGGGCTGCAAAGACAAGGGTGCCGCGACGTGCGGGGGTACGGCCTTGGCCGCCCTCGCCGCGTCGGTCGCGCGTAACACGCGCAGCGCGCGTGCGACGGGCTGTCCGCTGGGCGTGACTACGCCTCCGATGAGCGCAGTCCGGCCCGGCACTCCCTGCATTGTTGATTCCCAGGATTCTCTCGGGTCCGCGGCGGTCAGGCGTCAATCTTGGTATGGCAAGATCACCTGCGCTATCCGGATCACGCGGGTTGCTGTCCCGATCGCGCATCTCGGCGGTGGAGGTTTACATGCCCGCTGAAAAGTCCCCCCTCGCAAATCACCAGCGGTTCCATACAGCGGACATTTGGGAGGCGCGGGCCGAGGTCGGCCGTGCCTTCTGTCCGCACGAGCTGCGCATCACGCGGCGCTCGGCGACACTCGACGCCCGGCTGCACGGTGCACCCTTCGATCGGACAGGTCTCTATTACCTCGATTACGGAACGGAAGTCCGGATTACACCGGGCGATCTGGAGAGCTTTTTCCTCGTTCAGATCCCGCTCGCCGGTTACGCCGAAATCACCTGCGGACGCGAGGAGATCATTTCCTCCCCGGAACTCGCTTCTGTCCCCTCTCCGACCGGAAAGTTGGACATGCGCTGGGGTGACGGCAATCCGCAGATGATCGTGTGGTTCGACCGATCATCGCTGGAATCGCACCTGGGCAGCCTGCTCGGCCGCGCCGTGCGCCGCCCGATCTGCTTCTCGCTCGGCATGAACCTCACCACGCCGGGCTCCCGGTCCTGGCTCAACATCGTCGACCTCATGCGCCGGGAAGCGGAGGGGCCTGGTGGGATGACAAGCCAGCCCCTCGTGACAAAACAGCTGGAATCACTCCTCATGACCCAACTGTTGATGGCCCAGCCCAGCAACTACACGTCGGCGCTGCTCGGCGAGCAGCCGCGCGTCGCACCGCCCGCGGTCCGCCGTGCCATGGAGGTCATCGAGGGACACGCCGCCGAGCCGCTCACGGTCGCGGAGATCGCCGAATGCGTGGGCGTCGGCGTACGGGCCCTTCAGGAGGGCTTCCGCCGGCACCTCGACACCACACCGCTCGCGTACCTGCGCGAGGTCCGCCTGGACCGTGTACGCAAGGAGCTCCTGGCCTCCGACCCGGGTTCCGCGACCGTGACCGCCGTCGCCTCCCGCTGGGGCTTCCTGCACCCGGGTCGTTTCTCACTCGCGTACCGCCAACAGTTCGGGGAGTCGCCTTCGGAGACGTTGCGGTCATAGGAGACCTTCGGTCTTTCGGCCGCCCCGTCGATCAGCGGAGGGGAGGGCGGAGCGAGCCGTTGAGTCTGTCCTCTGTCCTCTGGATCTCGCACCTGCCCGCCGACATGCCCGTCAGAGACCTCGTCCGCCTGGCGAAGTCCCACGGCGCCGCGAACGTGACGACCGGGAGATTCGTCGCACTCGGGGGGGGCGTCGCCGCAGGCAGCATGAAATCCGGCAGCCGGGCGAACACCGGCTCCTTTCGTTCCGGTGCACGCACTCGCCGACCTGGTGATCACTGCGTCAAGTCGAGAAACTCCCAGTGCGCTTGCGGTTGCGCGCCGCTGAGCCATTTCCCGCAGTTCTGCAGCACCGTGGGGCTCGAGGTGATGTGCTGGGTACCTGTGCCGAGATCACGCAGAAAACGGTCGATCGGCCCGCGCCGGATCGCCGCCGTCCCCGCCCACCGGTGCACCGTCTGACCCACGTCCTGCACGGTCCACGTCGCGTGGTTGAGCGCCAGCCTGAGCAGTGTGTCCTGCTCAGTACTCGACAACTCACCTGCGTCCAGAGTGTCTTCGATCCCTCGCCATACCTCCATCGCCCACGCCCGTGCCGAACGAAGCTTGGCTTCGGCGGCCGCGTACTCCGCGTGGAACTGCGTGGTGTCGACGGCGGCGTTACGTGTGCCGGATTTCGCCGCGGCGACCAACTTCAGTTCATCGAGCAGGCGCCGCCCGACACCAAGGGCCCAACCGGTGTGTCCGATGGCGGACATGTTGACCAATCCGAGGCGGTAGATCGCGCCGCCGTTGGCGGGGTTCGTCGTCGTGGCGAGATACGTATGCGTCGCCGGGACGAGCACATCGGCGCAGTGGTAATCAATACTGTGCGTCGCACGCAGCCCGAGCACATCCCAGTTGTCGACGAGTTCCACCTGCGACTTCGGCATCGCCAGCACCCGCAGCTCCCCGGTGCCCTCGACCTGGATCGCACTGTGGATATGGGTGGCGTGCGCCATGCCGGAGGCGAACTGCCAACTGCCGCTCACCAGATAGCCACCCTCCACCAGGACGGCCCGACCGGGCCGGGTGCCGTGCCCGGCCAACAACGCGTGGTCCCCACCCGCGACATCCGGGAACAAGTCGGCCGTCGCAACGGCATCGAGATAGGCCGCAGTGGTGCCGGTCATCAACTGCAGCGCCATCATCGTCCAACCGGCCGCGGAATCGTGGTAACTGACCCGCTCGACTGTCTCTATCAATTGGCGTGGGGAGAACTCGTAGCCGCCGAGGCTCTGCGGCAGCGCGGCCCCCACGACCCCGGCACCCAGCAACGGCCGCGCGACGTCCTCGGTGAGTCTGCCGAGTTTCTCGGCCGCGTCCGCGTCCGCGTCGAGCACCCCGCCGAGTGCGTCGATCCGCTCGAGCATCGCGGGAAATTCCGGGCTGACATGCAATCCGATCGAGACCGCCATGGATGGTTGCTCCTCGCTATCAGTATTGAGTCAGCGTCACCATAAGGGAGGAACCGCGCTGTTCCTCGACCTGCCCGAGGGATTGCGGGGTGCTGAGGAGAGGTGTGACATCGCGATCTGCGCCGTGAGCCGCCGCTCGAGGCATTTGGCCCAAGCCACCCACAGGGACCGAATGGGACGGCAATCCACTACGTACGGTGGCGTTCGGGGAGGCTTGGGCGATGCCTTCCATCACGGTGAGGTACACGGCTACATGATGGCGCGTCGTTCCCTGGCGCGTGCGCGTTCCTCGCGTCGTCAGCGTCGGTGGTCGGCCAGGGCGGAGGCGTATGTCGATCGTGATCTGCTCCTACCAACTCCGGTGCCCAGGCGTCATGTTGTCGCGCAGACGTGCGTGGGGACTGTGAAGAGTTCGGGCACGACTCTCGGGATTCGGTCCCGGGAGCGGAAGACTCGGAGGGCTCACTCGGCGCTTTCGGTCAGGTCGGGCGCCGACCTATGCGAGGGGAGACCGATCAATGACGTTCACTCTGGTACGGAGCAGAGTGCGGATGGCCGCACTCGCGCTCTCGGCCGCCGCGGCGCTTGCCTTCGGCGCGACCGCCACGACCGGCGCAGCAACGGCTTCCGCACCCGCGAAACAGGGGCCGACTTCGGTGGCGTACGTCGAGGTGAACAACAACAGCATGCTGAACGTCGGCAAGTACACCCTCGCCAACGGCGGTGGCAACGTCTTCGACGTTGCCGTGATCTTCGCGGCGAACATCAACTACGACACGGGCACGAAGACGGCGCATCTGTACTTCAACGAGAACGTGCAGCGCGTCCTCGACAACGCCGCCACGGAGATACGGCCGCTGCAGCAGAAGGGCATCAAGGTCGTCCTCTCGGTACTCGGCAACCACCAGGGCGCGGGCTTCGCCAACTTCCCGTCACAGCAAGCGGCGTCGGCATTCGCGAAGCAACTGTCGGACACCGTGGCCCAGTACGGCCTCGACGGCATCGACTTCGACGACGAGTACGCCGAGTACGGCAACAACGGCACCGGCCAGCCCAACGACAGCTCGTTCGTACACCTGGTGACGGCGCTGCGCGCGAACATGCCAGGCAAGATCATCAGCCTCTACAATATCGGCCCGGCCGCGTCGCGTCTCTCCTACGGCGGCGTCGACGTCTCGTCCAAGTTCGACTACGCCTGGAACCCGTACTACGGCACCTGGCAGCCCCCCGGCATCGCACTGCCCAAGTCGAAGCTGTCGCCGGCGGCCGTCGAGATCGGCCGCACCTCGCAGGGCACAGTCGCCGACCTCGCCCGCCGCACCGTCAGCGAGGGGTACGGCGTCTATCTGACGTACAACCTCGACGGCGCCGACCGCAGCGCCGAGGTCTCCGCGTTCACCAGGGAGCTGTACAGCAGTGACGCCGTCTATACGCCGTAAGGCGACCGCACGCCCCAGTACGCGGCACTCCCTCTGGGCGTGCCGCATCCTGTAGGGCCGCGATCTGTGCAGGCCGCGCGCTTTCGACAACGATCTCGGGGATGCGGTGCGCGCTGACCATTCACCTTCGTGCGCCCCCGTGACGCGGCTGCTGTGCTGGGACCATGGGGAAGTGCTGTCCCGGGCAAACGCTACGTGGCCCGCGAGTTCCTCCATCGGTTCTGGTCGTCTCCGTTCGAGCGCCCGGGGATCCGTGGGCGGCGCGCATGCTCTTGCAGGACGTCATCGCGCCGCCTGACCACCGCGACACCACCCCGGTGCTGGCGCGCAATGTCCCTCCGTGATCCGTGAAATGCCCGCCGAGGCCGGTGCGGGCACGGGACTCCGCCGTGGGGTAGGGAAGCAGGAGCGGGGAAAACCCCGGCTGATGCAAGAGCGAGTTGACGGGCCCCTCGGAACAGACGCGACGAGGGGCAGGACGTGGCACAGGAGGCACCGTTATGCGTATCCCCGGCCCCGAGCGCCAGGAGGACGGCGGGCTGAGCGCCGTCGCGGCTGCGTGCGGGCTGCACCGGTACCAGTTACATCTGCACGAGGCGTACGGACCCGTTGTGCGCTTCCAACTGCCGGGAGCGGAAACGGCCGTTTCGGTCGCCGATCCCGTGCTTCTGGAGGCCACGGCGCACCTCGACACGCGGCCCGAGAAGCTGTTCGCGTTCCTGGACCCGCTGTGCGAGGCAGGCAACCTGCAAGTGCTGCCTGCCGACGAGCACACCCCCTGGCGCCGACTACTGCTCTCGGTGCTCGCCGGACGACCGGCTCACGAGCGGCACTTCGCGCGCTTCACCGAGCTGGCGCAGGAGCTCGCGGACCGCTGGGCGGGGCAGATCGACGGCGAACCCGTCGATCTGCAACAGGAGTTGACCGCGCTCTCGCTCCGTATGATCTGCGGGTTCGCCCTCGGTGGCGCGGAAACCGACACGGACCGTGTCGTCGCCGCGTTCGAGGAGGTGCTCACCGAGCACCTCGGGAGGCTCTACCAGGTGCCGCGGGCAGACCCGCGCTCGGCGGAGCGGGCCGAGGCGGCCCTTGCCTATCTGCGCGCGACGGTCGACCGCGTGGTGGCGGCGCACCGCTCGGGCGGCCGCACCGACCGCAGCGACCTGATCGGGGCGCTCGTCGAGGCCGGTCAGAGCCCGGCGCGGATCCGGGACACCGTGATGGTGACGCTGCTCGCCGCCCACCACACCACCGGCGTCGCCGTCTCGTGGACACTGCACCTGCTGGGCCGCCATCCTGACGTGGCCGATCGCGTCGCCGCCGAACTGGACCAGGTGTTGGGCGAGCGCGCCACGCCCGATTACGGTGATCTGCGGCGTCTCACGTATCTGGACATGGTGCTCAAGGAGTCGATGCGCCTGTTCCCGCCCGGCCCGTACGGCGCACGCGAGACGACCGAGGACCTGGTTCTGGGCCCGTACGAGATCCCGGCCGGGACGACGGTGTTCTATCCGTTCTGGGCGGTGCACCTGAACCCTGAGCACTGGCCCGAGCCGGAGCGGTTCGACCCCGAACGGTTCACGCCGCAGGAGGTGGCCAAGCGGCCGAGGCTCGCGTACGTCCCCTTCGGGATCGGGCCACGAAGCTGCGAGGGCGCCGCTCTGGCCACGGTCGAGGCCCAGCTCGTCCTGGCCGTCCTCCTCAAGCGCCTGCACTTTCGGCCCGCGCCGGGGCACGAGGTGACGCCGGTGGAACGGTTCGTGCTGTGGGCACGGGACGGGATCCGGATGAGGGTGCGGCCACGGGACCTGTAGGGCCTGTCCGAGAGATGCGGCCCACACCTCGGTAGAGGCCCTCGTGCTTCGGCTCGGAAGTCCAGCGGACGAGATCTCCCGTTCGGTACATCCGCGCGCCGCGGGGTCTGCTGGGCCAGCGGCGGTCAACAGGCCGCTGGAGAAGGGTGCGCCGTACCGATTGTGAGCCCACCAGGGCTCGTGACGACATCTTCGAGACCGGTTCCACGCAGCTGGGCACAACGTGGCGATCCGTCCGTCCCTCAGTCCGGAGGGCCATGCACGGACCGCGGGCGGCCGCTCTGCGCGCGGTGGGTCCCTGCGGCTGAAGAGCTGCTGGCCGCCCGCGCGCCTAGCTCGGAGCACGCCACGAATCAGCCTTGCTCGCCGCGGCGTTGGCGGCCTGCCCGGTCAGGGTACGGAGGGTGTGGAAGCACTGAGTAGGACGACGGGGCGGCTGGGCAGCACTGGACCGCGTCGGAAGTGCGCGCGGCCTATGACTTACGGGCGACGCCGCCGGCGATGCACCGCTGGGCTGCGTTCTTCTCCTTGAGCTGAGGGCCGTCCGGCCGCCAGTCGCCGCACGGAACCAGGTATGGGGGGACCATCTCCAGACCGTTGAAGAGCTCCTGCAGTTCGGTCCTGGTGGAGAAGGTGCCACTTCCCATCCTGCTGTGCAGAAACTTGTGCTCCATCTTCCGCGCAACCTGGCTGTGCTCGTCCTCCGGGTCCAGGAAGTGACTGATCGCCACGTAAGAGCCCGACGGCAGCGCGTCGATGTAGGCGCGCATGATGTCCTTGCGAGAACGCGTGACCTCACCCTTGTAGTGGTGCAGCGTGCCCATGTGCAGCAGTGCGATGGGCTCGTTCCAGTCCAGCTTGGACCGTACGAGGTCATTCTGCAGCAGCTTCTCCGGTTCGAAGATGTCCTCGGAGACGAGGGCGGTGTTCTCGTTCTCCTCCAGCAGCGCCCGGCCGTGGGCCAGCACCGCCGGGTCGTTGTCCACATAGGCGATCCGCGAGTCCGGGTTGACCCGCTGCACCACCTGGTGGGTGTTCTCTGCGGTCGGAAGGCCCGAGCCGCAGTCCAGATACTGGGTGATGCCTGTCTGGCCGGCCAGGAACCGGCAGGTGCGGATCAGGAACGCGCGGTTCTCGACTGCCAGGTCCTGGACCTCCGGCACGGCCTCCTGCACACTCCGAACTACCTCGCGGTCCACCTCGTAGTTGTCCGTGCCACCGAGGAAAGCGTCGTACACCCGCGCGATACTGGGTCGTGTCGGATCAATGTATGCAGGCGTGGAGTCATCGGACGTAGCGCTGGACATGGGGCACCTCACGGGAAGTCTCGTAGCCGGGATGGGCATTGCGCAGCGCGGTGGTGCCACTGCGTGGCGGACGGGGCCGACTGCTCAACGGACTCTAATCCGGCGAAGTACCGAAGATGTCCAAGATTGCCAGTAAAGGCCGTACCCACCGCTCCGTGAGGCCTGGAGCGACATCACGGCAGCCGCTTAGGTTTTGAGTCAGAATCAGGCTACGGATGGCCTGCCTCCTCGTCGTGGCGCCGGCAGGCGGCACCAGCTGCCGGACGCCGGTGAGTTGAGCTGGTGTTGCGGAGATCAGAAGCAGGGGGGCACTCAGCAGTCGAGGGGTGCACCGGGGGTGAGAAGTGCCGCCGGTCAGCGAGGTGTGGCGAGGTCGGCGTAGGCGCGGACGGTGACGCTGAGCTGTCCGAAGGCCACTCAGGCGCTTAGCGCGTCAAGTTATGAGTCCGGGAAGGGGCGTCCGCGCCGACCGTTGCTCACCGGCAGGAACCGCCTGAGGCGTTCCCGCTCCACATCCGACATATCGGCTGAAACCGCCCCATACTCGCACCACACGAGCAGATCAAGCGACGGTTGCATGACCGGCCGGACAGCTCCTAGCCGACCTGACCTGGGACGATACGGTCGCGTAGCCGGCCGACGTCACCCGCCGCCATGCCCGCTCGCCCCGGATTGGCTGGCTCCTGGAAGCCTTCCGAGGAACCCGGCAAGCTGTGGGCGGCGCGGAGATCCCGGAGGAGACCGCGGCCGTGACGCCCATGAACAGTGACGTAGAGAGCGCTGAAGCCCTGAATGCGGTGTGCGGGCACGCTGGGCCTGCTCCACGGTCTGCTGCTGGCCGGGCTGGGTCAGGGCTTCTGCGGCTGGCCCCGGGTGGGTCGGCCGAGAGCTGAGCGGGACCGGCCGCGCCCGGTACGGCGGCAGGCCCCCGATACGGCAGCAGGGCCCGGGCCGCGCGTCGCGGTCCGGGCCCTGCCCCGTGCGGTGCCGCCCTGCGGCGGCGGTGCGTCAGCTCTGTGCGGTGTCGTCGCCCGTCTGCCCGGCGCCCTCGGCTGCGCCCGCCTTCTCGCGCATCTTGCGCACCAGCTCCGCCTTCTGGTCGGCGGCACCCTGGCGGTCGAGGTTGCGGTGCGGACCGTTGTTCTGCCGTTCGGCGCGGGACAGCCTCTTGCGCTGGCCGCCGCCCATGCCCACGGGGTTGTTGATGTTCTTGCTCACGGGTTCTCCCGGAATGATGTGAAGTGATCTACGGATTCATCGGTGGGGGACGGGCGCGGCGACGCCGAAGGACGTCAGCACGGGCCCATCAGGCTCTCACTCGTAAATCGGCGTCTGGAAGAACATGACAATGACATTACCCGGTTCCGTCGGCCCCGCGCACCAAACTTTTCGCCGCCCCGGCGTCGGCCGGCCTCCGGCGAGCGCCCGGGGTCAGCCGTTTCCTTCCGGGAATCTCAGCACCGCCAGCACTCGCCGGTGGTCGCTGTCCGCCCGGGGCAGGTCCAGATGGGCGTTATCGTCCCCCGCGGGGTTGTCTGGTCGCGAGCACGCTGACGGAATGAGCATCCCTTCGTCTGCTGCAGCCGATGCGTCCCACATCTCTATTGTTCGGGTGGAGCTGATGGGCGGGCCTTTGGTCGTCGTCCCCGTCTCCTCGTTGGCTGCATGGTGGGGGAGACCGGTGTCCTGGCGGAGACGCCACCACTCCAGACGGCTGCGACCGGACCTGCGCGGTGGATGATCTGGCGGCGTGATCGCCGTTGGAAACAACGGTGCGCAGGCACTGGTGCTGGCGGGTGAGCCCGCCGCGAGCTGTGTGCTGCGTCGGAGGCGTCCCCGGTGGTCAACCGGACACTGCGGCTGACGGGCTGCTGAGACGTTCCCAAGGGTATGCGTGCCGCGAACTGGGCATGCGGGACCTCGCCCGCCACTGCTGCGAGACGGGGGACGAGACCGAACTGCGCCGGCGCATGGGTTCCGAGGATGTCGTCACCCGGCCCCGAGTCCAGGACGACGAGTTTCACCGACTGGTCGGCCAAGGAGCCTCGGTCACGTACCGGTAGACCGTGAGGCTCCTGGCTGGACAGCTGATCTCGACGATCACCCGTCTACCAGGAGCCTCTCCACATGGATGCCTCACCTCCTCTGGCTCAACTCCCGCTGCATGCAACCAGGTTGAGGTCACTACCCGCACTACCCGTTTCCGGGGTCAAACGTGGGCTCGAGCTGCTGATCAGCCGTCTGCGGCGGGCGAGGCGGGGCCGTGCTCGGCCTACGTGACTCCGTGGGACGCGGCGACCGCGAGGTCGTCGCGGGTCGCACGCCGTATCCATGCCGTCCGCAGCCCCAGGAACGCCAGCAGCCCGAAGGGCGACAGCAGGATCGTGAAGACGAGCAGGGGCCCCATCAGCAGGGCGGGGATCCTGAGCCGTCTGGCCTCCCGGTACATCCACTGCCCGATGAGGAGATCCCAGGCGATGACCTGCGACCAGATGGCTCCCGCGCCGTCCGCGAGTGCCGTCAGCTCGCGGAAGGTGCCGAGGTCCGGGCTGCTGACCGCGGTCCAGAGTTCGGGGAACACCGGGACAGCGAGCGCGAGATAGATGAGCAGTACGGGCACCACGGTCACCGGTGACCCGGCGATGCGGGCGGTCGGGCCCCACGCGGGGGCGAAGATCATGAGTAGCCAGACGGGTGCGGCCAGCCAGAAGGAGAGCTCGAAGAGGAGATCGGTCATGACGCCAGTTCCTTCGAGGCGTTGACGTCTTCAGCAGTTGTCTTGCCCGCAAGGGGAGTTGGAATTCTCAGGGATCCGTACGTCCCGAGAGTGACGGCCGCCAGGACCAGGCCGGCCACCGTCAGCGTCACGGCGTCCGGCTGGAGCAGCGGCTGACCCCGCAGCGCCTGCCAGAGGACCAGGGCGAAGGTGGCGGCGTACCCGCCCGAGGCGAGCAGCACCAGGCGCAACCGTATCCGGCCGTCGGCAAGGCGGGCGAAGCGCGGTGCGAGGGCGGTCAGCACCATGACCAGCAGCGGCAGGAGTTGCAGTGCATGCATGCCGACGAAGTGCGGGATCCGCAGATCTCCGCCGGTCGTCGACCAGCCGGTCAGCGGCATGGAGGGACCGCCGTCCGGCACGCCTACGCTGTGCGCGCCGACCACCTTGGAGACGCCGCGCCGCTGCCCCGGCGCGGGCTGTGTCATCAGGAATCCGACGGCGGCCCCGGCCAGCGCCAGGAAGATGCCCGAGCGCATGGCCCAGGCGGACGCGCGGTCGGCGATTCGGGCGCGGAGCAACAGCACGGCGACGGCGAGCGTGCCGAGCCACAGGATGACGACCGTGATGGCCATCGCGTTGAACAGCGCCTCGTCGAAGGGCGTTTCGTGGTTGAAGTGACTGCGCTTCCCGCGCATCGCCTGCCCGGCGATGATCACCATCTCGACGAGGCTGGCCAGTGCGACGACCGTCCCCGCCCACCAGCCCACGCGTCGACCTCGGGGGAGAAGCGAAAGCATCCAGGCCAGGGAGAGGCAGTAGGCCACGAAGGAGACCGAGAACTTGAACGGCTTGAACCAGATCGGCGCGCCGACCAGCACGCGGTCGTCGGCGACGAGTCCCACGGCCGATACGACCGCCACCACCACCATTGCCGCCGAGCACAGCACCAGCGGCCGATGCCACGACCGCCATGGAGCCGACGGCCACCACGACGGCTCGGACCACGAAGACGGAAGTAACGAAGACATAGATGAACCCCCTCATGGATAGCAGTACTATCTGCTATCTGATAGCCCAACTATCTATGATGGGAGGCGAAGCTGGCAAGGGCCGGCTCGGCGAGCAGGACGAAGGTCAAGGGGTGAACCGGCAGTGCGAATCGGAGAGTTGAGCCGAACAACCGGAGTGCCGGTGCCGACGATCAAGTACTACGTCCGCGAAGGGCTGATGCCTCCTGGCGAGTTGACCAGCCCGAATCAAGCGACCTACGGCGAGGCGCACGAGCGCCGGCTGCGGCTCATCCGCGCCCTGCTCGATGTGGGCGGCATGAAGGTGGCCGAGATCGCGGACGTACTGACCGCCATCGACGATCCGGTGCGTCCACTGCACAAAGTGCTCGGTGCCGCCGCGGACCGCCTCGGCAACGTAGGCGTCGAACACGACGACACCGAGTCGGCGGCCGCCCAGGCGGTCGTCGCCGACCTCGTCTCCCGGCGTGGGTGGCGGACGCACGACTCGGACCCCGCCGCGGCCGACCTGTCCATGGCCCTTGCCTCCATGGCCCGGTTGGGACACGGGGCGTTCGTCGAGGTGCTCGACGACTACGCCGACGCCGCCGAGCAGGTCGCCCGCGCCGACCTCGGGTACGTGGACCGGCGGGTGTCGGTCGAGGACATGGTGGAGAGTGTGGTGATCGGAACCGTACTGGGTGAGGCGGTGTTCAACGCACTGCGCAGGCTGGCCCATGTGGACGCCTCGGCAAAGCTGTACGGCGCGGATGGGCCGCCGGAGCAGAAGACGAACTGACCCGACGCAACCGGGAAAAGACTCACTACCTCGGTGCGGCATGGCGTCGCGCGTGACGACGAGACGGCCGCTGGCTCCCCTACAGCGGGGCTGGTCAGGCGCATCGGAGCAAAAGCCATTCCGCAGGATGCGAATGCGCTTCGATCGGGCCCAGAAGCAGCGTCGCCCCGGACCCGTCGACGACCTCGTCGCCCGGGGGCACCTCGCCGCCGACCTGGACGATCCGCGCGCCGTTCACAACGACGGTGGCGGTGTCCAGCGGCTCTCCCCGTCGAAGACATGGGCGCCAGTGAAGGCGGTCATGGTCATGGCAGTACGTGCTGTCGTTAACTGGGCAGGAACCAGGAGCTGGTCAGTCGGCTCCTCAGCTCGACAGGCCCCGCCACGGTGCGGCCTTGACGCTGACGCAGCGGCAACTTGGACGATGACACCGTACGGCAGACACCGTCACCCCACCGGAGGCATTCGTCATGTTGCGCGGCAAGGGCATCCATTACGACACCGGCACCTTTCCCAACGGCGACACGTCGCGCCCCGTCTTCGACGTTCGGGACGTCGAACGGGACATGCGGGTCGTCGCGGAGGATCTGCACTGCACCGCTGTCCGTATCACCGGCGGCGATCCGGACCGTATCGAGACCACGGCGCGGTCCGCGGCGGACGCGGGCCTGGAGGTCTGGTTCTCACCGTTTCCCTGCGAGCTGTCGAACGCCGAGATGCTGCCGCTGTTCACCGACTGCGCCGAGCGGGCGGAGCGACTGCGGCGCGACGGTGCCGAGGTCGTCCTCGTCACTGGCTGCGAACTCAGCGTGTTCGCCCGTGGCTACCTGCCCGGGGACACACTGAACGAGCGTATTCCGGTCCTGGCGGGCCCCGGCCGCGAAGCCGCGCTCCAGGGCATCCCCGACAAGGTCAACGCCTTCCTGGGGGAGGTCGTCGACGCCGTACGGCCCCTCTTCGGCGGCCGCCTGAGCTATGCCTCCTGCCCTCTGGACGGCGTGGACTGGGCCCCGTTCGACATCGTCGGCCTGGACGCCTTCCGTAGCCTGCGCAACGCAGCCACCTACCGCACCGACCTGCGCAAGGAATGCGACCGCGGCAAGCCCGTCGCCATCATGGAGGCCGGCTGCTGCACCTACCGGGGAGCGGGAGAGCACGGCGGCGCCGGCTGGTACATGGCGAGGGAGGCCGACGGCGTCACCCTCAAACCCGGCCTGGTGCGCGACGAGGGCGAGCAGGTCCGCTACCTCGACGATCTCATGACCGTCTTCGAGGGGCAGGGCGTCGATTCCGTCTTCTGGTTCAGCTTCGCCGGTTTCAGCACACCCCACCGGACATCCGGACCGGACGAGGACCTCGCCTCCTACGGCATCGTCAAAATCCTGGACGAGCAGAGCGGCTATCCCGCCGACCAGCGCGCCTACCCCGACATGCCCTGGGAACCGAAGCAAGCGTTCCACGCACTCGCCACCCGCTACAGGGCCCACTGAGCTTCTTCGGAGTGGCCACCGATCGGGCTCGTGACGCGGGTCCGTTACGAGCGAGGCCCCCCGGCCGGTTGAGCGAGATACCCGAAGTCTCAGATCGCCTCGCTGAAAGCGGCAGGCGTTGACATGGCCCTCGCCGGGTGTTCGATCGAAGCGCCGGCATCGTCCGCCCACCCGGCGAGGTTGTGGTCAATGTGCGCCCGCCCTCTGTGTATGCCGATGCGTCGGCTGCCGAACGTGAGCGATGACGCGGCCTGCTGCGCGGCCGGGGCCGGACCTTGTCGACGATGGCCGCCGCGCTGTACCTGGTCGACACCTACCTGCGACGACGTGGCATCCGGCACGTGATCCCAGAGAAGAGCGACACCAAGACAGGGCCTTAGGCGTCCCGGCATTTGTCCCGGACCTCGGGGCGTTGCTGGAAGCCGGCTGACCGGTAGGTAGCGACGGCGCCGACATTGGAGCTCGGGGTGCAGACGAGCGCGCTCGACGAGCCCAGCTCCCGGAGCGCGGCCGCTGCGGCGACGGTAATCGCCTTGCCGTAGCCATGACCGCGATGTTCCCGATGTACGCCCATCGGTTCGAGCAACCCGGGCCTACCCGGACCGGCCGACCACACCGTCACCGTCGCCACCGCGTTGCTCTGGTCGTCGTAAGCGACCAGACACCGGGCGTCGGCGTACGGCGATCCGGCCGCCATCGCGTGCCAGTGCTCGTCCGCGAACGTCGACCCGTCGAACGATGCCCGCTGTACGGCGCTCCGCGCGTGTGCCAGCTCCGGGCCGATCACCTCGATCCGCACGCCGGGGTCCTCCACCGGGTCCGTGAGGTCGCGTTGCAGCGGCGTCCACGGCTCGTCTGTGTTCCAGCCGTTCGCGGACAGCAGCTCATGGACCAATGCACCCATCGGCGCATCGATGTTCACCTTCCCCTCGGGCAGCACCCCGCGCTCCGGCGCGGTCATGTCTTCGACCAACTGCTGCGCCAACTCCTCGTCCCGCTGAGCGGCCGGCGCGATCGCCAGCCGCAACAGCCCGGGACTGTCCAGCAGCCCGACGGCGAGAACCTGTCCGTCCCTGCTCCACGCTCTGACCGCCGCGGCCGTCGCCTCTGCTCCGAACCGCCAGAACCAGCCCAGATCGCCCGGATGCAGCTGCATCGGCGCCCCGTCGTTCTGCCACTCCCGCAGCACGCGCGCAGCCTCGCTCAGCCTGTCGACTCCCGGCTTGCCCAACGTAATCGCCATACCCCCGATCACACACCAGGGCACGGTCAGTCCGCACCCGGTTTCCGACCGGCTGGCGTGGTGCGGGGTCGGGGTTGGGGGCTCAGGGAGGCGGCTGGTGATCAAAGAGACACTGCGTAGTCGGTCCTGCCATCGGGGGCGGGACCTGTGCACACCCTGCCGAACCGAGGCAGCCGCCGTAGCCATCCCAACCCCGACGAACCAGCTGAAGCGGCCGGAGCAGCAGTTGCTCCGGCGTTGACGGCGTATCGTGCGGCCGTGACGCACTACCGAACCGCAGCGTTTGCACCCGGCACCTGGCTAAAGAACTCGCCGTGACCACTGCATCGTCCTGATGCTCACCTCGCCTGAGTGGAGGTGAGCCGTCACAGTACTAGCCGTCCCAAGTGCACGCGTCGGACAGCCCGTTCAGGATCTCGGTCACCCGTCAATGACGGCTGACCAGGCCCTACCCCCTCCATACCTTCAACGCCCCAGTGGCAGGGCGTTTGGTCATCGGTGGGTGAGAGCGTGGATGTGTGCCGAGATGGCCATCGGCTGTTCTGCCGGAGCGTCGTGGCCGGCCAGTACTTGGATGAGGCGGCTGTCTTTGATGCCTTGGGCGAGAACGTCGGAGTGGCTGGGGGTGACGAGGAGGTCTTCGGCCGCGGCGATGACGAGAGCGGGCGCATTGACATGTGGGAGGTCGTCACGGACGTCGACGCTCAGTGCGAGGTCGATGTGCCGTCGTGTGCCGGGCGGCAGCCCGGCGGCCGTCCTCTCCGCGAGGCGGTCGATATCCGCATGGTCCAGCTGGGCCAGGGGGGCCGGGCCGCATGACTGTTGCAGAAGGTAGCGCCCGAGGAGCCGTGCGTCGGCGTCCAGCAGGTCGCGCCAGGTGTGGAGAGCCAGGCGTAGGCGGGGGTCGGGGCAGGCGAAGCCGGCGATAAGAGCGAGCGCCGCCACGCGGTGGGGATAGCGGATGGCGTGGCGCACGGCGATGGCGCTGCCCATCGAGTAGCCCACAACGGTGTAGTGCTCAAGACCGGCGCGCTCCGCCGTCAGAGCGATGCTGTCGGCGATGGTGTCCAGCTGCAGGGGGCCGTCGGGAAGCGGACTGTTGCCTGAGCCTGGGTTGTCGACCGCAATGACGCGATGGTGCTCGGCGAGCAGCTCCAGCAGGTTCCCCCAGCTGGTATCGATGCCGCCGGCCACCCCGTGGACCAGGACCACTGGCGGGCCGCTTCCCTGATCGGTGTAGTGGAGACCGGCATGATGTGCGCCCGAGGGAGTGGACACGGGGCTCCTTTGTTCCATGCTTGACAGATGGGGTCGTGTCACCACCGTAGGAGCCTCCGACTCCGAGGCCGAGTCAGGGGCGTGAGTAGGTCTGGCTCACAGCTCCGCGACATCGACACACCGGACTCCTGGAACGAGGGCCTCTCGGAGTTCCTGGTCGAATGGGACGACGGCACCGGCTGCGGAGTCATCAGCCTTGAAGCCTTCTTCGCGGCTTCTGGCTTGGCGCTGGCTCCCGGCGCGTCGGTGAGCTGACGCCGAAAGCGCGGTCATGTGCGGAGCCAGATCGCGAGGGCTGCTGCAGTGACCGTGCTGAGGTAGACGTAGCCGCGTCAAGGCGTTGGCGAACAAGGCCCGAGGCGAAGCGCCGGCCCGAGGGCCGCGGCGGGGCCTACTCTGCTGAGGTGTGCGCCGTGCCCGCAGCGCGTATGCGCTGGCTGAGGAAGAGGGCCGCGCGGTCCAGTGCCTCGTCTGCCTCGTCCAGTACGCCGGCGAACGCCTGGAACACGTGCGGCACGTCTGCGGTGATGTCCAGGATGACGTCCACTCCGACCGACCTCGCACGCGCGGCAAGGCGCGTGGAGTCGTCCAGCAGGATCTCGTTGGTCCCCACCTGGATCAGCATCGGGGGGAAGCCGGTCAGGTCTGCGTGGACGGCCGGACTGAGCAGGGGCTGGTGGGGGTCGGCTCCGGCGAGGTACATGGCCCCGGTGTGTTCAAGGGCCTTGCGGGTGAAGATCGGGTCGATGCCTTCCTTGGTGTCCATGCTCTCGCCCGTGCGGGTGGCGTCGAGGCCGGGGGAGAACGCCACGATGGCGGCGGGCAGTGGGAGGCCCGCGTCACGGGCGGCGAGGCAGGTGGTGATGGTGAGGCCGCCGCCGGCGGAGTCGCCGGCGAACGCGATGGTCGAGGGGTCTGTGCCGCTGTCGAGGAGGGCACGGTAGGCGCTCAGGGTGTCTTCGACCGCGGCGGGGAACGGGTGCTCGGGGGCGAGTCGGTAGTCCAGCGAGTGTGCCCCGAAGCCGGTCTTGGCCACGAGGTGTCCCGTCAGCGGCAGGGCGGTTTCGGGGGAGCCGAACACCCAGCCGCCGCCGTGGAAATACAGGATCGTCCCGACGTGGGGCCCGTTGTCCGGCTCGACATGGAGGGCGGGTCGGTTGCCGAGCGTGGTCTGCGTGGTGCGGATGGCGTCGGGCACGATCATCTGGGCCATCAACGCCCGGAAGCCGGCTCGTATCTCCTCGACCGACCGTGGCCCCTCGGGCTGCGGCTGCCGCAGCATTGCGTCGATCTCAGCGCGCTGTGCCTTGCTCATGACTGTGCTCCCGCGGAAGTAGCTTCCAGTACACTATATTCCGTGGAATATACATCGCATGAGGCCGCGGTCGACCTGCCGGCCTTCTTCGCCGACCTCGTCCGGTGCGAGACGCGCCTCTACAACGCACTGAACGACCGCCTCCGCGCACGGCACGGGATCGTCACCTCGCAGTTCGAGTTCCTGCGCTTCCTGCGCGACCGCCCCGGGGCCCGCGTGGCGGACCTCGCCGCCGAGTTCGCCATCGGCATCGGAGCGACCAGCAAGGGCGTCGACCGCCTGGAGAAGCAGGGATGGGCCATCCGGCAGCCGAACCCGGCCGACCGCCGGTCCTCACTGCTGGCCCTGACCGACGACGGCACGCGGCTCGTCGACGCGGCGGAGGTGACCTTCGCCGAGGAACTGGCCGAACTGATCGGAGGCACTCTCGACGGTGCCTCGGCGTCGGCCGCCGCCCAGGCCTTCGTGAAGCTGCGCTCCGCGCTCGAACGCAACCAGATCGGCGCGCCCACAGGCTGACGGACCTCGCCTCCGTCCCGCGACTCAGGGGAGATCGCCCGGTCGTACCGCACCGAACAGATCGTGCCCCCCTTGCTGTAGCGGCCTGAAGATCGTCAGCTTGCATCGGCGCGGTGTCGACTGTGCGCTCCGCGGGGTGAGGCCTCAACTTGTCGACCAGGCCCGGCTCTTTGCCGAGTCTCGCTCTCTGTCCGCCCGCCTGGCCACAGCACCCAGTACGTCACCGAGGTCGAGTTCGGTACGGCCACGAGTCCGGAGTCCCCGTTCGAACAGCCCTGCCATGCGTCGCTGCGCTTGCACACCCCGAAAGAGCCGCTGGAACAGGGCGGCATCCGCGCGCACGGCGGCCAGATCGGGCAGGCTGATGGCGTTGATGGCTGCTTTGGCCGTGATCAGTACATCGCGAGGGAATCCCTCCATATGCCGTGACGGCTCCCGAGGGGAACAGTCAGGTCGAGGAGGTCAGCCGGGTACCTCCATGCGCTGTGTGCCGATGACTGACAGGAGTCGTAGGGCCTCTTCCGAGGGCGAGCCGGGGGGCGCGGTGTAGATGATGACGCGCTGATCGCGGTCGGCGATGTCCAGGGTGTCGCAGTTGACGCTGACGGGGCCGACGAGGGGGTGCTCGAACGTCTTGCAGAGGGTGGGGCGGGCGGCTACGTCATGGGCTGCCCAGATGCGGCTGAACTCCTCGCTGCCGGCCAGGAGTTCCTTGACCAGAGCGGTCACCTCGGGGTCGGTGGGGTAGCGCGCCGCGGCGGCGCGCAGGTGCTGGGCCGAGGTCCGGGCGAATTCGTCCGCGTCCGAGACGCCGTACAGCCGTCGGCCGTGCCGGTACGGGCCGAGGAAGGCGCGGCGGAGGAAGTTCCGGTCCCGGCGCGACAGGGCGGAGAAGTCCTCCATCAGGGCGGTGGCCAGCGCGTTCCAGGCGATGACCTCGTACGTCGCCGAGATCACGATCGCCGCGGACCCCGGCAGCCGGTGCAGCAGATCGACGATGCTCTGCCGTACCTCCCGCGAAGGCCCCGGCGGAGGCGGGGGCGGAGTGCCGGCGAGGCGGTGGAGGTGGTCGCGCTCGGTGTCCGACAGGCGCAGCGCGCGGGCAAGTTGGGCCAGCACCTCGCGGGAGGGGTGGAGTGCGCGGGCCTGCTCCAGTCGCGTGTAGTACTCGGTCGAGATGAAGGCCAGCTGTGCCACCTCCTCACGACGCAGTCCCGGGGTACGGCGGCGCGGCCCGGCGGGCAGCCCCACGTCCGCGGGGGTGATGCGCTCGCGCCTGCTGCGCAGGAAGCCGGCCAGTTCTCGTCGATTCACCTGTCCAGTGTGCGCGGTGGCGAGATGCCCAGCCAGGTACTCCCGGGGCCTGGATGAGAGGGGGCGGCCGGACGCAGGCTCGTCGGCATGGACAACACACCGATCGCACCGATCACATCCAGCACATCAAGCACGGCCTCGGGCCTGCTCGCCGGCAAGGTCGCCTTCATCACCGGGGCCGGTCGCGGCATCGGCGCGGCTGCAGCGCGGCTGTTCGCCCGGGAGGGGGCCAGGGTGCTCCTCGCGGCCCGCACGCAGGCCCAGCTCAAGACGGTGACCGAGGAGATCCGGGCGGCCGGCGGCACCGCGGACCATGTGGTGTGCGACCTGGCCGACGCGGCAAGCATCCGGGCCGCCGTCGACCGGGCCGTGGAGCTGTACGGCCGGCTCGACGTGGCCTTCAACAACGGTGCGACGGGCCAGCCGCCCGGCCCGATGGACCAGCTGTCGGAGGCCGATTTCGACCGCGTCTGCGCCGTCGATCTCAAGGGCGCGTGGCTCGCCATGAATGCCGAAATCGCCGCCATGCGTGCCACGGCGAAGCGCGGGGCCATCGTCAACACCTCCAGCGTCGGCAGTCTGATGGCCAACCCCGAACTGCCCGTCTACGGCGCGGCGAAGCGGGCGGTCAACAGTCTCACCGCGTCGGCATCCGTCACCTACGGACCGGAGGGGATCCGCGTCAACGCCATCGCGCCCGGCACCACGCTCACCGAGATGTTGCACGAGTGGGAGGACAAGTCCCCGGGCACCATCGCGCAGCTCAACGCCCAAACCCCGCTGGGCCGCGCCGCCGACCCGGACGAGATAGCCCAGGCCGCCGCCTGGCTTCTCAGCGACCGCTCCTCCTACGTCACCGGTACGGTCCTCCGCGTCGACGGCGGCATGCGAGCCTGAAGCAGCCGGCGGTGGCGCGCCGACCGGAGCGCGACCGGGGCCTCACGGCCCCGCGGGGAGCATCAGCCCTGCTGCCGTCCAGCCGCCGGGTCAGCCCGACTTCGGCGGCTTCTGCGCGTCGAAAG
Source organism: Streptomyces caniferus (assembly GCF_009811555.1). GTDB lineage: Bacteria > Actinomycetota > Actinomycetes > Streptomycetales > Streptomycetaceae > Streptomyces > Streptomyces caniferus. Next base: position 424,581 of record NZ_BLIN01000005.1, on the reverse strand, counting down.
CGAAGAGGGTGTTCTTGGCCGCGGCCACGATCACCGCACGCCCCGCAAGAGTCACACGCGGGCTTGCGCCCTGCTGGCCCGTCAAACCGTCGACCTGCGGATCTGTTGTCCACAGGATTTTGCCATCGTCCGGCGACAACGCGACCACCCGGCCGGTGGCCGAGCTGAAATACAGTGCGCCGGCTCCCGCAACAGGACCCGACGCGCCCTCCACGCCAGTCTGCCGCGACCACTTCTTCCGGCCGGTCGCGGGGTCGAGTGCTGTGACGAGGCCGGTCTGCCCGCTCACGTATACGGTGCCGTCCGCCATACCGGGCGTCCCCGCGTATGTCTGGGCCGGTCGGGAGTACGTGACCTTCCGCGAGGCCGGGTCGACCCGGACCACCCCGTTGTAGCCGGCCGGATCCGTTCCCTCCATGTGTACTTGCAGGAGTACGAGCCTGCCGTTGGCGACGCCTATCGGCACAGCGGGGCCGTTGACTTCGACGGGCCTGCCCAGTGTCCCCGAGGCGCGGTCGACCGGGTACAGGGTGGGGTGGCGCACTGAAAAGGCATTCACCTCCGCATCCTTCGCGCACATCGCGACGAGCTGTGGGCCCACCGGGACGGGAGCGCACTGCGTACCCGCTGGGAATGGCGACGTCCACGTGACATGACCGCTGTGCGCGTTGCGGGCCTCGAAGCGGGAGTTGGAAGCGTCGACCGTCACGACGTCGGAACCGACCACAACGGCGTCCTGAGTCCGACCCGTGACGGCCGTCGACTGGGTGCCGGACGGCACGGACCACAGCTCCCGTCCGTTGTTCGCGTCGATGGCCACCACCTCGCTCCGGGGGTCCTGCGGGGCGTCCTGGGCGGCGAAGCGGTAACCGAGCACCGTGTCGTCGGTGGCGCCCACCAGGTGCACGCCGTTGACGGGGACGCCGGGGCTCTTCGCCGTCCACACCCGCGAGCCGTCCTTGGCCCTGATACGGGTCGCGACAACACTGCCGCCCCCGCAGAACAGCGCTTCGTCGCGGGCAACGCAACGCAGCTCGTCGGGGACGTCCGGGCGACCGCCGAGCACGGCCTTGTGCCACGGCTCGAAGCCGTCCGGAAGTGCGGCACCCGGCACCGCAAGGCTGTTGCCCTTGTCGCCGCCGCTGTTCCCCCCGAAGCCGCCCGCCGTCAGTGCGGCGACTCCTCCACCGATCGCTGCCACCGTGACCGCGACCGCGGCCGCGAACACGGGACGCCATCGGGGACGCGATCGGCGGCCGATGGAGGTGTCGGCGCTCCCCGTATCGGGACCGGCCGGGGTGGTGGCCGAGGCTGCCGGTGTCGGGGCTGCCGGCGTCGGAGTGGCCGGTGTCGGAGGGGCCGGCGTCGGGGTGGCCGGCGTCGCGAAGTGATGCTCGGTGACCATGTCGCGGGTGCGGCCCGCGCCAGCTCCCCTCGCGTCGATCTGGTCGAGGTCGGTCGGCAGGTCCCGTAGCAGTACGAGGAGTTCGTCCGCCGAGGGGCGCGCGTTGGCCTCCTTGGCCAGGCACGACTCGGCGACCATGCGCAAGGCCGCCGGCACATCTTCCAGCGACGGCTCCTCGTGCACCACCTGATACGCAGCAATGTACGGGCTGTCCGCGTCGAAGGGCCCGTGGCCCGTCGCTGCGTACGCCAGCAGCGTCCCCAACGAGAAGACATCGGACCGCGGCCCCACATCGCGCGGCGCCTGCAGCTGCTCCGGCGACATGAAGGGCGGGGTACCGATGACCCGCCCTGTGATCGTCAGCGTCTGCTGGTCCACGGCGCGCGAAATGCCGAAGTCGATGACGCGTGGGCCCTCGGGCGAGAGCACCACGTTCGAGGGCTTCAGGTCACGGTGGATGACCCCCACCCGGTGGATGTCCCGCAGCGCCTCCGCCAGCCCGATGGCGAGCCTCCGCAGCTCCGCTCCGCTCAGCGGGCCTTTCATGGCGATGCGCCGGGCGAGCGTGTGCCCCTGGATGTAGGTCGTCGCCATCCACGGCTGCTCGGCCTCAGGGGCGGCGTCGACCACGGCGGCGGTGAACGCGCCGCTCACTCGCCTTGCCGCCGCCACCTCCTGCCGGAAGCGGATGCGGAACTCGTCGTCCGCCGCGAACTGCTGGTGGATCAGTTTGATCGCGACAGGACGACCCGAACTCGTACGGGCCAGAAAGACCGTGCCCATGCCACCCGAGCCGAGTCGCGCCTCCAGCGGATAACCGCCGATTTCGGCTGGATCACCTGCGCGCAGTGACACTCTTCCCGACCTCCCGTCCCTCGTGCACCTCTGCCACCACGGGCCTGCGTACCTGCCCTGCACACAAGTTAGCCGCAGGGCAGTACAGCAGAGCACAGCGGGTGACGACCAGGACCCCACGCTTGCTCCTGTGCCGCACACGACGATGCCCCGCCAAGAGGAAGTCCGTTCCGGATGACGTCGACTCCGTGCACGTCCAAGTCTGCTCCGCCTCCGCGGAGATGCACCGAGGCCCTGGCCATCAGCGAGGAAGAGGAAGCGGCCTGCTCGGCGTTCGCGGAGATGCGCCGCCGTATCAGATCACCACACCTTGATGCAGCACTGCGCTCCGAGCGATCGCAAGTCGTGAGACCTGGATACCGGTTGAGGGACCCGCGCGCTGGGTTCTGGCTCGCAGCTCCCGCGACACCGGCCGAGGTGCCCTCAGCAGACGGCTCCGGCCGCGCGTACGTCGGCGAGCGCTTGCCGTGCCAGCGGGCCGAAGCCCTCGCTGTTGTTGGTGTCGATCCACTGGTCGTAGGCGATCTCCCAGATGAGCGTGCCCAGCTTCGCGGCCACGCGCGCGGTCACGCTCGGGACTCCGCGGCGGTTGAGGGCCTCGATCATCGAGGCGGTGAGGTCGATCCTCTTCAGGGCTTCGCGTTCACGCAGTTCCGTATTGGCGTTCAGCACGGCCTGGCGCCGGCCGCTGAACTCACGGCGGTCGACGGTGAAGAACGTCCGGCCGAGCGCATCCAGGGCGTCCGCCACCGCGTCGAGCGGCCCGGCCGCCGGCGGCGCAGCGGCGATCCCTTCGACGAGCAGGCCGGTCACTGTGCCCCCGCCGAAGAGCACCTCGCGCTTGTCCGGGAAATACCGGAAAAACGTGCTCTTGGTGAGCCCCGCGCGCTCCGCGATCTCGATCACGGTCGTGTTCTCGTAGCCGTGCTCCTCGAAGAGGTCGAGGGCGGCGTCCGCGAGTCGTCCTGGTGCGTCGGGTTGCCAGCGAGCCATGGGAGCAGTGTACGGGACTTCGTCCCATCACTGGTGTACGGTCCATGAGACTAAGTCCCATCACTGGCCAGGAGAAGTCACATGAGCAGAGCTGTCCGTTACCGGCGATTCGGCGGTCCCGAAGTTCTCGAACTGCAGGAGATACCCGAGCCGCACGCCGCACCGGACGAGGTTCGCGTCCGGGTCACGGCCGCCGGGCTGAATCCGATGGATTGGCAAATCACCACGCAGCCCGACATGGCGGCGCGGTTCGGCATCACCCTGCCGGCCGGGTTCGGCAGCGACTTCGCCGGAGTAGTGGACGAAGTGGGCGCCGAAGCCACGGGATTCGCGACCGGCGACCGGGTGTACGGGGCTGCGATTGGCCGGTCCGTCGCCGATTTCGTGCTGGTCAAGACACCCGCGGCGACGCTGTGGCGCACACCGGAGGGCGTCGGTGACGAGGTGGCGGGCACGCTTCCGGTGGCCGGTCTGACGGCCTCCGCCGCGCTCGCCGCGATCGGGCTCCACGCCGGGGACACCGTCCTGATCGGCGGGGCGGCGGGCGGCGTGGGCATCTTCGCCGTGCAGCTGGCGAAGCTTGCGGGCGCCCGGGTGCTCGGCACCGCCTCCGAGCGCACCTTCGGATTCCTGCGCGGGCTCGGCGCCGAACCCGTGGCGTACGGCCCCGGCCTGGCGGACCGGGTGCGAGCCCTGGCACCCGAAGGGATCACCGCCGCAACCGACCTGTTCGGAAGGGAGGCGGCCGAGGCCGCACTCGAACTCGGCGTGGCACCCGAGCGGATCTCCGTCATAGCCGACGGCCCCGCGCCGCCGCCCGGTGTGCACACGACGGGCGCCCTCGATGCGGGCCCGGGCGCCCTGGAACGGATCACCGACGCGATCCAGTCTGGGGAGATCACTGTGCCGATTGCGGCGACCTTCCCGGTCGAGCAGATCCGCGAAGCCGTGACGACGCAGGCCGAGAGGCATGTTCACGGCAAGATCGTGGTCGCACTGTGAACCGGCACAAGGTGGACTCGGCGATCCGGATTCGTGTGAAAGGAACATCCCGCGCATCGGACATGAAACTAACCATTGTCCCGAACACCCCCGGATCCCCAGCTCACAGCACGAGCTGATTCCGCTATCGGACCCGGGACGATGCAGTCCAGATCATCTGGACTGGCCCATCCGCGCCGCCGGCACACCGAGTGGGATGGCCAGGGCGTCGCCGACGTACGGCATTCGAACTCGGCCCGCTTCTCGACCGGCCCGGACTGGACGACGGAACGGGCAGAAGATCGCGACGGTGCTGCTGTCCTGGCTCGGCCGGCCGCTTCGTGCCTTCGACAACTGGCCGCTGTGGAAGCCCTGGGCGCGAACCCGGCCATCGACCCGATGCGTGCCACGGGCTCGGGGTGCAACCCGTTGCACGTCGACGTCGTGAACGCGACCGAGCCGCCGGACTACATCAACGACCATCCCCCGCCTTCCCCTGCCACCGGGCGAGGCTGTTTCGGGCGGCAAGCGTGTGGGGGTGATCGTGTCCCTGCACTCGAATCTGGTCGGCCAGTAGTTCCTTGAAGGCGGCTGCGGCACCAGCCGCATCCCCGGCCTCCCCTCGAAAATGGGCGAGGTTGTGGCGGGCGGCCAGGGTGTCGGGGTGGTCGACGCCCTGCACTCGTATCCGGTCGGCCAGCAGTGTGTCGAAGGCGGCTGCGGCGCCGGTCGCATCACCTGCCTTGCCCCGCCAGTGGGCGAGGTTGTGGCGGGTGGCCAGGGTCTCGGGTTGGTCGACGCCCTGCGCTTGTGTCTGGTTGGCCAGTACTTCCTCGTATGCGGCTGCGGCGCCGGCCGCATCACCTGCCTTGCCCCGCCAGTAGGCGAGGTAGCTGCGGGTGGTCAGGGTGTCGGGGTGGTCGGGACCCAGTACCCGTACCTGGTCGGCCAGCAGTTCCTCGTAAGCCGTTGCGGCAGCGGCAGCGTCACCCGCCTCGCCCCGCCAGCAGGCGAGGTTGTTGCGGGTGGTCAGGGTGTCGGGGTGGTCGGGGCCCAGTACCCGTACCTGGTCGGCCAGCAGTGTGTCGAAGGCGGCTGCGGCGCCGGCCGCGTCACCCTCCTCTCCCCGCCAGTGGGCCAGGCTGTTGCGGGTGTTCAAGGTGTCGGGATGGTCGGGACCCAGTACCCGCAACCGGTCGGCCAGTAGTTCCTTGTAAGCGGCTGCGGCGCCGGCAGCATCACCCGCCTTACCCCGCCATCGGGCGAGGTTGTGGCGGGTGGTCAGGGTCTGGGGGTGGTCGGGGCCCAGTACCCGCACCTGGTCGGTCAGTAGTTCCTCGAATGCGGCTGCGGCGTCGTCTACATCACCCGCTTCCCCTCGCCAGTGGGCGAGGTTGTGGCGGGTGGTCAGGGTCTGGGGGTGGGCGGCGCCCCGCAGGTGCATCTCCTCGGCCAGGAGCACCTCGCAAGCCGTTGCGGCAGCGGCCGCATCACCCGCTTCGCCTCGCCATTGCGCGAGGTTGTGGCGGGTGGTCAGGGTCTCGGAGTGGTCGGGGCCCAGTACCCGCACCTGGTCGGCCAGCAGTTCCTCGTAAGCCGTCGCGGCGCCGGTTGCATCACCCGCTTCCCCTCGCCAGTGGGCGAGGTTGTGGCGGGTGGTCAGGGTCTCGGGGTGGTCAGCACCCCACACCCGTATCCGGTCGGCCAGCAGTTCTTCGAAGGCGGCAGCCGCACCGGTCGGATCACCCGCTTCCCCCCGCCATCGGGCGAGGTTGTGGCGGGCGGCCAGCGTGTCGGGGTGATGGGGGCCGAGGTGGCGGGTGGTGGTTTCGGTCAGGCGGTGGAAATGGGCGATGGCGGCGGTGACTTGGCCGGCTTCGCCGATGCTGCGGCCGGTGCGGTACAACACCACATGGACATCCGACCGCAGTCGACGAGAGCGCCTGGGACGGCGCGGCCATCGACGTGGAGGTGGCGCGGGCTGGTGCAGGGCCTCTTCGGCGTGGGCGGCAAGGGTGGCGGTGTTGGCGCGCAGGGTCTGGGCGAGGGCGGTGTCGCGTTCGATGTCGGGCCAGACGGTCATGAGGGCGTCGGCGGCGGCGCGGGCGGTCTGGTGGCGTTGGTCGGGGGTGAGGGTGTCGCGGGTGGCGCGCTGGATGAGCTGGTGGGTGCGTACGGCCTGGCACGGGGCGTCGGGGTCATGGGTGATGAGATTCAGGCGGTGCAGCACCCGCAACGCGTCCCGGGCATCTTGCTCCGTGACGTCGCCGGAGTGGTCGTGTGCTGGGATATCCCGGGTGCGGTGCAGGGTGAGGTGGTCCCGGGCGGGTCGGCTGGTCAGCACGTCCTGGGGGATGCCGTCGGGGTCCAGCATGGCGGCGAGGTGGAGTGCGGGGCGTGCCAGCCCGACTGGGCGGAGTGCATCGGCGCGCTCTACGGACAGCGACCATGTGGCGGCGACCGTGGTGGCTTGGTCGTCCGGCAGGGTGCCGGGCTCGGGCAGCATGCTGGCGAGGGTGGTGGTGCGGCCGGCGAGGCGGCGGCGGTAACTGGGGCACTGCCGGTGGGTACATGCGGGGCAGTCGATGGGGATGCCGGCGTCGACGATGTAGGCGGCAGCCTGTGACAGGGCCAGCGGAAGGTAGCCGAGGTCCTGGGCCAGCGCGTGGATCTCACCCGGGTCGTCGTGCCGACCGTGCTCGGCGAGGAACGTGCTCACGTAGGCGGCGGCTTCGTCGGGGGTGAACACTCCGAGATCGATCCGCTGTCCGGGCACGGCGACGTCGCGGCGGCGGGTGGTGACCACCGTGCGGCCGTGCGGATTCTCCACGGGCCACAGTGCGGTCACATCGGCGGGGTCGGCGACATCGTCCAGGACGACCAGCCACCGGCAGGCCGGTTCGGAGCCTGGCGGCCTGGGCTCCAGCCATTTCAAGAACGCCTGGGCGCAGCGCTCGGGATGACCGGGTTCGACGGCGAGTAACTCTTCGGCGGCCTGGGCATAGGCGGCGATGATGGCGGACCTGCTGCTGGCGCCGACCCAGACCAGCACATCCAGTTCGCCCGCGTTCCACGCCTGCCGGGCGTAGTGGGCGGCGAGCTGGGTCTTGCCGACCCCACCGATGCCGCGCAGTACCTGGCACAGCACCGCCGTACCGCCGTCTGGAAGCGCGGCTCGTAGCCCCTCTGCCTCGTCGCGTTCCTGGAAGGCCGCTGTTTCACGGGGAATCACGCCGACCTGGTGCGGCCAGGACGCCGGGGTGCGCGGCGCAGCGCGGTACTCGACCGTGACGTTCCCGGCGACGTACCCGCTCACCGCTGCGCTGCCGGGGGCTGCGTTCGCAGTTCCCGTCCGCGAGACCGAGGTGTGCCCTGCCGCAGGAGAGCTTCCGGTTGTGCGGGGCGCTCCTCGGTAGCCAGTGACCGCTGTGGCGCCGCCGGTTGCCTGGGCGGGACCGGTGTCCGCGACCTGGATTCCGGGTTCCTGACCGTCCTGGGGTGCGGGCTTACGCTTTCGCCACTTCATCGCGGGTCCCCGTCCTGGTCAGGTGTAGTCGATGCCGGTGCCGGCACTGCTTCCTGGGCCGTCAGCGGTGGCATCTCCTGTGCGCTCAGCCTTCGCCGACCCGGTCCCCGCCCCGCCGGGGCGCCGCACACCGGTGTGGGCCGTGCCACCGTCGGTCCCCTTCGCCTTCCCGGTGTCGACAGCGACGTCCACCGGTCCAGGAACGGGGGCCGGGGCAGGCGGACGTTGCAGCAGTGCCCAGACCAGGGCGGCGATGCCGGTAGCGGCCTGGACCGAGGCACCGACCAGCTGGCCGGCATCCGGACTGTCCAGCAGCCAGACCAACGGTGTCGACACAATGCCGGCCACCGCGGCCACCATGACCGTAATCTTCCCACCTCGCGACACGCCCTACCCCCGTCCGTCCCCGGCAGATCGTCAGCCCACAGCGTCGCGTGAGGACTCACTGGCTGCAAGAACGCATACCCGCGCCCGTCGGTTCCGGTGACCTTCCCCCGCGGACGGCAGACGTTTCCGCTGGATGGCGTCAGGCCTTTCCGGGCGGCGGGGCCGAGGATGCGCAGGTGCCCATTCCACCAGCAGGGGGCGGTGGCAGCATTCGACCTTGCCGATGGTCCGCGGCCGCCAGGGCCGTGTCCAGGTGATGCCTGCCCCCGCGGCAGCGCCGCGCCCTTTGCCTCGTCGCCCGTAGGCAGCTGATCGCCGTACCTGGGCCTGGCTCCATACGTGTTTTCCTGACGGCCTGCTCAGCCTCGTTCGGCAGGTTCCTGCGCGGCGGCCTCCACCCGTGAGGGGCAGGTGGCACAGCGCTGACCGGGTATCACCGCCGCGGCGAACAGCAGCCGCTGTGGGCGCACGCCTTCTTGACCGCGGCGAGATGCGTCGATCTGACTCTGTACCCGGTCGAGCCGGCGGGTGTGCTGGGTACGGGGGCCGAGGACGGCGCACATGGCGGCGGGTGCGTGCTCCACCGGGTCTATTCCGCCCAGGTGTGCTCCAGCAGGGTGCGGAAGGTGGCGGGCTCTCGACCGATCAATGCGGCCAGGGTCGGGTCGACGGCGGTGAACTCACCATTCCGTGCCGCCGCGAAGATGCTCAGCATCAGGTCGGCGATCGGGGCGGGGGCGCCGTGCGCCAGGACCTGCTCGTGGAAGGCGTCGCCGGGGACGACGGTGCGGGTGAAGGGCCGCCCGGTGGCCTGGGCTGCGATCTCGGCGACGGCGTCGAAGTCGAGCGCCGCCGGGCCGGTGAGCGGCGGGGTGGGCCCCTCGAAGCGGCCCTCGTCGGTGAGGATCGCCGCGGCGGCCTCGGCGAGATCGTCGTGGCCGGTCCAGGCGACGGGGCCGTCGGCGGGGAGGGCGATGTCGCCGGTGCGGCGGGCGGACTCCAGGAACTGCAGGGCGCTGGCGGCGTAGAAGCCGTTGCGCAGCGCGGTCCAGGGCAGGCCGGTGGCGCGCAGCAGGTCCTCGGTCTGGGCGTGGTCACGGCATGCCTGGAAACGGGAGTCGTGGGCGGCACCCATCTGGCTGGTGTACAGGATGCGGCCGACTCCGGCCTTCACGGCGGCGTCGATAGCGGCGCGGTGGCCGGTGACGCACTCCTCGCCCGTGCGGTCGAGGGAGACGAGCAGCAGCTGATCGGCGCCCTCGAAGGCGTGGACGAGTGAGGCGGGGTCGTCGAAGCTGCCCTGCCGGACGCGGACGCCGCGGACGGCGAGGTCCTGGGCCTTGCGGGGGTCGCGGACGCTGACGCCGACGCGGTCGGCTGGGAGGCGCTCCAGGAGGCGCTCGACGGTGCGGCGGCCGAGGTTTCCAGTGGCTCCGGTCACGATGATCATGGGGTTCTCCAAGTGATGTTTCCAGTGGAATCACTTCAACGATAACATTGAAACTAACGATGGAAGCGAACTTCCGATATCATCGATACATGCCCATCCGTGACACCCCCGACAGTCCCCGCCGGCGCATCATCGAGGCGGCCATCGAGTTGCTGGAGAGCGGCGGTCCCGACGCGGTGAGCACCCGCGCGGTCGCCGCCGCGGCCGGGATGCAGCCGCCGGCCATCTACCGCCACTTCGGCGACAAGGACGGGCTACTGGAGGCGGTCGCCGAACACGGCTATGCGCAGTTCCTGGAGAGCAAGCGCGCGCAGCTCGACCCCGCGCCGGAGGACCCGGTGGAGGAGCTGCGCCGCGGCTGGGACATGGTGGTGGAGTTCGGGGTCTCGCGCCCCGAGCTGTTCGCCGTGATGAACAGGGCCACCGGCTCGGGGTCGGACGCGGCGCACCGCGCGGGCCTGGAGATCCTCCGCGGTCGGGTGCGTCGGCTGGCGGCCGCGGGATGGCTGCGGGTCGACGAGGAACTGGCCGCCCAGATCATCCAGGCCACCGGCCAAGGCGGGGTCACCACCTGGCATTCCACCCCCGCGGAACGCCGCAATCCGGCGCTGCTGACCGTCCTTCGCGAGTCCATGGTCGCCGCCGTCACCCGCGCCGAACCGACGGTCCCCGCCGCGGAGTCCGGCCCCGCCCCAGCGGCCCGCGCGCTGCGTGCCGCCCTCCCCGACGACGCCGACGTCCTGAGCGACGCCGAGCAGTGCCTGCTGCGCGAGTGGCTCACCCGCCTGGCGGCGGACGGCGGCACGCCGCAGAACTGATGCTCCGTCAGTCGCCCTCGTTCAGGTCGAAGGTCGCGAGCAGAGATCATTCACCAAGCGAGGTCCGCCGAGGCGGGCCCAGGCTCCCGGCTCACGACCTGATCGCAGTCGGCCACCGCGCCCCGGCGCCTCCGTCCAGAAAGAGGGACCGGTCGGCGGATCATTCCGGGAGCGTCAGCCTCTCCGGTACCGCGATCCCGAACTCCTCCTCCGCGACGCGCCACACCTCCGCCTCGTCCGTCAGCTCGCGCTCGGCGACCGTGCCGTCGGCACGGGTCTCGGTCAACCAGAAGCCGTCCAACGACAGATGACGCTCGGCGGTGGCCCTCTGCAGAAGAGGGCGCTGGGTGAACGGAGAGCGCGGGTGGGTGCTGATGTACCAGTTGAACACCTCGAAGTCGCGGGGGGCGAACGGCTCCAGTGTGAAGGCGTACTGACCGACCCAGTCCCGCTTCCGGCGGTCGTACGCTTGCAGCTCCCACAGCTCCAGCGGGCCGCGATGCGGCAGCGGCACCAGCCGGTGCCGGCGCCCCGCGCCCTCAGACTCGGTTCCGGTCACCAGCGGCACCGGCAGCAGCAGCGCACCGACCGAGCCGAAGCCCACATCCGCGAGATACGCCTGCGGCTCGCCCGCCACCGTGACCTGCCAAATCGCATGGGTCCGCGGGCGGCTCTCCGGGCTCTGCGCCTCCAGCACCACCCGCCCGGCCAGCGGCGTCACCTGGAACCCCAGCGTCTCCAGGGACAGCCGGAGCAGAGCGTTGTGCTCGTAGCAGTAACCTCCGCGCCGGCCGTGGACCATCTTGGCCAGCAAATCGGCTGTGGCGAGGGAGGGGGCCTGCCCGGACAGCGAGTCCAGGTTCTCGAAGGGAATGGCCAGAGCGTGCGCCAGATGGACACCCCGCAGCGTCTCGAGGTCGGCGCGCCGGCTGCCCTGCCATCCGATGCGGTCCAGATAGGCGTCGAGGTCGAACGGCTCAAGGTCGGGCATGTGTCGAATCTACGCGCAGCCACCGCTCCTCGCCGCAGTCCGCGGACCGATCCGCGCTACTTCGGTGGCCCTAGGACTGGCGTGCAGTCCGAGCACATCAACGCGGCTTGACCCACATGCCGCCCGCCTGCCCAGCCTCCCCATGTCAGGACTTACCGGTCGCCATAGCCGGCGGTTCCCAGGTGTAGCGCACCCGCACATCGCGTTCTGGGGCCAGCGGATCTCGCGGAGCCTGAACACGTAGCAGGGCTCCGGGGCGATGGCGGCGGGCCGGCGGCACCCGTCACCGCTTGGCGCGTGGGAAAGAAGTCGCCCGGCCTCCAGTGAGAAGGGTGAGGAGCCGCCCACCGCCAGCTGCCGCGCACACGGCCCGCGAGCCCTGGTCGAGGCTCAAGGTTCCAGGAGTGGGCTGCCTACGCCAACCGCAATGTCGGCTACTGAGGAAATATCGCGAGGACAATTCGGCCGGTTGATCCCAAGCCTTGGTAGTGCCGTGGATCAGTGTCCTCTAACGGGGAACATGGGCAAGGAACGGAGAACGTGGCCGTGGGGGGCACATGACGGGCACGGGCATCTGGCGCCTTACGGAAGGGGTGACCTGGACCGTCGCCGGAGCGCTCTGCACCGCAGTCGTCACTGTGACCCTGGGCGCCCGCATCCGGCGCTTGCGGACTCGCAGGGCCAGGCGAGGGACCCGCGCCGCTTTGAGGCCATGTCCGGCCGCCGCCCGGCCTGGTGGCGCACGGCGCGCCGACCGCCTGGCCTGCAGCACGACGTCGGGACCGGGGGCTGCGGAACTGCGGCGCACATCGAACTGGTCTCAGCGACACGCTGACGCCGGGCACGCCAGGGAAATGGCGGCTCGGCGCCCGAACACACGGCGCGTTCGCCCTTCCGTCGGGCGCATGGTCCACCAGAGCGGGCCCGTCGGCATCGTCGTGGCGGTACGTGAGGTGCTCAGCTCGTCGTGAGGTGCTGCCAGGGGCGGACGAAGTCGTGCAGGGCGCTCTGCGCGGCCGGGGCGATCATCTGGTCGTTGACCGGGGTGCCCGCGGGGTGAAGAAAGTGGTCGAGGCCGGGCAGGATGCGTAGCCCGGGACCGGTGGTGCGGGCCGCGGCCAAGGCGGTGAGCAGTGGCGGCGTGGTCCGGCACGGCAGATGGGTGTCCGCGGTGCCACAGGTGACCATGGTGCGGGTGCCGTGGGCGACGCGCCGGGCGATGTCCGGCGGATAGATGGCGTCGTCGCTGCGGACGAACGTGGCGTTGTGCGGACCGAACAATCCGTTCAGCAAGGAGGCGATGAACGGCAGCAGCCCTGAGGTGTCCACCTGGCGCTCGACGCGGAAGTCCGCGATGGCCCGGGATACGCCTTTCTTGTTCAACTGTGCCTGTGTGGGGCTGAGTTCACCCGCTGCGACGAGTCGGTCCAAGGTGCCTGCGAGTTGATGGTCGATCGCGTCCAGGAGCCGTGTGTCCTGCGGGGCGATGAGCGCGAGCCCGGCGGGCTTCGTCCGTACGGCGCGGCCGACGAGCAGGGCCTGGAGGCCTCCCTCGCTGTGCCCGACGATGAGCAGCTTGTTCCGGTCGGCCTCGGGCTGGGCGCGCAGGACGTTGTACGCGGCCACGGCCTGACCGGTGTACGCGGCCATGTCGATGTGGTCCGAGTTCTTGTACCGGCCCCATCCGGTACGGCCGGTGCCGTACTTGTCGAAGCGCAGGCTCATCACACCGTCATCGCCGAGGGTGCTCGCGAACAGGGCGAGGGTGTGCGGGGTGGTCGCGGGCGGCTGGTCGCCGTTGCGGTCGGTCAGGCCGCTGCCGGGGATCAGCAGGGCGGCGGGGAGCCGTTGGCCCGCGCGATGGGCGGGGATGTGCACGGTGCCGTACGTGGTGGTGCCGTCGGCAGTGAACCGCACCTGGCGATCGCCGGCGGGGATGAGCGGGGTGGAGCGGGTTGATGTGGCGGCTTCTGCCGTCCCTGACACCGGCCCGGTCGTGGTGATGGCGACCGTGGCCATGACTACGGCCAGTGTGCAGCGCCGCCAAGTGGTAGTGCGCCCACGCATGTGTTCTCCCAACGGGTAGAGGATTCAGGAAAGGTGGTGGTCGCCTGTGTGCCTTCGCCAGACCTCAGCGGACGATCAGTGGCAGGGCGAGCGGCAGGCCCACGATGAGCGCGAACAGCAGCAGCGCGCGTGGATTGCCGAAGTTGAGGGTCCAGCCGAAACCGAACCGTTTCTGTACGAGCAGCGCGGGATCGGCGCGGTTGACGTAGAGCGATCCCGCGCCGTGCCAGTACCGATCGTCGTCGCGCCGGACCACGCCGGTGTTCCCCTCCGGCGCCCCGTCGCCTTCGGCGGGCAGTCGGCTCCCCCCTTGCCCGGTACGTACCGCGACGCCGACGACGATGGCGAGACCGACCAGGATCGGCAGCAGCACGAGTACCGGCGACAGTTTCTGGTCGGTATGCCAGATCGGCCAGGCCCCGGCGAGCATCGACAGGTCGACGCAGGCGGCCAGCACCAGCAGGGAGATCACGGCACGCACCGAGAAGCGGCGGTGTCTGCGCGCGGAGTCGGTGGGTCGCGCCGGGTCGAGTTCCGGCCGGGCGCGGAACGAGAACCAGGCCAGTACCAGGATCATCGCGGTCACTCCGGCTTGCACGAAGACCGGGAAGAACGCGCTGCCGACCGACTTGGTGGCGAAGCGGTCGGGGATGCCGGAAGCGTTGAAGTGCACCGCGAGACGCTCGGGAACCGACGGGTACCGGACGATGGAGGTCACCACCGTGGCCGCCACGATCAGCAGCGCCGGGATCGACCAGAGCCAGGGAAAGGCTTCCGGATCAGTGCGGAGCGAGGTGTCGGTCACCACGCCCTGGCGAAGGTCGCGGTACCAGTCCTCATCCCGCTTGGCCGCCGCGACCGCCACCCGGGCCCGGTTGAAGGCGGCCAGGAACACCGCGAGGATCAACGCCGGCACCACGCCGGGCCACACCAGAAAATGGGTGGTGGCCGACAGCCCGACGTTCAGGGCGGCAAGCGCTCCACCGGCCGTGCCCACCAGCCATCGATAGCGCTTGCGTTGCTCGGCGATCAGCGGAGCGTCCGCCCGGGCGGCGGGTATGCGCACTCCGAAGGGCAGCGTCGGACTCGTCAGTGAGGGGGTCAGCCACGCCACCGCCAACACCACCAGCGGTACGCCCGCGTGGACCATTAGTGTTCCGCTGTTCATGACGCCGAATCTCCTTGCTCTGCGCCGGGGTCGGCGCCGCCTGCGGTACGTGCGGATGACGTGAACGAGGTCAGGACGGATCCGCAGCTGTGCAGTACCGCCGGATCGCCGACGCCGTGGGCGACCGCTTCGGCGAGCAGCGTCCGCAGCCGGGTCTCCCACTCGTCGGTGAAGCCGGGTTCCGGCGGGCCGGTGCGGGAGTCACGCTGCACCAGGGCGCCGCTCTTGCGGTTGATCCGCAGGAGCCCCTCCCGCCGCAGTAGGTCATACGCCTTGTTCACGGTGTGGAAATTGATGCCCAGATCGACGGCGAGCTGCCGGGTCGAGGGCAGCGAACTGCCTTCGACCAGTTCGCCGGACGCGATGGCCTCAACGATCCGGTTCCGGATCTGCTGGTAGATCGGCACCTCGCTGTCCAGGTCGAGGCTGAGGATCACGTCGGACTCCCACTGTCGTTCTGTTATAGCTTTTATAGAACAGTACAGCGGCCCACGGCATGGTGGGGAGCGTCAAGGACGCGACAAGGCTTCAGCGGCGCCGGTTGTGTCCCCAAGGCTTGAGACCAAGATCGCGGCTCGCGGAAACCGGTCCTCCAGGCGCGGAAGGGACTTTGGCTGAAGGGGGTGACGTCCGCTCTCCGCTTGGTGAACTCGATCCGGCCGGGCAAGGCGTCGAGCACGTCGACCGCCTTGCCCGTCGCGCGCAGGGCAGTGCGGATCAGCTTTTCAGGCTGCCGTGGCCGTAGCGCGTATCCCGTGCAGCTGCGGCGACGCTCAGCCGAGGCCGGGGATCGGGGAGATCAGCAGGTCGATGAGTTTGATCCCGAGGAACGGGGCGAGGAGGCCGCCGAGTCCATAGCGGGTGAGGTTGCGGCGCAGCAGGTCGTGGGCGGAGGCGGGGGTGTAGCGCACGCCGCGTAGGGCGAGCGGGATCAGGGCGATGATGATGAGGGCGTTGAAGATGATCGCGGAGGTGATGGCGGACGTCGGGCTGTGCAGGCCCATGACGTTCAGGTCGGCCAGGCCGGGATAGGCGCCGGCGAACATGGCCGGGATGATCGCGAAGTATTTGGCTACGTCGTTGGTGATGGAGAAGGTGGTGAGCGCGCCGCGGGTGATGAGGAGTTGTTTGCCGATCTCGACGATCTCGATGAGTTTGGTGGGATTGGAGTCCAGGTCGACCATGTTCCCGGCCTCTTTGGCGGCCGAGGTCCCGGTGTTCATGGCCACACCGACGTCCGCCTGTGCCAGCGCGGGGGCGTCGTTGGTGCCGTCACCGGTCATCGCGACCAGTTTGCCGCCCTCCTGCTCCTGGGTGATCAGAGCGAGCTTGTCCTCGGGGGTGGCTTCGGCGAGGTAGTCGTCGACGCCCGCTTCCTGGGCGATGGCCTTGGCGGTGAGGGCGTTGTCGCCGGTGATCATCACCGTGCGGATCCCCATCCGGCGCAGTTCGGCGAAGCGTTCGCGGATGCCGTCCTTGATGACGTCCTTGAGGTGGATGACGCCGAGTACCCGCGCCCCGTGCGCGTCGTGCATCGCGACCAGTAGCGGTGTACCGCCAGAGGCGGCGATCGCATCGGTGAACATGCGTGCCTCGGCGGGCACTTCGCCGCCGCGCCCCGTCACCCACTCGATGATCTGCGCGGCCGCGCCCTTGCGGATGGCGCAACCGACTGCGTCCGCCCAGCGCAGATCGACGCCGCTCATCCGGGTGTGCGCGCTGAAGTCGACGTACTCGGCGTGCTGGAGCTCTCCTTGGGAAGGCTCTCGCAGCCCGTATGCGTTCTTGGCGAGGACGACGACGGAGCGGCCTTCGGGGGTCTCGTCGGCGAGTGAGGAGAGCTGGGCGGCGTCCGCGAGCTGGAGTTCGTCGGCGTCCGGGAGCGGAACGAAGGCGACGGCTTCGCGGTTGCCGAGGGTGATGGTGCCCGTCTTGTCGAGCAGCAGGGTGTTGATGTTGCCCGCGGCCTCGACCGCGCGTCCGGACATGGCCAGCACGTTGCGCTGGATGAGGCGGTCCATGCCGGCGATGCCGATCGCGGAGAGCAGCGCGCCGATCGTCGTCGGGATCAGGGTGACGAGGAGGGCGACGAGAACCGTCGTCGACTGGGCCGCGCCGGCGTAGGAGGCCATCGGCTGCAAGGTGACCACGACGAGGATGAAGACGATGGTGAGCGCGGCGAGCAGGATGTGCAGCGCGATCTCGTTGGGCGTGCGCTGCCGGGTCGCGCCCTCGACCAGCGCGATCATCCGGTCCAGGAAGGACTGTCCGGGGCGGGAGGTGACGCGCACGACGAGGCGGTCGGACAGCACGGTGGTGCCACCGGTGACCCCGGAGCGGTCGCCGCCGGATTCACGGATGACTGGTGCCGATTCGCCGGTGACCGCCGATTCGTCCACCGCAGCCACACCGTCGACCACATCGCCGTCCGCCGGGATCGTCTCGCCCGCCTGCACCACCACGAAGTCGAACGGTTGCAGATCGGCAGCGGGGACGGTCTCGGTCTCGGCGGTGTGGACGTCTAGGCCGACCCGCCAGTTGTTGCGCAGTCGGCGGGCGGAGATGTCCGTGCGTGCCTTGCGCAGGGACGCGGCCTGAGCCTTGCCACGGCCCTCGGCGACCGCTTCGGCAAGATTGGCGAAGATGACGGTCAGCCAGAGCCAGCAGCTGATCAGCCAGGTGAAAACGGACGGGGCGAGCAGCGCGGCCAGGGTGGTGAGGAGGGAGCCGCACGCCACGACGAACAGCACCGGCTTGGTGGCCAGCGCCCGCGGGTGCAGCTTGCGCAGCGCCTCGGGGAGCGACGTCAGCAGCACCCTTGCGTCCAGGAGACTGCCCGGTTTCCGCCGCCGTCGCCGGCCCACGGGCTGCGGGGCGCCCTGGGGCGCGAGGGAGACCGGCCCGGTCGCGGAATACGTCGGCGCCGTTGGGGTGCGGGGGGCGGGAGCCATGCGGAGACTTTCTGAGAATGCGGCCGCCTGCGGGGCAGTTGGCCTGTGGACGAGGCGGTTGGCCGGTCGGGATGGCAAGACGGCGCGCAGGTGGCGGGCGTGGAAGCTGTCGTTCACGCATCCGTCGGCCGCCAGGAAATCTACGGCGTCACGGAGCGGTGCAGGGCTCGTCACGTACGGTATTTGCGGCTCTCTTACGGGCCGAGAGTCGGCCCGTTCAGCGGGGCGGTGAAGACCTTCTCTCACATGCCGTCGCCTGGCCCGTCTGCTCAGCCGGTTGCGGCCGCCCTTCCAGGAGCCGAACTCCTTGGCCAGGTCTCTTCATAGGCGACCAGTGCGGTACTCGAAAGCGATCGCACCGACCTTCTGGACCGCCTTCCGCGCGCCTCTCACACCTGGGGTCCAAACGAAACGGTCTGTGCAGTCTGAGCCATTTGGATGGCTGCGCCGACTGCAGTCCTGCAGGGGGCCGTCGAATGTGGCTTACTGCCAGCGGAGTTGACTGTGTCGTGACTGAGTGCATGCCAAGAATTGCCCGTCCTTGTTGCCGTCTTAACTTGAACGTGGCGCTGCCCCAGTCCGCCGCCCGTTAGCGTGTCTGGGAAGATCACGTTCATCGGGGGGAGCCCGTCATGACGCAGGAACACTTCACCGTGCATCCGGAAAAACTTCGGGCATTGTCCAGGGATTTCACCCACGCCGACGACCGGCTCGACGCGCAGGTCAAGCACTTCGCCGACAAGGCGGAGAATGTGGACGACGCGTTCGGAGTGCTCAGCGAATCCACCGAAGCGCTGGCGAAATACGTAGAGATGACGCAGGCCACGGTGACCAGCCTCCAGCAGCTGTGTCAGCAACTGGCCGGATATGCCAGGGGGCTCACCCAATCGGCGGCCAGCTATGAGCACACCGACGCGCAGCACGCGGCCGTATTCAAGGGGGCGTAGCGCTGTGGCCGAGAAACAGCAGCACATCGAGAAGAGCTTCAACATCCTCAAGCCCGGCGGCAATCCCGAGGTCCTGCGGAAGTGTGCTGCGGCGTGGCGGGAGATGGCCCAGAACCTGCGGACGGCGGGAGCCGACCTGAACCGCCAGGTGGAGGATCTGGACGAGTCGGACTGGGACGGGCAGGCGGCCGTCGGATTCCGCGCGCACTGGCAGCACACGAAGGAGCAGATGGACCACGCACTGCCCCGCTTCCATGAAGTGGCGAAGGAGCTTGAGCAGGCGGCCGACCATATCGAGGACACCAACAAGCAGGTTGAGCACGTCCTTGAGGAGCTCGCGGTCACCGCGGCCGTGGGCATCGGGCTGACCGTCGTCACGGCAGGCTTTTCCGATCTGGTGGCGGCCGGGAGCGCGGCGGCCGAGGTTGCCGAGGCGGGCGTCGTCGTCGCACGGCTCGGCAGGGTCCTCAAGACGGTCGAATCGGCGTTGGAGAGCCTTCGGGCCCTGACGGAGGGCAGCAAGTTCCTGAAATTCGGTGTGGAGCTGGCGACGAACACCGCGGGCAACTTCACCGGAAACGTGCTGGGCCAGGCATTCACCGGCCAGGAGATCACCGTGGGCCAGGATTTCCAGGACGCGGCAGTGGCCGGCAGCGTGGGCACAGTGCTGGGAGCGGGCGGCCGGGCGCTGGGCACGAAGCTTCCCGGTGCGCTCGGCGATGTCGTCGGAGGCAAAGGCTTCGCGGGGAGGACAGCCACGGGCGCGGTCACCAGCGGGGCCGGCCAGATGGCCGCCGACGGGGTCGATATCGCCGACAACCACGCGGGCGGCAAGACGAGCGACAGCATCATCCCCGATCTGATCACCAGCGGTCTCGGCGGCGCGGTGGGCGGAGGGGCGGTGCACGCTGGTGATTCCTGGTACGAGCGCGGCGGACTCGGCGGAGGAGGGCGGCACCGCGACCCCGAGACCGGACCGACCTTCGGCCCCGGACGGGAGGCCGCCACCAATGGCGTGGTGTACGGAGACTTCGGCGCCAACGAAAGCGATCAGACCGCCGACCGTCCGGATAGCCCGTTCGATAAGCCGCGCTCCGCGCTGACCGACCCCGACGGCGCCTACGAAAACTGAGGAGACAGCAAGGAAATGTGGCAGGTCTGGAAGAGCGTCCGCGCGTATCGCGAGGACCCTGAATGGCGTTACCGGAAGCGGGAACCCCGTGGCTGGGTGAAGGCATTCGGCACACCCGGCCACCCCTTCGGCACGCGCGGCAATCACGTCAAGCATGTACTCGAAGGGCACGTGCGTGGATTCGAGACGACACTCTTCCACCTTGCCGCCGTGCATGAAGGCGGACGGCACCCCACCGATGTCAGCAGGTATTCGGTGGCGGTGCTGACCCTGCCGGGCCCGCTGCCCGCCGCCTCGGTCACCGTCGCCGGCCTGGTGCGCTGGCTTGGTACGGAACCCCTCCCACCCCGCGCCGGCACCCCCATCCAACTGCCCCAAGGCCGCAGCCCCCGTATGGTCGCGTGCTCGGTCGATCCCGACTTCGCTGAACTCATCCTCACCGAACGAGTGGTCCGGATGACGGCGGACGCGAAGATGGGCTGGCGGTTGCACGGGGACCGGATGATCGGGTGGATCAAGGAGCACAAGCCGTACGAGCGAATCATCGGGCTCGCGGAGACGATGGCCGAGGTCCTCGGGGAGTTTCCCGCATCGGTGTGGCCCCAAGACCCCAGCGATCAAGAGCACTACTGAAGTTGAACGGGTGGTCTCGCGTCTACCCGGGAACTCCCAGCAGGACAACACACCTTGTGCAGTTCGGATGCCACCCTTGCGGAGGAGCTCGCCGATCGCGCGGAGAGGTAGCCCTTACGCAACCTTGATGCCGAACGGGTGTGTGCATCGGAACCGCATGTCATGTACCGGCAATCTTGATGATGTGACGTCAACTCTGCATCTCCGGTTGCCTTTTGGGCAACGCTCCCAGCACATGGTGATCTGCGGTGACGACGGGCTCGCCCACCGGCTGGGGGTGACCCTGGACGCGGTGTGCGGTGAGGCGGTCACCGTCGTGCTGCCGTCCCGGCGCGAGGGGCATGCGCCGGAGATCGCCGCGCTGCACCGCGATCCGCAGTCCCCCGTCGAGCTGCTCGTTGCCGCCCGTCCTGACGAGCAGACGTTGCGGGCCGCGGGTGTGGAGCGGGCGGCCGCGCTCGCCCTGACCTACCGCGACGACCAGGTCAATGTCACGGCGGCACTGTTGGCCCGGACTCTCAACCCGACGGTCCGACTGGTCATCCGGATGTACAACCGCGAGCGCGGTGAGCATCTGGAACGGCTTCTGGACCGCGCCGTGTCAGCGCTCGGCAGGACTGAGGACACGGCGCTCGACATGTCCACCACCGTACTGTCCGACACCGACACCGCCGTTCCTGAGCTGGTGGCCGCCGCCGCGGTGGGGCAGGGGGACACGCTGCAGGTGGAGGGCCAGGTCTTCCGAGGGGTCGTGCGGCCTGCCCGTACGCCGCCGCAGTCCGCGGATCTGGCCACGCTGGCAGTGCTGTCGGGGGCCCACCAGGACGACCCGGCGAGCGAGGACAGCCCGGAGACGCCGGGGGAGGAGGGCACCCAACTGCTGCCCGACACGGTCACGTCCTACCACCGGCAGTTCACCCACGGCCGGCTGATGCTGGAGGAGGTCACCCAGCACCATCCGCCCGAGGCCCCGCCGCGCGACCGACGGGGTTACGGTGCCTGGCTGCGCGACCGGCTGGCGCATCTGCCGTGGAAGGTGTTCCTCTCCCACCAGGTGCTTGCGGTCTTCGGCGCGCTGGCCGCGATCGTGCTGGTGCTGGCCGCGGCCACGGCGCTGGCCGAGCCCGGTCCGTTGTGGAAGTCGGTGTATCTGCCGCTGCTGGACATCTTCACCATGGGTGACCCGGCGACCGACGAATCACCGGCCCGCCGCGTGCTCCAACTCATCGCGGGTTTCGTCGGGTTGGCGGTCCTGCCGCTCGTGGTGGCCGCGACCATGAACGCCACCGAGGCGTTCCGCAAGGGCTCCGTGGGACATCCGCCGGCCGAGGACGTGCACGACCACATCGTGTTGGTCGGACTGGGGAAGATCGGCACCCGTGTACTGGCTCAACTGCGCACCACCGCACATCAAGTGGTGGTCGTCGAGCGGGACCCGCACGCCCGTGGCGTCGCCCTGGCCCGCGAACTCGGTGTGCCGCTGCTTTTGGAGGACGCCGGTGCCCCCGGCGTCCTGGACCGGGCGCGCATCCGCCAGAGCAGGTCCGTGCTGGTGCTCACCCGCGACGACGGCGAGAACCTCGACATCGTGATGGCGGCGCGCGAGAGCAACCCCCAGGTACGGGTGGTGATGCGGCTCTACGACGACGACTTCGCGGCCACCGTCTCCCGCACCATGCGCGCCTCTTACCCCGACGCCACCACGCGCAGTCGCAGCGTCTCGGCTCTCGCGGCGCTGCCCTTCGCCGCCGCCATGATGGGGCGTCACGTCCTGGGCATCCTGCCGGTCGAACGCGGCTCCCTCCTTTTCACCACGGTGGATGTCGCCGGCCACCCGGAGCTGGAGGGACGCTCGGTCCACCAGGCATTCCGCGCGAATGAATGGCGCGTCCTGGCGGTGGGCGCTGCCGAGGAGACCGGATCTACCGGATCTCCCCGCTCTACGGACACGCTCGGCAGCCTGCGCCTCGACCGGCCGGGCTTCGACTGGCGCCCCTCGCACGGCCGGATGCTGCGCGCCGGAGACCGGGTCGTGGTGGTCTCGACCCGGCGCGGACTGGACTTCCTGATGACGGGAGTCCAACCGCACCCGACCGAACCGCGTACCTGAGCGGCGCCCGGCCTCCCGGCCGCGCAGCCTGCCGGGTCCCCGGCTACGACGTGACCGCGTCCGGGAGGTTGGGCGGGGCCGGCAGATGACCGGCGGCGGCAGGAACGGTGAGGACCATGGTCATGCCGCCGCCGGGGGTGTCCTCGGCGGTGAGGGTGGCTCCGATGGCCTCGGCGAAGCCCCGGGCGACGGCGAGACCGAGCCCGACGCCCGCGCCGCGCGGGGCGTCGCCGTAGCGCTGGAACGGTTCGAAGATGCGGTCCTTGGCGTCGTCGGGGACACCGGGGCCACGGTCGGCGACGCGCACCTCGACCCGGCTCCCCAGCGCGCTGGCGGAGACGAGCACCGGCTCGCCGTCAGG
Organism: Streptomyces caniferus; assembly: GCF_009811555.1. Lineage (GTDB taxonomy): Bacteria > Actinomycetota > Actinomycetes > Streptomycetales > Streptomycetaceae > Streptomyces > Streptomyces caniferus. Next base: position 401,806 of record NZ_BLIN01000005.1, on the reverse strand, counting down.
GCTGTACTTCACCGCGTTCTCGACGATGTTGGCGACCGAGCGCTCCAGCAGGCCCGGGTCGACGGCGACCATCGGCAGGTCCTCGGGGATGTCGAGGACGACACTGTCCTCCGGCACGCCGCCGAGGGCCATCGGCACGACCTCGTCGAGGTCCACCTCGCGGATCAGCGGCGTGACGGTGCCGGTCTGGACCCGGGACATGTCCAGGAGGTTGCCGACGAGGTGATCGAGGCGGTCGGCGCCTTCCTCGATGCCCGCCAGGAGCTCTGCCTGGTCCTCGTCGGACCATTCGATGTCGTCGGAGCGCAGCGAGCTGACCGAGGCTTTGATACCTGCGAGGGGAGTCCGCAGGTCGTGGCTGACGGCAGCGAGCAGGGCGGTGCGGATGCGGTTGCCCTCGGCGAGTTTGCGGGCGTGTTCGGCCTGGGACTGCAGGCGCTGGCGGTCGAGGACGACCGCGGCCTGGGCGGCGAAGGCCGCCAGCACGCGGCGGTCCTCGGCGGGCAGGACACGTCCCGACAGCGCGAGTGCCATGTGGTCGCCGACGGGCATGTCGACGTCCGCGTCCTCGGGGCGGGCGAGCGGACTGGTGTCGCCCACGCTGCCCGAGCAGGTCCAGGGCGCTGTCTCGGACTCGCGCTCCAGCAGCGCCACGGTGTCCATCGCGAAGGTCTCGCGCACCCGCTCCAGAAGGGCGTCGAGGGTGGTTTCGCCCCGCAGCACGCTGCCCGCCAGGAAGGAGAGGATCTCCGACTCGGCGCGCAGACGGGCGGCTTGGTGGGTACGCCGGGCGGCAACGTCGACGACCGAGGCGACCGAGATCGCCACCAGGACGAAGATGACCAGCGCCAGGATGTTCTTGGGGTCCGCGATGGTGAGGTGACCCACGGGCGGTGTGAAGTACCAGTTCAGCAGGAGCGAGCCCACCACGGCAGACACCAGCGCCGGACGCAGACCGCCGAGCAGCGCCGCCGCCACGGTCAGCGTCAGGAACAGCAGCATGTCGTTGGCGAGACCGAGGGCCGCTCCGAACTGCAACAGCAGCAGCGTCAACAGCGCCGGTCCCACCACCCCGGTCAGCCAGCCCCAGATGAGCCGGGACCGGCCCAGCCGCGCGCCGCGCGGCACGGGGAGTCCGCGGCCCTTGGCGGCCTCCTCGTGCGTGACGATGTGGACGTCCAGGTCGGGCCCGGAGTCGCGAGCGACGGTCGCGCCCACGCCGGGGCCGAAGACGTACTGCCATGCCTTGCGCCGGGAGGTTCCCAGGACGATCTGGGTGGCGTTCACTCCCCGGGCGAACTCCAGGAGCGCGGAGGGGACATCCTCGCCCAGGACGTGGTGGAAGGTGCCGCCCAGGTCCTCGACGAGGGTGCGCTGGACGGCGAGCTCCTTGGGCGATCCGGCGGCCAGGCCGTCGCTGCGGGCGATGTAGACGGCGAGCACCTCGCCGCCCGCGCCCTTCTCAGCGAGGCGGGCGGCGCGCCGGATGAGCGTACGGCCCTCACTGCCGCCCGTCAGGCCGACGACGATGCGCTCGCGCGAACCCCAGATCTTCGAGACCTGGTGCTCGCTCCGGTACTCCTGGAGGTATTCGTCGACCCGGTCGGCCACCCACAGCAGCGCCAGCTCGCGCAGCGCGGTGAGGTTCCCGGGCCGGAAGTAGTTCGACAACGCCGCGTCGACCTTGTTCGGCTTGTAGATGTTGCCGTGCGCCATGCGGCGGCGCAGTGCGTGCGGAGACATGTCGACCAGCTCGATCTGGTCGGCACGTCGCACCACTTCGTCGGGGACGGTCTCCTTCTGCCGTATCCCGGTGATCGACTCGACGATGTCGCCGAGGGACTCCAGGTGCTGGATGTTCACCGTCGAGACCACATGGATCCCGGCTTCCAGCAGCTCCTCGATGTCCTGCCAGCGCTTGGTGTTGCGCGAGCCGGGGACGTTGGTGTGCGCCATCTCGTCGACCAGCGCCACGGCCGGCCTGCGTGCCAGGATCGCGTCCACGTCCATCTCGGTGAACGTCGTGTCGCGGTAGGCCAGCTCCCGGCGTGGAGTCTGCTCCAGGCCGTGCAGCATCACCTCGGTGCGTGGCCGGTCGTGATGCTCGACGAAGGCGACCACGCAGTCCGTGCCGCGCTCGATACGGCGGTGTGCCTCGGACAGCATCGCGTAGGTCTTGCCGACGCCTGGTGCTGCGCCGAGGTATATCCGAAGCTTGCCGCGTGCCACGTGGTCCCGCTCTCGTGTCGTGTGGATCATGGTCCGAAGCCCGGGTCGTCAGGGGTCGAAGCGGTAGCCCATACCGTGCATGGTGAAGAAGCGCCGGGGACGCGCCGAGTCGGCTTCCGGTTTGCGCCGGAGCTGCGCCGTGTAGACGCGCAGGTAGTTGCTCTGGGTGCGGAGGGAAGGCCCCCACACCTCCTCCAGCAACTGCTGCTGCGCGCCGCCGCCCGCAACCGGGCCAGCAGCTCGTCCATGCTGAACGGCTTGGTGATGTAGTCGTCGGCGCCCGCGTCCAGCGCGGCGACCTTCTCGTCGGAGGTCCGGCGGGCGGCGACCACCAGGATCGACGCCCGGCTCCACCCACGCAGCTCCGTGATCACGTCGATGTCGTCCATGTCCGGCAGGCCGAGGCCGAGCAGGACGACGTCCGGTGGGCTCATGGCAGCAAGGGACAGGGCCTGGGATCCGTCGGGCGCGGTGTCCACGTCGTAGCCGCGCGCTTTGAGATTGATCTCAAGAGCCCGCACGAGTGGTGGTTCGTCCTCGACCACCAGCACCCGGGTCCTCGTTCGTCTCCCCCTTCTGAATGTTGCGTGGGGTGTCGCGGGTGGCCGGCCCCGCCGTGCCGGCCCCCGCGACACGGCCACTCACCTCCGCGCCAGTTCCTTGACCGCGATGTTGAGCTTCAGGACGTTCACCGCGGGCTCACCGAGGAACCCAGCGGTACGGCCGTCGGTGTTGTCCTTCACCAGCTTTTCGATTTGCGCCACGCTCAGCCCGTTGTGCTGGGCCACGCGCTTGACCTGGATCTCGGCGTAATCGGGCGAGATGCCGGGGTCGATGGCGGAGGCCGAACCGGTGACCGCGTCCTTGGGGACCTCGGACTGCGGCACGCCGTTGAACTCGGCGACCTGCTCCTTCGCCGCCTTCACGTCCTTGACCAGCGTGGGATCGCTGGCTCCGAGCTGGCTGGAGCCGGTGGCCATCGGGTCGTACTTGCTGTGGGACGGGCGGCCCTGGAACCATGTGGGATCGGGCTTGTCCGTGCCCTTGATGTTCCAGCTCTGACCGATCAGTTCGGAGCCCACGACCTTGCCGTCGACCGTCACCTCGGAGCCGTTGGCCTTGTCGTGGAAGAGCCCCTGTGCGATGCCCGTGACGACCAGCGGATAGATGACGCCGCACACGACCGTGAGGACCAGCAGGATGCGCAGCGATGCCCAGGCCAGGCGGAGGGTGCTTGCTACGGAGTTGTTCATGGCGGTCATCCGATTCCGGGGATCACAGAGATGAGCAGGTCAATGATCTTGATGCCGATGAACGGGGCGATCAGCCCGCCCAGGCCGTAGATGCCGAGGTTGCGCCGCAGCATCTTGTCGGCGCTCATCGGCCGGTACTGCACTCCCTTGAGGGCGAGCGGCACCAGCGCGATGATGATCAGCGCGTTGAAGATGACCGCCGAGAGGATCGCGGACTCCGGTGAGGCCAGGCCCATGATGTTGAGCTTGTCCAGGCCCGGGTAGGCCACCGAGAACATCGCCGGGATGATCGCGAAGTACTTCGCGACGTCGTTGGCGATCGAGAAGGTGGTCAGCGCTCCACGCGTGATCAGCAGTTGCTTGCCGATCTCGACGATCTCGATGAGCTTGGTCGGGTTGGAGTCGAGGTCGACCATGTTGCCGGCCTCCTTGGCGGCCGACGTACCGGTGTTCATCGCCACGCCGACGTCCGCCTGGGCCAGTGCCGGGGCGTCGTTCGTACCGTCGCCGGTCATCGCGACGAGCTTGCCGCCGGCCTGTTCGCGCTTGATGAGGGCCATCTTGTCCTCGGGCGTGGCCTCCGCGAGGAAGTCGTCCACACCCGCCTCGTCAGCGATGGCCTTGGCCGTCAGCGGGTTGTCGCCCGTGATCATGACGGTCTTGATGCCCATCCGGCGCAGCTCGTCGAACCGCTCCCGCATGCCCTCCTTGACGACGTCCTTGAGGTGGATGACGCCCAGGACGCGGGCGCCCTTGTCGTCCTCGACGGCCACCAGCAGCGGCGTGCCACCGGCCTGCGAGATGGCGTTGCTCAGGGTGTCGGCGTCGTCGGCGACCGTGCCGCCATGCTCCTGAACCCAGGCGATGACCGAACCGGACGCGCCCTTACGGACCTTGCGGCCGTCGACGTCCACCCCCGACATCCGGGTCTGGGCGGTGAACGGCACCCATTCCGCGTCCACCAGCTCGCCCTGGTGCCGCTCGCGCAGCCCGTACTTCTCCTTGGCCAGGACGACGATCGAGCGGCCCTCGGGCGTCTCGTCTGCCAGCGAGGAGAGCTGGGCGGCGTCCGCCACTTCGGCCTCCGCCGTGCCGCGTACGGGGACGAACTCGGATGCCTGACGGTTTCCGAGAGTGATCGTGCCGGTCTTGTCCAGCAGCAGCGTCGAAACGTCTCCGGCCGCCTCGACGGCCCTTCCTGACATGGCGAGGACGTTGCGCTGGACGAGCCGGTCCATGCCGGCGATGCCGATGGCCGACAGAAGGGCGCCGATCGTCGTCGGGATCAGGCAGACCAGCAGCGCGGTCAGCACGATCAGCGACGTCTGCTTGTCCGCGCCCGCATAGAGGGCGAACGGCTTCAGTGTGACGACGGCCAGCAGGAAGACGATGGTGAGCGAGGAGAGCAGGATGTTCAGCGCGATCTCGTTGGGCGTCTTCTGCCGGGCGGCGCCCTCGACGAGGTTGATCATCCGGTCGATGAAGGTCTCGCCGGGCTTCGTCGTGATCTTGATGACGATACGGTCGGAGAGCACCTTCGTCCCGCCGGTCACCGCGGAGCGGTCACCGCCCGATTCCCGGATGACCGGCGCCGATTCACCGGTGATCGCCGACTCGTCCACCGACGCCACACCTTCGACGACATCGCCGTCACCGGGAATGATGTCGCCGGCTTCGCAGACGACAAGGTCGCCGATGCGCAGTTCGGTGCCGGGGACCTGCTCCTCCGCGTCACCGTTGAGACGGCGTGCGACGGTGTCGGTCTTGGCCTTGCGCAGGGTGTCGGCCTGCGCCTTGCCGCGGCCCTCGGCGACCGCCTCGGCCAGGTTGGCGAAGACGACGGTCAGCCAGAGCCAGACGGCGATGACCCAGCCGAACCAGTTGCCGGGATCCTTGAGCGCGAGCACGGTGGTCACCACCGAGCCGACGAGTACCACGAACATCACGGGGGACTTGACCATCACCCGCGGGTCGAGCTTGCGGAAGGCGTCGGGCAGCGACTGCACCAGTTGCTTCGGGTCGAACAGGCCGGCGCCCACCCGCCCGTCATCCTTGTGCCCGGTGGGTACGTCGCTGTGTGGCGCCCGGGTCGGAGTAACCGTGGACATCTCGTCCTCGTGCTTCTGTGTGTCGGCGGTCATGACGTCATCCCCTCGGCGAGCGGGCCCAGAGCGAGTGCAGGGAAGAAGGTCAGGCCGGTGATGATCAGGACTGTGCCGACGAGCAGCCCGGCGAAGAGCGGCTTCTCGGTACGCAGGGTGCCCGCGGTCTCCGGGACCGGCTTCTGCTCGGCGAGCGAGCCGGCCAGGGCGAGCACGAACACCATCGGAAGGAAGCGGCCGAGCAGCATGCACAGCCCGATGCTGATGTTGAAGAACGGCGTATTGGCACCGAAGCCGGCGAAGGCCGACCCGTTGTTGTTCGAGCCCGACGTGTAGGCGTAGAGGACCTCGGAGAAGCCGTGCGCCCCGATGTTGGTCATGGCCTCCTTGCCGTCCGGCAGCGCCATGGCGAGCGCCGTGCCGATCAGCACCAGCGCCGGGGTGATCAGGATGTAGCAGGCGGCGAGCTTGATCTCGCGGCTGCCGATCTTCTTGCCCAGGTACTCGGGCGTGCGGCCCACCATCAGGCCGGCGATGAACACCGCGATGATCGCCATGATCAGCATGCCGTAGAGGCCGGATCCCACACCGCCGGGCGTGATCTCGCCGAGCATCATGCCCAGCAGCAGTACGCCGCCGGAGAGGCCGCTGAACGAATCGTGGAAGGAGTTGACCGCGCCGGTGGAGGTCATGGTCGTGGAGACGGAGAAGAGCGACGAGGCGCCCTCGCCGAACCGCTGCTCCTTGCCTTCCATCGCACCGCCCGCGAGCTGCGAGGCGGTACCCGGGTGGGCGTACTCCAGCCAGGTCACGGCGATGACAGCGGCGAACCAGATGACGCTCATGGCGGCGACGATCGCGTAACCCTGCTTGAGCGAACCCACCAGCTTGCCGAAGGTCCGCGGCATCGAGAAGGGGATCACCAGCAACAGGAAGATCTCCAGCAGGTTCGAGAGGCCGTTGGGACTCTCGAAGGGGTGCGCGGAGTTGGCGTTGAAGTATCCGCCACCGTTGGTTCCCAGGTCCTTGATGGCCTCCTGGGAAGCCACCGCGCCGGGGCTGAGGGCCTGCTTGTCACCAGCGAGGGTGGTGATGTGGTGGATGTCGCCGAAGTTCTGGATCGCACCGCATGCGACCAGGACGATCGCGGCGATCATGGAGAGCGGGATCAGGATGCGGACGGTGCCGCGCACAAGATCGGACCAGAAGTTGCCCAGATCACCGGTGCGCGAGCGGGCGAAGCCGCGCACCAGCGCCACCGCGACCGCCATCCCGACCGCCGCCGAGACGAAGTTCTGCACGGCCAGACCAGCGGTCTGGGTGACATGGCTCATGGCCACCTCACCGGAGTACGACTGCCAGTTGGTGTTGGAGATGAAGGAAGCGGCCGTGTTGAACGCCTGGTCCGGGGCGATCGGCTTGAAGCCCAGCGACAGCGGCAGCGTGTCCTGCACGCGCTGCATCACGTACAGGAAGAGCACGCTGACCGCGGAGAATATGAGAATGCCGCGAAGGTAGGCGGGCCAGCGCATCGCCGCGTCCGGGTTGGCACCCACGCTGCGGTAGATCCACTTCTCTACGCGCAGGTGCTTGGGGGAGGAGTAGACGGCGGCCATGTAGTCGCCGAGCGGGCGGTGCACCAGGGCGAGCGCGGCGATGAGCGCGGTGACCTGGAGCACGTCAGCAAGAACAGGGTTCATATCGGTGGCTCAGAACCTCTCCGGGAACACAAGCGCGAGGACGAGATAACCCAGCAGGGCGACGGCCACGACCAGGCCGACGATGTTTTCGGCGGTCACAGCTTCGTCACCCCCTTGGCGACAAGGGCCACCAGCGCGAAGACCGCGATCGTGGTGACGACGAAGGCCACATCGGCCATCGTGAGCTCCTGAAGAGAGGTTCGGTTGGGCGGACCAGGAGAGGGAATCGCGCCGGTGGCTCGTTCTCGCCCCTCGTTGACGCGGTCCTTACGGCCACTACCGCGGCATTGACGGATCCCTAACGCTCATGAGGCAACCTGCCCAGGGATCGGACCGGAGCCCGTTCAAGCGGAGTTGCCCGAGCCGGGTGCCGTGCGCCAAGCGGCACCCTGCCGGCACGTCGATGAGCCGCTGCGCGAGAGGGCCGGTGGGCGCGGCAACCACTGCGATGCGGGCGCGCAGCGGCCGGTAGATGACGGCGCGGCCTCGATCGAGGGATGCCGCGCGCCGCACACGCCGGTCAGTCCGCCAACTCCCGCATGTCGAGCGGGAGCTTCCACGTATTGCGGCGGTGTACGGCATCGAGCGCCTGGCGCAGGGGAGAGGGCGGCACGGTCAGTACGGGGCAGCAGGAGCGGGCGACGCAGAACCGGGAGACAGAGGGCCACATGGCCCGGCGCAGCCTGCTGCGGGCTCCGGCACCGACCACCAGAAGGTCGTCGGGCCGGTCGGCGGCCGCCAGCAGGGCCCTCCCGGGCTTCCCGAGCACGACCAGGGGCTCCAGCGGAATCCCGGGTTCGGTGTTCCCGAAGGCGTCCTCCAGCGCGCTCAGCAGACGCTCGCACGCCATCCGGCGCCAGGCGGCCATCGGCGCCGGGCACGGCCCACCGCGGTGGGAGATTTCGCCGCCGGGGGGCTCCCAGGCCAGCACGGTCCGCAATGCGGCCCCGGAAGCGCGAGCCTCGGCGGCGGCCCGGTGCAGCGCTGTCAGGCTTCCCAGCGAACCACTCACGCCGACCACCACGCGCCGTCGCTCTTCGGGTCCGCCCATGAGGCCACGCTCCTTGTCCCGTGCCGCGTTCGTGCCCCGCGGCCTGTGTCTCGCTCCATCGAAATGCCGCTGGTGGAGCGGTCGAGCCTCGTTGGCGGTTCCCTTACGTGGGCACGGCGGACCCTGATGGCCTCATGACGGCGTCGGGCAACAGCAGGCGGAGCGGACGACTGCCCTCCATGGGTGGGCTTCACCCAGACCGGGAAGGGGCCGACCCGGCGCCTGCCAACGAGTCAGAGTTGCGTCAACGTCTTCGCGCTCTGGGGCAGCATTTGCCGGTGGGAAGTGACGATGCTCAGGAGAATGCCGCACGCCACGGTGCCACGACTGCCACGTCGCAGGACCTGTCGTCAGATGCCCTCCGCGGTGCCGCCCGGCATGCCGCTTTCCAGAAGAGAAGCACCCGTTTCCGTAGTGGGGCCCGTGAAGGAGTACGTGATGGCGTGGGGCAGCGCGACGACTGTTGGGCCGGGCTCGCGGCCCGGCAGGCTGAAGGTCTTTCTCGGGGCTGCCCCCGGGGTGGGCAAGACCTACCGGATGCTGGACGAGGGCCGGCGCCGGTTCATGCGCGGCACGAAGGTGGTGGTGGCCTTCGTCGAGTGCCACCACCGTCCCGTCACCGAGGCCATGCTCGAAGGTCTCGACGTACTGCCGGGAGTGCCCTGCGGGCATCGAGGTACGGACATCACCGAACTCGACCTCGACCTGGTGCTGGCGCTGCGACCGCAGGTGGCCCTCATCGACGAACTCGCCCACACCAACGCGCCGGGCTGCCGCAACACCAAACGGTGGCAGGACGTCGAAGAACTCCTCGCTGCCGGGATCGACGTGGTTGCCACCCTGAATATCCAGCACCTGGACTCGCTCAGCGATGTGGTCGAGAAGATCACCGGGGTGCCGCAGTACGAGACCGTGCCCGACGAGGTCGTCCGCCGGGCGGACCAGATCGAGCTGGTGGATCTGCCGGCGGAGGGGCTGCGCCGCCGTATGGCGCACGGGAACATCTACCCGCCCGAGAAGGTCGACGCGGCGCTGTCCCACTACTTCAGGGTCGGCAACCTCACCGCGCTGCGGGAGCTGGCGCTGCTGTGGGTGGCGGGCCGGGTGGATGAAGCGCTGCGCAAGTACCGGCACGAGCACGGTATCGGCCGCTTGTGGGAGACCCGGGAACGTGTGGTGGTCGCGCTCACCGGCGGCCCGGAAGGCGCGACCCTGATCCGCCGCGCCGCACGGATCGTGGACCTCCCCCGCGCTCTCAACTCCGACCGGGCAGGAGGGACCCCCGTCTCCGGCGGGGATCTGCTGGCCGTCCACATCACCCGTAGCGACGGCCTCGCCGATTCGTCTCCCGCCGCGCTGGCAGGGCAGCGGCAGTTGGTGGAGAGCCTCGGCGGCAGCTACCACTCCGTGGTCGGCGGCGATGTGCCCCTCGCCCTGCTGGACTTCGCCCGCGCCCAGAACGCCACCCAACTCGTCATCGGCGCAAGCCGCCGGGGCAGGCTGCGGCGGCTGCTGACGCCCCGCGGCGTGGGTGCGACCGTGGTGGAGCTGTCGGGCGATATCGATGTCCACACGGTCGCTCACGAGCATGCCGGTCAGGGGAGGAGAGGGGCAGGCCCGGGCCCTGGTCTGCCGCGCTCGCGCCGCGTGGCCGGACCGGTGGCCGGACTCGTACTGCCCGTGCTGCTGACCGTGCTCCTGCGGGCGGTCTCCGAGCCCCTCGCGCTCAACCTCACCAGCGAGGCCCTGCTCTTCCTGCTCACGGTGCTGGGTGTGGCCTGCATCGGTGGCGTGGTCTCCGCACTGCTCGCATCCGTGACGACCTCGCTGCTGTTGAACCACTACTTCATCCCTCCCCTCGACCACCTCACCTTTGCCGAAGCCAATATCGTCGTCGCCCAGGCCGCCTTCACCACCGTCGCCGTCACCGTCGCAGCAATCGTCGACCGCTCGTTGCGCCTGAACCGGCGGGCCGCGCGGGCGACCGCGGAAGCCGAGACCCTGACCTCGTTGGCGGGTGACATCTTGCGCGGGGACCGTGCCGTATCCGGACTACTGGAACGGACCCGCGAGACCTTCGGTATGGAGAGCATCCGGCTGCGGCCCCGAGAGGGGGAGCGGGACTCGGGTGCCGTGAGCGATCCGGCGCCGGAACACGAAACCAAGATCGCAATAGGAGGCGATAGCGTCCTGGTGCTCAGTGGGCGCCGGCTGTCCGCCTCCGAGCACCGCGTGCTCACCGCCTTCGCCGCGCATCTGACCGCCGCCGTGGAGCGCGCCCGGCTCGCCGAGGCAGCCGCCGAGGTCGAGCCGGTCAAGGCTGCCAACCGCATGCGTACCGCACTCCTCGCCGCGGTCGGACACGACCTGCGGACGCCCCTGGCCGGCTGCTGGGCCGCGGTCAGCTCACTGCGCAGTCACGAGGTGGACTTCTCGCCCGAGGATCGCGAAGAACTTCTGGCCACCGCCGAGGAGTCCCTGGCCAAGCTCAGCCGCCTGGTCGACAACCTCCTCGACATGAGCAGACTCCAAGCGGGCGCCCTGACGCTCCGCCTGGAACCCATCGCGCTCGCCGAGGTCCTTCCCACCGCCCTGGACACCCTTCCCGACTCACCACCACAGGCGCACGTACACGCGGTCACCCACGGGCTGGAGACCGTTCCCGACGTACTCGCGGACCCACCGCTGCTGGAACGCGTCATCGCCAACCTGGTGTCCAACGCCGTGCGGCATTCGCCCGCCGGGCGCCCGGTCACGATCGGCGCCAGCGCACTGGCCGGGCGCGTGGAACTGCGGATCATCGACCGCGGGCCCGGTATTCAACTAGCCGACTGGGAGAGGGCGTTCGAGCCCTTCCAGCGACTCGGGGACACCGACAACACCACTGGCCTCGGGCTCGGCCTCGCGCTCTCCCGTGGCCTCACGGAGGCTATGGGCGGCACCCTTACCCCCGAGGACACCCCCGGAGGCGGCCTGACGATGGTCGTCTCCCTGCCGGCCGCAACCGTTCCGGTAGCGGTACCCGCCGGGCAGGAAGCCCGCACAGTACGCAGGCGGCCTGAGACGTATCCCTGAGCGAGCCGCGTGCCGGCCGCGGACAGTTGTGCAGGGACCGCGCGCAGGGCGTGTACGGAGCCCGACTCCTCCGGCCTCCGCTGCCTGGCTTGTTCTCAAGGGGGTGGCCGTCAGTGTTCTTGATGTGTTCCAGACGGGAGCACACGCGGATGTGGGCCGATCGAGTGCATCCGCTGTTGGAATTCCGTTAGGAACCGGCAGCGACATACGCATGCCATCGGGTGGGCCGCCACGGTGGAGTGGACAGGTGCGGGCAGAGACGCGTGGAGGTTCCTGATGTGCGGAGACAAGACGCCGGCGGTGCCGTCATGAGTGTGGAGCGCGTAGTAGGGCTGCTGGTGGCGGCATCATTGATCGGGCTTCTTGTGCTCGCCGTCAAGTTCCCGGACCGGTTCTGAAGGGCCCGGCAAGCACCGGGGGGCGGCGCTGGGCCGGGGCGCGATAACGCGTAACTCCGGCCGCGCGACGCCCGACGGGCCGTTCTCGCGGTGACCGTTCCTACCCGGTCCTACCGGGCAGCCATCACCCGCACATCGCCACTGATGCGGGCGTGACACAGCGGTTGCCCGAGCTCATTCGTCGCCGAGTCCGGCGTCTTCGAGGTCCAGCCGGCGTTGCAGCCGGCGGCGGGTGAGGTCGCTGATGTGGTTGTCCGCGTACAGGCGCTGGAGTTGTGCGGTTTCGGCGGCTATCACGGTGCGGCGCAGTTCCCGGTAGCCCGTGGCGGCGGAGAACGGAGTGGCGGTGTCATCTTCCTGGTCGGCGTCGGCCTGGTCGAGCCGGGCCAGCAGGCCGCGGCGCAGCTGGTTGACGAGGGTGGCCGGCGCGGCCTCGACAGCTTCCAGTTCGTCCAGACAGTCCAAGCCGGCCTTGGCGAGTCCGGCGCGGGCACGGGCCTCTTCGCGGGCGGTGTGTTCCGGCTGTAGGGCGATCTTGGACCAGCGGACGACCGGGGCCAGGGTGAAGCCCTGCAGTACGAGAGTGAAGACGACGACGCCGGTGGTCAGGACCAGGATCAGCGAGCGGTGCGGCAGCGGGCTGCCGTTGTCAGCGGTCAAGGGGATGGACAGCGCCGCGGCGAGCGGCATCACGCCACGGGTGCCGGCCCAGGAGACCACCGCGGGGATGCGCCAGGTGACCGTGCCATTGCCACGGCGGCGCTGCATGACGGCGGAGAGGGGGAGGACCCCGAGGAGCCGTACGGCGATCACCGTGGCAGCCACCGCCAGTACGCCGAGTGGCCAGCCGCGTTCGTCAGAGTTCAACTGGCGTACGAGTGCGGGTAGTTCGAGGCCGATGAGAGCGAAGACGACGCTCTCCAAGAGGAAGACCACCGTGCCGTAGACGGCGTGCACTTGCAGACGGATGGTGGCGTTGGTGAGCTTGTGGCCGGTGCTGCCGAGCGCCACTCCCGCGACCACGACCGCGGTTACGCCAGAGGTGTGCAGGTCCTCGCCGAGGACGTAAGCGGCGTACGGCGTCACCAGGGCGATCACCGTCTCCAGGGTCGGGTCCTCGGTCCGCCGCCGGATCAGCGCCACTACGCCCGCTACCGCGCCACCGACCAGCACCCCTCCTCCGCCCAGCACCAGGAACTGTCCGCCGGCCGCCGGAAGCGAGACCGCATGGGCCGCTATGGCGGTCCCCACCGCGACCTTGAAGAGGACCAGGCTGGTGGCGTCGTTGAAAAGGCTCTCGGACTGGACGAGCACCTGGATGCGAGGCGGTAACGCGATCTTGCGCCCGAGGGCCGTCACGGCAACCGGGTCGGTGCTGGCCAGCACCGCGCCCAGGACGCATGCCATGGTGGTGGTGAGAGGGGTGACCGCGGACGCCACGGCCCCCACGGCCGCAGCGGTGGCCAGCACCAGCCCGAAGGCGAGAACGGTGACCGGCCGCCACACCAGGCGCAGTTCGCGCCAGGGGATCTCCTCGGCGGACGCGTACAGCAGCGGCGGCAGCACGACGACGCTGATCACGTCGGGAGCCACTTGGACGTCCGGAATCTGGGGCAGCAGCCCGATGAGCACACCCCCTACGACCAGCAGCGAGGGAGCGGGAATGCGCCAGTGCCGGGCTCCGGTGGCCACCAAGGTGGCGAACACGACGAGAAGGAGGAGGGCAGTAAGGTCGGTCACGTACTCATCTCTCGATGGTTTCGGCCATGGCTGAACCGCCGCCGACCAGACTTCCCGGCACTCCGCAAGGCAACTTACCGGGTGTTGTCGGGTTGCTGCCACAGCCCTGACACCCGGGCTGTGGCAGATCGGCCTGCACGGCGTCGCCCTCGCGGCCCGGCACCAAGAGACCTGGGACCCGGGCCCGCCAAGGCGCCCCTGCCTGCCTCGGCCAGCGCTCGCAGGAGGGCTTACCGCAACCCGGAAACCTCCAGGACCGCGCGTGCCTCCTGCCCGTCGATCCGGTCCGCCAGTTCCTGGAGCACACGCGTCCCGTGCCGCAGCGTGCCGCGATGGAGGGAGCGGCGGATTCCGGTGTCGAGCCGGTGCCAGAGGAGCGGATTGGTGTCCAGAACCCGGCGGTCCAATGCCAGCCACCGTCCGGAGGCGTCCCGTAGGACGAGGTGCACGGCGACGCTGCCGTAAAGCCGCACGGCGACCAGCGCATCGGTACGTACCCGGCGCTCGCCCATGAGGCCGCGTACGGCCAGCCACCCGTCGCCTGCCGTCACGCGCGTCGGCAGAAGGACGGCGAGGACGCCGGCCCCGAGCACGGTCCAGAGCACGGCACGGGGCAGCGTGAGTGCACCGGCGCCCCAGTCGAGCAGCATGATCAGACCGACGAACGCCAGGGAGTACTGGAGGGCGCGCCGCGCATCCGTACGCCAGTGACGGTCGACGGCTGTGTCCGGCCGTCCGGCGTGCGTCGCCGTGGCGGGAGCGGTTCGCCGTCCCATGCCGCAGAGATTAGGCGGGATGCGTGCGGGCGCTGATTCTCCCGACGTTTCCCTGATGCCGTGTCGGGTGTCTTTGACGCACCCTTGGCGTGGAGCGGTGCCCGCGTTCAGCCGACATGAACGCGGGGGCGGCGGTCGCGGTTCGGTTCGGCCTCGCGGAGGACTTCGCGGGTGACCGGGGCGACTTCGCCCTGGCCGAAGAGGAAGAAACGGAGGAACTGGGCGAAGGGGCTGCCTTCGGTCCACTCGAAGTAGATGTGCGGCCGCTGTCCGGTCAGGTCGCGGGCGTGCAGCAGCAGGGCGGCCAGCGCGTTGGAGATGGTGGAACTCTCCAGGCAGAGCACGCGGTAGCGGCCGTGCAGGACCTCACCGCGTACCCGTAGTTCGCTCTCGAACTCGGAGGGGTCGCCGACGGTGACCTCGACGAAGATGAAGTCCTCGGAAGCGGGGAGGTCGTTGTCCGTACGGATCTGCTGAAGTTTGTCGCGGTACTCGGCCACATCACGCTGGTCGGGCTCGTTCGCGATGAAGCGGATCTTGCGGTGGGCGGTGTCGCGGATGAACCGTTCGGCCTTCTCGTCGAGTACGACGCTGGTCACGCGTAGCTCGAAGGCGCGGGCGAGGCGGGAGAGGAACGAGACCAGGATGATGCCGGCGATGAAGCAGGCGCCGATCTTGACGCCGTCGGGGCGCTCGATGACGTTCGTCACGGTGGTGTAGAGGAACACCAGCGAGATCGCGGCGAAGCCGATCGTCCAGCCGCGTTCCCGGGCCCGCCGGGCGGCGATGGTCACGGCGATCGCGGCGGAGCTGATCAGGACCAGGACGCCGGTGGCGTAGGCGCCGCCCTGGGCGTCCACGTCGGCGTTGAAGATCCAGGTGACCAGGAAGGCGACCAGGGTGAAGACCAGCACCATCGGGCGGACCGCCCGCGCCCAGTGGGGCGCCATCCCGTAGCGCGGCAGGTACTGCGGCATCAGGTTCAGCAGGCCGGCCATGGCCGAGGCGCCGGCGAACCAGAGGATGGCGATGGTGGAGACGTCGTAGACCGTGCCGAAGGCGGAGCCCAGGTACTCGTGGGCCAGATAGGCGAGGGCGCGGCCGTTGGCCGAGCCGCCGGGCTGGAACGCCGGTTCCGGGATGAGCACGGTGGTGATGAAGCTGGTGATGATGAGGAAGACGCTCATGATCACGGCGGAGGTGGTGAGGAGTTTCTTCGCGCCGCGGATACGTCCGGTGGGGCGCTCCTCGGTGTCACCGGGGTCGCCTTCGATATGCGGCATCACCGCCACGCCGGTTTCGAAGCCGGACAGGCCCAGCGCCAGCTTCGGGAAGACCAGCAGGGCCACGCCGACCATCGCCAGCGGGCTGCCGTGTTCGGCGGTCAGTGCCCGGGACCAGTCGGTGACGACATGCGGAGCGGTGACCAGATGCCACAGTCCGGCGACGACCACGGCCACATTCAGGCCGAGATAGAGGGCGACGAGGACGACGGCCACCCCGATCGCCTCCAGGAAGCCCTTGAGGAACACCGCGCCGAGCAGGGCGATCAGGATCAGGGTGATCAGCATCTGCTGGTGGTGCAGGGCGCTGCTGACGTGCGGATTTTCCACGAGGTGGGTGGCGGCGTCGGCGGCCGAGAGGGTGATGGTGATGAGGAAGTCGGTGGCGGCGAAGCCCAGCAGGGTCAGGACGAAAAGCTTGCCTTTCCAGAAGGAGAGCAGGCGCTCCAGCATGGCGATCGAGCCCTGGCCGTGCGGGCTCTCCTTCGCCACCCGCCGGTAGACCGGCAGCGCCCCGGCGAGCGTCACGAGGACCAGGACGATGGTGGCGATCGGGGACAGCAGCCCGGCCGCCAGGGCGGCGATGCCCGGCTGGTAGCCGAGGGTGGAGAAGTAGTCGACACCGGTCAGGCACATCACCCGCCACCAGCGCTGCCCCGGGTGGGAGCTCACCGGCCCGGTGTGCGCCCCTTTCTGATGCTTGGCCATATCGGACAGGCCTTCCAGCATCCAGGCGTGCAGGCGCTGCCGCGCCGTGGCCCGGGAGGAAGCACCGGCAGGGACGGTGGCGGCCATCGTGTGCTCCTGTCGTACCGCGAAAAGAGTGCAGCCATCGGCGCGATGGCCACGTCAGGGTACGCAGGCATGGCATTTTCGCCATCGTGTTCGTCAGTATGCCGGCCTCGTGTCCCCGGAACGGTGGGTCAGCGCGCCGGGGGCACGGCGGGGCGGCGAAACGTCCAGCGAGCTCGGGCCGGTCCTGAGAACGGGGCCGACTGTCAGGGCTTGGTGGCCGAGGTGCGCAGCATCAGATGACACGGGTGTTCCTCGCCGCTCCGAAGGAAGCTGAGCCGCAGATGGATCTCATACGCCTTGGCCGCCAGGGCGGGCCGGGCGGAGATACTGCCGTTGGTGTGTGTGCCGTCGTCTGCGGCTCCGTAGGCGCCGCCCCAGTCGAAGTACTCGTTGCCGACGTCGTCCATGGCCTCAAGGGCCAGGAGCACGGGGGTGTCATCGGCGGCGTTCGGCAGGGGCGGCGCGATCGTGTACTGGACGACGAAGCAGTTCTCCTGCCGTTTCAAGTCGTGGACGGTCAGTTCGTGGGCGCCGTTGAGGATCTTCACCGCGGCGAGGGGGTTACGGTGCGGCTTCATGGCGACTCCTCGTTGCCGGGGGAGGGGTTCAGACGGTGAGGCCGGCGACATGGCGGGCCGGTTGTCCGGTGAGGTAGTGGACATGCTCGTGCTCCAAGCGGAAGCCGGCGGTCCAGGCAGCGAGCCGACTTGGGCGGTTGTCGCGGGAGCACGTCCAGCTCGGGGTGTGACCGCGGGCGGCGATGTCCTGGCACAGGGCGGTGACGCAGGCCAGTGCGAGGCGCTGGCGGCGGTGATCGGGGACGGTGACGCAGGCGACGTCCTCATAGGTGGTGCCGCGGAAGTAGGTACACGCCACGGCGAGCACACGGTCCTTGGCGAAGGCCGCCCAGCCGTGACCGGACGCGGCCAGACCCGACGGGCTACCCCAACTGGCTTGAATCCACGCCGACTCGGGTCCCAGCGCGGCGAGCGCGGTCTCGTCCCCCAGGGCCAGCCGGCGCACCGTCACACCGTGGAGCGGACGCGGAGACGGCACGGAGACCCGATGCACGTAGGTCATCCGCTCCCAGGGCACGAGCAGATCGAAGGCGCTGCTCAGCAGAGGAAGGAAGCGGGCCGGGGCCTGCACATGGTGCGCGGCGAAGGGAGCGAGGGCGAGCGGAGGCAGGGCGGTCGGGTCGCCGCGGAGGAGGAGATGGCCGGCGCAGGCCACGACGACGGTGCGGGGGGCGACGGCACGGTCGGCCCACCAGTCTCCGGCACCCGGGGCCAGCGCATGTTCAGCCAGCGCTGTCATCCCGGGCGGGCCGCCCAGGAACCAGGGCAGGAGATCCGGAAGCTGTGCGGGGGAGAGTTTGATCAAGGAGGCTCCTTGTGGTGGTCGCGGGGTGGCCCGGAAGGGGCCACCCCGCTCGGCGGGTCAGCGCGCTCCGGCCGTGCTGCCGTGGTTCGCCTTCTTCTCGTGGCGGGCCTTCAACTTGCGGGAACGCTTGGACACGGGCGTACGGTCCTTTCGCCGTCGGGAGAACGCCTGGTGATCCTTCAGGCGTGGTAGCCGACCAGCTGGTCGGCGAGCTTGGTGAGGCGCTTGACGGTGCGGTCCTCGGTGGCGGCCTGAGCGGGTTCGACGCGCTGGTCACCGTCGTAGTAGGCGCCGTTGACGATTTCGGTGGCCGGGTCGCAGAGACGTACGACAGAGGTGGCGCCCTCTGCTGCGGTCGCACCGCTGACCGCGTAGAGCGACAGCAGATCCGTCTCGCAGACCCCCGGGTGGACGGAGACGGCAGTCACCCTCGGATCGGCGGCGAAGACGGTGAGCGCGAGCTGCGACTGGGCGTAGGCGGCGAGCCGGGAGTAGCGGCGGGCACGGTGCGGGTCGCTCCACTGGATGGACGCGGTCCGGTGCAGCGACGAGGACACATTGACGACGCGGCCGCCGCGTTCGCTGGTGAGTGCAGGCTCCAAGAGGCAGGTCAGCAGGTAGTGGGCAAGGAAGTTGACCTGAAAGGCGATCTCGTTGCCGTCCGTGGTGAGGGTGTGCCGCTCGGGGGCGGCCATGCCGGCGTTGTTGACCAGAACGTCCAGGCGGGGGTGCTCGACGAGGACGCGCCGAGCCATCGCCTCGACCTCCTCCAGGTACGTGAAGTCCGCGTCGAATCCACATAGTTGGGCGCCGTCGATACCCGCGGTGGCGATGAGCCTGTCGGTGGCGGCCTGCGCCTCCTGGGCGGTACGGCCGTGCACGAGGACAGTGGCGCCACGTTCGGCGAGCTGCCGGGCGGTTTCGAAGCCGATGCCGGCGGTCGCGCCGGTCACCAGGACGGTACGGGAGGAAAGGTCGAAGACGGACATGGTCCATTCCAAGAAGGGAGTCAATGGGAAAAGGCTGTAGCGCACCGAGCCGGCCCCTCCGGGGCGGCGGTATGCGGGTACGAAAATGGGGCACCCGGTCGTCAGCTCAGGGCGCCCCGTTGGGATCCGGGAGACGGCTCAGATGGCGGCGGAACTCTCCGGGCAGCGCGACGCACGACATGGACCCGCCGGATGAGGCGGACGGTCGAGAAGAAGCCATGCGCTGTTCACAGCACCATCAAAGGCAATGCCGCACCCGTCTTCAAGAGTTCCGCGCGCCTCTTGACGCACCCCTGATGAGCTGCGCCTTGGACGGATGAAGAGCCCAACTGCTGTGCCATAAAGGATTCGACAAGAAGGATCACCACCGGTCTTCGGGTGGCGCAGCGTGATCCTAGACTCGCTTGCCACGGCACTCTTGACGCCATGTCATTGTCGGGTGTCGGTACGAAAGGGGGAACACATGGCCAAGGGTGAATCGTTAGTCGATGCGGCGGCACTTTCGCAGTTGGCGAAAAGCTTCGAAACCTATGGGGCCGATCTGGAGAGCTATCTCAAGGAATTCCGGGCCAAGACCGACTCCGAGGTGATCCACGACGGATTCGGTGTGCTCACCGAATCCGAGGAAGTCACCTCTGCCTATATCGAGATGTCCACCGACATGGTTGAGTCGCTGCAGGCCCTGCACAAGCATCTGGACCACATCGCTGATGGGTTGCGCCAGGTTCAGCACAACGCCACGACGACCGACGAGTCCCTCGCGACCGGCTTCCACCAGGGGCGTCAGGCATGAGCGGTGACGAGTCGGTGGCGGAGCAGGTCTACGAGGCCGGCCTGGAGATCATCAATCCCGGCGGTGAACCAGACGTATTGCGCTCGGCCGCGAAGGGCTGGCGGGACCTTCACGACAACCTCCAGACCATGTTCCGGGACATGGACCGCGAGGTGCAGCGGACCCTGGAGTCCCACTGGCGCGGCCCGGCGGCGGCCGCATTCGCCGAGCACTGGAAGAGCCTCGATACGGCGATGAGCAAGACGCTGCCCCAATTGCCCGAGGCGGCAAAAAGCCTCGATGAGGCCGCGGACACCATCGAGGACATCAACGCCCAGATCCACGAGATCTACCTGGAGATCGGCATCTCCATCGGAATATCCGTTGGCCTGTCATTCCTGACCATGGGTTTCTCGGCGGCCGCGGGGGCCGCCCGAGCCGCCCAGCTGGCCACCAAGGCAGCCAAACTCGCCAAGACGCTGGGCACGATTCTGCGGAAGGTCGGAGCGGCGTTCAAAACCATCTCCCGACTGGCGAAAGAGCACCGCTTCCTGAAGAACGTCCTGGTCAACTGGACCAGCAACACCGGCGGCACGGTCATCACCAACGCCCTCACCGGCCAGGAGACCGATCTGGGCGACGCGGTCTGGCAGGGCGGGCTGTCGTCACTCGTCGGCACGGGACCGGGGATGCTCGCGACGGCGGGCGGCAAAGCGCTGGGCAAGGGTGGCTCGGGATTGCTCGCCGATATGGTGGGAGGCGGTGTCGGCAGCGCCTCCGGCGGTCTGGCTGTGGACGGCGTCAGGAAGCTCCGCGGCGACACAGACGTCGAAATGGGCTGGGATGCCCTCGTCAATGGAGCCACCGGAGGCGCGGGCGGGGCTGCCGTCCACGGAGTGAATACACACGTGCCATCCGGCCGGGGGCCGCACTTCTCGGTCGAGGGGCCGACACAGGGAATCATCTACGGCGGTGGAGGAGCCATCGCCAAACCGATTCACGATGCCCTCGACGACGAGAAGAAGAGCGAAGCCACCGCGCCACCACAAGGGTTGCAAAAGAGATCGGTGAAGGACGTTTTCGGGTGAGGGAGCGAGATCTTGGAACCGCTGCGGCGTCGGCGCTGGCCTGGGCCGGTGCCGCGGCGTTTCTGCTCTGTCTGCTGGTCCGGAAGATCGCACCGTTTCCGCGCTGGGATCTGCTGGCCTGCCTGGCGTTCTCGGCGGTGGCTTTTCTGGCGTGGTGGCTGCGGGCAACCGGACGGTGGCATTCCCGGTTGGGAGGGCTCGTACCGCCGGCGTTCGGGCTGAAGATGGGGCGACGGTGGTGGCCGCCACTGCGAGGTATGTGCATCTTCCTCGCGGTCTGGGGCTTGTTCGGCCCCTTCTTCCTGCTCGGTATTTCGGCTGGAGAGAACACCCCGCGACTGACCGCCATTACCCAGCATGACCACCGCTATGCGCCTGTCACGATCACGCAGATCCACCACAAACACCGGAATCAATCCAAGACCGGCACGACCTACACCTACGCGGTCACCGTCGAGGCGCCCGCCCCCGGTGAGCACAGCAAAGCTCTGCGCCTGGACGGGGAAGCCAAGTCCTCATCCGGCAACTGGTCGATCGGGGACCGGCTGAGTGGTCTCTACGCTCCGGACGCCCCCTCCCTGGGCATCATCCTGACCCCCCGTCGGCACCTCGCCTCCCTTCTGGGAGGCCCCGCCTCACCGGGTGAGATGGGGATGTTGGCCCTCTTCGAAGCCATCCCCCTCGGCATGTTCCTCGTGCTCGTCAGGTCCGGGGCCAAGGCCGGGGCGGAACCGATGACGCCCAAGACTGTGCTCGGTGACCGTCCGGCGCGCAGGCTGCGGGTGGATGTCGCAGGTGGGGCAGCCGGGCAATGCGTGACGTCACCCGACCCGCGAAAGGCGTCCCGCTCCTCTCACCACGAGAACCCCGAGCCCGCTTCCCGTCTGCATCCCGCTGTGCGTCTGTCGTCGCCCGATGGCACCCGTGACCTGTTCATCGACCGGTGCCTCGACCCACAGGCCCTCACCGGAGCCCTCGAAGGCCGGTCCGGGTGGCTCTACTGGGCACCGGCCCCGGAGGAGCCATCGGACCGGTCCGTCGCGGCCCTGCTGGTCCTCGACGACGACCGGTATGTCTACGGGCTGACGCCCCCGGGAAGCGATGCCGGCCTCCCGCAGGGCGAGTCGGCCGCGCTGACCGGCCCGGACGCCCGTCCGTTGCGAGCGGTGGGACCGTACGCGCTGTGGCAGCCGGCCGTGCACGGACCGGGAATGTACGGGTTCGGCCTGGGCTTTCTTGCCCTCTGTCTGATCGTCGCGGGGGTCGACTACGACGGCGGGCCAGTGCTCGGCATGTGCTTCGTCACCGCCGTGGCAGGCCCGGCGGCGGGGCTTATGACGATCCTGCGTCGGCGCATGGTCTTCCTGCGACGCCTGGCACGCGAAACCGGTGGCAGGGAGGAAGCAGGCACTGTTCCGCAGCCCTGAAACCTGAGGCCCGTCCGGCGGATCACTACCCCACTTGCCCTCTCCCACGTGCGGAACTAAGCGAGTCCCACCGGTTCCTCCTCCGCCGCTGCCGCTCGCAAGGAGAGGACCATGGTCAGCCCGCCGCCGGGCGTGTCCTCGGGGGTGAGGGTGCCGCCCATCGCCTCGGCCAGGCCCCGGGAGAGGGCGAGACCCAGGCCGAGGCCGCTCGTGTTGTCGTTGTCGCCCAGGCGTTGGAAGGGGACGAAGATCCGGTCGCGGTCTTCGGGGCGGAGGCCGGGGCCCCGGTCGATGACCCGCAGCTCGACGCGTGAGCCGAGAGCGCTGCCACTGATCAGCACCCGGTGGTCTGCGGGGGAGTAGCGCACGGCGTTGACGACCAGGTTGGCGATGACGCGCTCCAGCAGGGGCGGATCGGCGAGAACATCGCAGATCTCCGCCAGGCCCTGGGACTCGACCGGTACCGAGGGCGTGGAGAGGGTGTCGAGTGCCAGGGGGAGGACGTCGGCGAAGGCCGTGGGCTGAAGGTGCAACGTCAGGGCGCCGGCCTGGAGCCTGCTCATGTCGAGGAGGTTGTCCACCAGGCGGTTCAGCTTGGCGAGCGACTCGTCCGCCGTCGCCAGCAGTTCGTCCCGTTCGGCCGCGGAGAAGTCCACGTCCGTACTGCGCAGTGAGCTGATGGCGGCCCGCCCACCGGCCAGTGGTGTCCGCAGGTCGTGGCTGACCGCGGCGAGCAGCGCCGTCCGCATCCGGTCAGCCGCCTTCACCGGTTCGACCTCGGCGGCCGCCTCTGTCAGGCGGGCGTGGTCCAGGGCAGCGGCGAGGTGGGCCGCGAAGGCGGTCAGCACCCGGTGTTCGGAGGAGGGCAGGCGGCGACCCCGCAGGACGAGTATGCGGTCCGGCCCGGCCGGTACCTTGACGAGTCCCTCGCCCCGCTCAACCGTCTCTTTCTCCTGGCCCGAACGCGGGACGAGTTCGGCGGACTCCATCCCGAAGGCCTCACGGGTGCGCTCCACGAGGATCGGCACCGCTTGGTCACCGCGCAGGATGTTCCCGGCCATGGAGGAGAGGGTCTCCGCCTCCGCCGTGGCGCTGGCGGCGCGCCGGGCGAGCCGCAGTGAGCGGTCGACGAGCGCCGCGACCGTGACGGCGACCAGCACGAAGACGGCCAGCGCGAGCGCGTTGTTGGGCTCGGTGATGGTGAACTGGTCGCTTGGCGGGATGAAGTAGTAGTTCAGCAGGAGGGAAGCGGTGAGCGAGGCGAGCAGCGCGGAGACGACGCCGCCGAGGCAGGCCACGCCGATGACGGTAACAAGGAAGAGCAGGGCCTCGCTGGTCAGGTTGAGCGTGCCGCGGGTCTGGGCGAGGACGACGGTCAGCGCCAGAGGGAGGACGAGGCCGGCCACCGGCCCCGCGACCCGTCGTGAGTGCGGCAACTCCCGGCCGGGCACCGGCATCCGACGTCCCCGGCCCGCTCGTTCGTGGGTGACCATGTGCACGTCGATGTCACCCGAGAGCTCGACGGTGTCCTCGCCGATGCCCCGCGGTGCCACCAGGCGGGACAGCCAGCTGCGACGGCTCGTCCCCAGCACGAGCTGGGTGGCGTTCTCGGCCCGCGCGAAGTCCAGCAACGCGGTGGGCACATGGTCGCCGACGACCGAGTGGTAGCTGCCGCCCACGCTCTCGACCAGTTCCCGTTGTTTCGCCAGTGCGGCGGGCGAGGCGTCGGCGAGGCCGTCACTGCGGGCGACATGGACGGCCAGCAGATCACCGCCCGATGAGCGGTCCGCGATCCGCTCGGCCCGGCGGATCAGCGTCTCGCCCTCCGGGCCGCCGGTGAGCGCCACCACGACGCGTTCGCGGGTCTCCCAGACCGTGCCGATGCCGTGCTCGGAACGGTACTTCTGCAGCGTCTCGTCCACCCGCCCGGCGACCCACAGCAGCGCGAGTTCGCGCAGGGCGGTCAGGTTGCCGACGCGGAAGTAGTGCGCGAGTGCGGCATCGACCTTCTCCGGCTGGTAGATGTTGCCGTGTGCCATGCGCCGGCGCAGCGCCTCGGCGGGCATGTCGACCAGTTCGATCTGGTGGGCGCGGCGCACGATCTCGTCGGGGACGGTCTCCCGCTGCGGAACACCGGTGATCTTCTGCACCACGTCGTTCAGCGACTCCAGGTGCTGGATGTTGACGGTGGTGACGACATCGATCCCGGCGGCGAGCAGCTCTTCGATGTCCTGCCACCGCTTGCCGTTGCGGCCGCCGGGAACGTTGGTGTGGGCCATTTCGTCGACGAGTGCGACCTCGGGATGGCGGGCGAGCACACCGTCGAGGTCCATCTCGCTGAATGTGCCGCCCCGGTACGTGCGGTGGGTCCGGGGAAGTATCTCCAGCCCTTCGAGTTTCTCCTCGGTGTGCGGCCGGGCGTGGCACTCGGCGTAGGCCACCACCACATCCGTGCCGCGCCGGGCACGGCGCCGCCCCTCGTCCAGCATCCGGTAGGTCTTGCCGACCCCCGGAGCCGCCCCGAGGAACACCTTGAGCTTTCCTGGCCGTACGCCTGACGTATCGGCTGCGACAACTTTCGGTGCCACCGAAAGCCCCTCCCTGAGCGGTCGTGCACAGCGCCACGGCGCCTGCCGCCGCGAGCGGAATCGCGGGCGGCCGTGCGGCATGGGTGATGCACCATCGTCACATCAGACGGGCCAGGCCGTGGTTGAGCTCGACGATGTTGACGCTTTCCTGACCCAGGAACCCCAGGACACGCCCCTGGAGGCGGTCGGTGACCAGTTCGGGTCGAGCAGCCGGCCCGAGACCCGTGGCGCTGTCGGCCACCGGTCGGCCCGGTCGGCCGGGTCGGCCGGGCGGGAGCGGGAACGCTGGGATCATCGCTGATTTGGGGGGGGCGGCACATCACCTACGACGAGCGAGCGCGCGGCAAGTCGAACCGTTCCGCGGACTATTCCTTCGAGGCGGCCGTCCGGGATGTCGATGCCGTTCTTGCGGCCGGGGGAGTGGACCGGGCGCTGCTGGTGCGCTGGTCCTACGGGGCGGTCGTCGGGGCGCACTGGGCCGGCCGGAAGCGTGCCGGTGCGGTACGTCCAGCCTCGATGCGGTGACCGCCCGCCCCCCCGAACATCCAGATCGGCGCGAAGGTCGCCGGCAGCCACGGTGCGATCCTCAAAAAGGAGTTCCGGGGCCATCGCCGGGGCCGTACGCGAGGTCGCCGCCCTCGACCGCGGGAGGCGCTGAAGACGCGACCAGCGGACTGAGTTGCGGTGCTTGAGTGGGGAGAGCCGGGCGATGTCCTCATCGCGGATCTCGTGGTCCTCGGTGCGGAACGGGTCGAGGCGGCGTCGATGCAGGGCGTCGCCCGGAGCACGACGGCGTTGAGGACCAAGCCGAGCACGCCGACCTGGTCCTTGGTTCGCTCGTGCGAGATCAGCCGGGGCACGCGTCGTTCGGCCCCGGCCAGCACGCGACCTCTACCCCACTTCGCGAATAATGCTGCGCTGAGGAAACCTCATTGCGATTCTCTGCGTGAGCGAAGGTAGCGCCATCCAAAGTAGAGCGCCCCCAGTGCTCCCCCGACTGCACCGGCCCCGCACATTACCGTGGCCCATAGGGCCATGTCTTGTGTGATCCACAGCAAGCTCACTACGACTAGCGCTATGGAGAGCAAGGTTCGCTCTCCATAGCCCAGGTCGCGGCGACCGGTCAATCGCGGATGTTGGTGCACGAGTACGTTACGCCCTTCATTTTGATGTCCCGGTATCCGATCATCATGTCAAGGGAGGTGAAATCGGTACCGCCGCCGCCACCGCCGCCCCCCTTCTTCCGGCAGTAATAGCCGAGCGCGTCGAGCTTTCCGAGATCGCTCTTCGCTTGGTAATTCCTGTACGACTTCATCATGGCCGCTCGCTTTTGCGCGGGCGTGGCGTTCTTCGCCTTCGTGTATGCGTAGCACCCGACGCTAGCGCCAATACCTACCCAGGACGCCCCCTTGGCCAGAGCCTTGGAAAGGCCTGCCGCTCCGCTGCCAATCCCCAGAACTGCGCAGATCTCATCAGCTCCGGCCGCGTGTATCTGCATTTCTGTCGCGGCCGCCGTGGCCGCCGCGACCGTCGTGCCCCCGTGGTCTTCTGCTGAAGATGCAATTGCCGTTTGTGCGCTGAGGCCGCACAGTGCGCCGGTCATGGCTAAGGAGATCGCGGTCGAGATTCCCTTGCTTCGCATGCTCATGAAGCCAGTCCCCCATTAAACGCTAATACATCTTGATCATTGCGGGAGGGACGCTACCGGCAAGGATATTTGTGCGCAATGAAAAACTTTGCTCCGAGCGGTTCCTTGACGGGGTCGGTCCAGTGGAATCGAAGGAATCTCTCGTAAGTCCGCATACCGGACATTCCTGTCGCGGGTGGACGAAGGAGTAGCGAGTGCTGGAGGCGGCCGCACAAGGGGGCGAGGCACATAAATTCCCATTAGGGCCAGCCGGGCCGATGGCTGTCAGTGCTCGCGCAACCCGGGGGCCTCATGCTGGACGTTCAGCGATGCCGACGACGGCGTCTTGATCGCGGCTTCGGCCGCGTTCGGCGGCGCGTTCCTTTCGGGCCGGCCGGTATTGCCGTCAGGAGATCGTCAAGAGCCCGGTATTCGGTGACAGGGATGCGATAAGGAGGCTCGGCCGGTCAGGTTTGCCACCTGAAGCTGAGCGTTCCGACCACATCCTGATTTCCGGAGGCACCAGCGCCATGTCGACGCTTTCCCGTGGTGAGGACGAAGCCAGGGCCACAGCTACAGCCGATGAGGAGCCGCCTGATACCGGCGTACGGTCCGGGGGCGCCGAGCAGGGTGGACGGCACAAGCTCACCGCCGTCCAGGGCCTGGCAGCCCTGTCGCTGGACGCGATGGCGTCCGTGGCGTACGGCCCGGAGGCCGTCGTCCTGGTGCTGGCCGCAGCGGGCGCACACGGGCTCGGGTTCACACTGCCGGTCACGCTCGCCATCGCCGGGCTGCTGGCGGTGCTGGTCGCCTCGTACCGACAGGTCATCGCCGCCTTCCCGAACGGAGGCGGGGCGTACGCGGTGGCAAAAGCACATCTGGGCCGGCGCCCCGCCCTGGTGGCCGCGGCCTCCCTGATCCTCGACTACGTCCTCAACGTGGCCGTCTCCGTGACCGCCGGGGTCGCCGCGCTGACCTCGGCCTTCCCGGCGCTCTACGGAGACCGGGTGTGGATCTGCCTGGCGGTGCTCGCGCTGGTCACCGCGGTCAACCTGCGCGGCATCGTGGAGTCGGCACGCCTCTTCATCGTGCCGACGGTGGTCTTCGTGGGCAGCATCCTCGCGATCATCGCCGTCGGCCTGTTCCGCTCCGCGCCGGTCAGCGCCGCCGCAGCCGATGGACACGCCTCCACGCTCGGCCACGGCGCGACAACGGTCGGCGCGCTGCTCCTGCTGAAGGCCTTCGCCTCCGGCTGCTCAGCGCTGACCGGTGTCGAGGCGGTGGCCAACGCCGTACCGTCCTTCCGCGCCCCGGCAGCCCGCCGCGCCCAACGCACCGAGGTGACACTCGGCGCGCTGCTGGGCGTCATGCTGATCGGCCTGTCGGTACTGATCGGCCGCTTCCACCTCCAGCCGGTCGAGGGCGTGACGGTCCTCGCCCAGCTCGCGGACGCCTCCCTCGGCCACAACTGGGCTTTCTACGTGGTCCAGTTCGCCACCATGGTGCTGCTCGCCCTGGCCGCCAACACATCCTTCGGTGGGCTGCCCGTCCTCATGGGCCTGCTCGCCCGGGACAACAACCTGCCACACGTCTTCGCCCTGAAAGCCGACCGCCAGGTCCACCGCCATGGTGTGCTCGCCCTCGCCGGCGCGTCCGCCGTCCTGCTGGTCACCTCCGGCGGCGACACCAACACCCTCGTACCGCTCTTCGCCATCGGCGTCTTCGTCGGCTTCACCCTCTGCCAGACCGGCATGGTCCGCCACTGGCGCACCGAACGCACCCCCGGCTGGCGAGGCAAAGCCGCACTCAACGGTTTCGGTGCCCTGCTCACCGGCGTGGCTGCTCTTGTGGTCACCGCCACCAAGTTCAGCGACGGCGCATGGCTCATCGTCATCGCCCTGCCGCTGCTCGTCCTCGCCTTCGAGCGCGTCCACCACGCCTACGGCCAGATCGGCCGGTCCCTGGAACTCGGGCGTATCCCCGACGCGCCGCACCAGGACCACTCACTCGTCATCGTCCCTGTCTCCGGCCTCTCCCGGCTCACCCGCGAGGCCCTGGGCGCGGCCGCGTCCCTCGGCGACGAAGTCCACGCCGTCACCGTGGTCCACACCGACCCCGAGGACCGCCGGGCCGCGGAGGCACTGCGCCGCGACTGGGAACTGTGGAACCCGGGCACGGACCTCATCGCCGTGGAATCCGCCGCCCGATCCCTGGGACGCCCGTTCGCCGCGTATGTACGCGAACTCACCAGCCGGCACCCGGACTCCCGCATCACGGTCCTCATTCCCGAAGCCGAACCCGCCCACTTGTGGCAACGCCTCTTGCAGAACCAGCGTGGCGGCGTCGTCGCCCACGCGCTGCGCCGCGACACCGACGCCGTCATCTGCCGCCTGCGGTTCCGGCTGACGGCGAACTGACGGCTTCGCCTTTACGCGTACCACTTGCCGCAACAGCTGCCAGCAGGGAAGCAATGTGGCGCGGTGGTCGCGATGCTCGGTACCAGGGCGGCGACCGCCCCGGCGGTGGCACGCCACATCCCGCGCCGACGGTTAACCTTCCCGGTGCTCCCGCAGCAGCGCGAGCCGTCGTTTGTATTCGGCATCGTCGATTTCCCCGCGGGCGAACCGCTCGGCGAGCACGTCCTCGGCTTGTCTGTTCCCCGCCCCCGGCTCGCCCGAGGAGAGGGGCCGGCCGGTCTGGTGGCCGTGGCGGGCGCTGGTGAGGTAACGGACGAGCGCGACGATCCCGGCGATCACCAACGCCCAGAAGAACACCATGATCACGGCCATGACGAACCAGCCGCCGCCGAACCACATCATGACGATCACCCTCCGGGCACGTACATTCCCACTTCCAGCGTGCGCCTCCAGGGACCTTCGTGCAGCCGCCATGCGGCGGCTGGGGCAGTCCGCGGCAGTACGGAGAGTGCGGCCGTGTGTACCAGTGCGACCACCGGGCAGGGCGCTCCGCTCCATCTCGTCCGGCTTCTTCGAGAGTCCTCGATGTGCGGATCGCCCCTGGCCGTTCGTTCCTGCTCCACTGCCCCGCCCCAGGACCCCTGCGTGGTCGTCCGATGTGAGCTTCCCGTGGCATCCCGCAGCTGACCAGCGGTGTCCGGGAGGGTCGCATGCGGACCACCCCAGCTGGGAGGGACGGCTGTGCGCTTTCAGCGCTGTGAGGTATAGGGCCCGAGGACGTTTGCTTTGAGCCATCGCACGTGCGGTGGGCCGGCAGACAGCTGGGTTCTCAGCCGACCGTTCCACCCACCACCTGAAGGTCGCCTCGTCCCGGGAATCCCCGTGTTTGCCACGACCGGCCGTCCCGCATCATGGCAAAGCCCTCGAAGCCGTAGAGGTGGTCCAGCCAGCTTCGTGCCCTCCCGCCCATGGCGAAGGCCGCTGTCGCGTAGGCGTCGGTCAGGGTCAAACTGCGACCGACCACCGTAAGGGAGGCGGGCCCGTCGGCTGGCGCGCCGCGGTGGGGGCTGAGGATGTGGGCGCCGCGTTCGGCGGTGCCGGAGGTGGCGATGGCCAGGTCGTGGCCGGTGACGATGGTGCACAGCTCGCCGGGGCGCAGGGGATGGGCGATACCGACGCGCCAGGGGACACCGGGGACGGACTCTCCGCTGAGCTGGATGTCACCGCCGCCGTTCACACACGTGTTGTGTGCTCCGGCCTCCTGCAGGATCTGCCAGGCGCGTTCCACGGCCCACCCCTTGACCAGGCCGGAGGGGTCGAGTCTGCCGTCCGGCGTGTGGCTGAACCAGCCGTTGGTCGCGCGGCGGATCTGCACACAGAGGGCGAGCACCTCATGTACCTCGGGCGGGCAGTCGTCGAGTCCGATGGCGCCGCGCGCAAGCCGGCTGATGGCGCTGTCGGATCGGTAGGTGGAGAAGACCTCGTCGACGCGGTGGAGCCAGGCGACGGCGGCATCCAGGGCGGATTCGATGGCGGCAGTGGGTGCGTCGCGGATGTCGAAGGAGAACACGGTGCCCATCGCATGCTCGACATGACGAACGCCGCGCTGGGGATCAGGCACCGGCCTTGTCCAATGCGCTCTGGAGGGAGCGGGCGTAGCCCGCGCTGGTGTAGCTGGCCCCGGACACCGCATCGATGCGCGCGCTGTGGGCGTGCAGGGCCTCTTGCGTCAGGCGCGGTAGGGCGAAGCCGGCGATCTCGCGGTCACGGCCGTTCTCGGAAGGCGCCTGGAGCACCTTGACGGCCGTCAGCTGTCCGGCTTTGACGGTGATGGCGACCTGGACGGTGCCGTACCGGGTGGTGATCGGCGCACCGGTGTACGTGCCGTTGGCGTGACTGGTGTTGCGATGTGCAGCGCCTGTTGTTGCTGGTGTCGAGGCGGCGGCATCTGTCGGCGGTTCCCCGCCGGCTGGGCCGGTGTCGTGATGGGGCTTGAGGGTGAGCAGCAGGACGACCAGGGCGCTGGTCGACGCGGCGGTGAGTACGGCTCGGCGCACGCGGGGCTCCTCAGAACTCGAATGACTCGTGGTGGATGTGACGGCGCGGTATCCCGGCGCTCCGCAGGGCCCGCCGGGCGGCTTCGGTCATGCCGGGCGGGCCGCACAGGTACACCTCGTGCGCGGCCAGGTCGGGTATCAGGCGGAGCAAGGCGCGGGCCGTCAACGGGGAGGATCCGCCGGCCGGTTCGGTGACGACGTAGTGCACGCGCGCCCCGCGGGCCGCGGCGATGGCGTCGAGTTCGGAGCGGAGCGCGAGGCCCTCGGGCCGCCGTGCCCGGTAGAGGAGCGTGACCTCGCCGGGGAGGGTCTCGAACAGGGCACGCAGGGGGGTGATGCCGACGCCTCCCGCGAGCAGCAGCACCTTGTCCGCTCTGCGCCGCCCGGCGGTGAAGGAACCGTAGGGCCCTTCGGCCCATACCCGGGTCCCGGGTCGCAGGAGTGCCAGGGCCGCGCTGTGTTTGCCGGCTTCCTTCACCGTGATGCGCAGGTGGCCAGGGAGCGGAGGCGCGGAGAGCGAGTACGGGTTGGCGGTCCACCACAGCCCCGGTGTCACAAAACGCCAGCGGAAGAACTGGCCGGACTCGGCGCCCAGTTCGGTCAGATGCCGGCCGGTGAGATGGACCGAGACCACCCCTGGTGCCTCCCGGCGGACCTCGGCGACGCGGAGGCGATGGCGCAGCGCCCGGCGTACGGGGAGCAGGAAGCGGTACCAGGCGATGAGTGCCGCCACGGCGAGGTAGAGGGCGTACCAGGCGAGCTGGGCAGGCCGGTTGCCGACGAAGTCGGCGCCGTTGGAGAGCTGGTGACCGAAGGCGAGGAAGAGCGCCAGATAAGTGGCGAAGTGCAGGTAGTGCCAGGTTTCGTAACTCATCCTGCGCCGGGCGGCCCGTGCCGAGACGACGGCGGTGGCCATGAGGAGCAGGAAGGCCGCGGTGGCCTTGAGCATGTCGGGATAGTCAAGGACGAGCGTGGCGGTCTGGTGCACCACGCCGCTGTGTGAGGCGAGCGCGTACCCCCAGATGACCAGCAGGGTGTGGGCAAGGACGAGGGAGAGGGTGTAGCGGCCGCCCATGGCGTGCCAGCGGGCCAGCCGGTCCGTGCCCACGCGGTGGTCCAGCAGCGGAACCCGGGCCATCAGCGCCACCAGCACCGCGCAGCCGTATCCGGCGAGCAGCCCGGTGATCCGGCCGGCGCCGGTCAGCCAGTCCGCCGGGCTCACCACGGACGCGGTGCCGGCCCACCACAGGCCGAGTACGCCGGCGGCACCCGCCCAGACGGCGGCCTGTGCCGCGAAGGGCACGAAGGAGGCCGGCCGGCGGGGGCGCAGGCTCCGGGCTGCCCCGCGGCGGGGGTGCGAGAGGGCGGTCATGTGGCTCCCTTTCCGTGGTGGGTGCCACCGTGGCAGCGCAACCTCTGAAGACGCTCTGAGCGCCCCGCCCGGAGACGGGCCCGCCGAATTCAGAGGAAACTCAGAGCGGAGCAGTGCCTCCGCACCCCCCGGCACGGGGGATCCTGGAGTGACCATGGACAACCACCACACCAGCGGCCACCTGCGTGGCGACGCAGCGGTCCGCGTCCTTGTGATCGACGACGAACCGGACCTCACCGAAGTGCTGGCCGGCGCGCTGTCCGGCGAGGGCTGGGCGGTGCGCACCGCGGCCGACGGTGCCACCGCGCTCGCGGTGGCGCGGACCTTCCGCCCGCACGCCGTCGTGCTGGACTGGATGCTCCCCGATATCGACGGCCTGCGGGTGCTGCATCTGCTGCGTCACGAACTGGAAACCGTCTGTGTGCTCTTCCTGACCGCACGTGACTCCGTCGAGGACCGCATCACGGGGATCACGGCGGGCGGTGACGACTACGTGACCAAGCCGTTCAGCCTCGAAGAGGTGCTGGCGCGGCTGCGTGGTCTGCTGCGCCGAGCCGGCATGGCGCGCGAGCCGGAGGGCAACCGGCTCGTCGTCGGCGACCTGGTGATGGACGAGGAGGCGAGGGAGGTCGTCCGGGGCGGCGATCTGGTGGAACTGTCCCGCACCGAATTCGAGCTGCTGCGCTTCCTCATGCGTAACCCGCGACGGGTGCTGTCCAAGACACAGATCCTGGACCGGGTCTGGTCCTACGACTTCGGCGGCCGGTCACACGTCGTCGAGCTGTACATCAGTTATCTGCGCAAGAAGATCGACGCCGGCCGGGCGCCGATGATCCACACGGTGCGGGGCGTCGGCTACGTCCTGAAACCGGAGGCGGCATGAGACGGCTGCTTCCGCGGACCCTGCGCAGCCAGCTCACCGCGGGCCTGGTCGCGCTCCTCGCGCTGGCCTGCCTGGCAGTTGGGGTGAGCACGGTCTTCGCGCTCGAAGGCTTTCTCGTGCGTCGGCTGGACCAGCAGCTGTCCGCGACGGCCGGCCGGTTCGCAGCGAGCCTGGAACACGAGGCGCAGCCGGACGCCGACAACCGGCCCGACACCCGCGGCCAGTCGGAGGGCACCTTCGGCGCACGGCTGCTGCGTGGCACCACGACGCAGGCGGCCGTGGTGCGTGCGGCGACAGACACAAAGGTGCCGCTCACCGCCGAGGACCGCCGGGTGCTGGCCGCACTTCCCCCGGACGGCACGGGGCGCGGCATCCGGCTGTCCGCGCTGGGGCGCTACCGCGTCAACGCCGTGTCCGGGGACGACGGCGACGTCCTTGTCACGGGGCTGCCGCTGCATCCGGTCGAGGAGACCGTGCACCGCCTGGAGGCAGTGGAGGCGGCCGTCTTCGGAGGGGCGCTGCTGGTCACCGGGGTCGTGGGGGCGATGTGGGTAAGGCTGTCCCTGCGCCCGCTGCGACGGGTGACCGCCACGGCCACACGGGTCGCCGAGCTCCCACTGGCCGGCGGCGAGGTGGCCATGCCCGCGCCGGTTCCGGTGGCGGACCCGCACACCGAGGTCGGGCAGGTGGGCACCGCCCTGAACCGCATGCTCGGCCACGTAGGCAATGCCCTGGAACGCCGCCAGTCCAGCGAGGAACGACTGCGCCATTTCGCCGCGGACGCCAGCCATGAGCTGCGTACCCCAGTGGCCAACGTCCGCGGTCACGCCGAACTCGCCCTCCGGCACCAAGGGCCCGTCCCCGATGACGTCCGTCGCGCCCTGGACCGCATCCAGTCAGAGTCGGAGAGGATGAGCCGCCTGGTCAATGACCTGCTCCTGCTCGCCCGCCTCGACGCGGGCCGCGCTCTGGAACGCACCCCGGTGGACCTGACCCGCCTGGTGCTCGACGCCACGGACGATGCGCGAGCGGCCGGTCCGGATCATCGATGGCTGCTGGATCTCCCGGAGGACGCGGTGACCATCACCGGCGACGAACACCGGCTGCACCAGGTGATCGGAAATCTGCTTGCCAACGCCCGCACTCACACGCCCGCAGGGACCACGGTCACGGTGCAGCTGGCGGCCGATGCCTGTGGCACGCGGCTGACCGTCGCGGACAACGGCCCGGGAATTCCGGATGATCTCCATTCAGAGATCTTCGGCCGCTTCGTCCGGGCCGACCACAGCCGATCACGCGCCGCGGGCGGTACCGGTCTGGGCCTCGCCATCGTGCATGCCGTGGTCGCTGCGCACGGCGGCTCGGTCACCATGACGAGCCGGCCCGGACGCACGGCGTTCACGGCGACGTTCCCCCCGGCCTCTTCCGAGTGCGCAGGGCAGTGAAGGCCGACCGGGCAGCGGCGGAAGGGACCGTACGGCCCCTGTCCGGCTCGGTCCTCGCCATCGATCCTGGAGGTGTCACCACGGCCGCTCGACGGCCGCAGCATCGAGGAGGCATGACGTCATGCTGAACGCCCCGCACATCGTCAGCGACGTGATGACCAAGACCGTGGCCGCGGTCGGCCGTGAGGCGCGATTCAAAGAGATCGTCGAGACCATGGAACGGTGGAAGGTCAGTGCCCTTCCGGTGCTGGCGGGGGAGGGCCGGGTGGTCGGCGTGGTCTCCGAGGCGGATCTGCTGCCCAAGGAAGAGTTCCGGGAGCCGGACCCCGACCGGCTGGAGCAGCTGCGGCGGGTCGATGACGTCCGCAGAGCGGAAGCCGTGACGGCGGGGGAGCTGATGAGCAGTCCCGCGCACACCGTGCGTGCCAATGCCACGCTTTCCCAGGCCGCTCGGACGATGGCACTCGAGACGGTCAAGCGTCTTCCGGTAGTGGACGGGCACGGGGTACTTCAGGGCATCGTCAGCCGCGCAGACCTGTTGAAGGTCTTTCTGCGATCGGACGATGACCTGGCGCAGGAGATCCGCAGGGACATCCTCGGCGCGCTGTTCGCTGCGCCCACCCGGGATCTGCAGGTCACTGTCACAGATGGCGTGGTCACGTTGCGTGGACGTGTTCGGGACAGATCATTCATCCCGGTAGCTGCGCGTCTGGTGCGATCCGTCGAGGGTGTGGTGGACGTGGATTTCGATGTGACCGGCCCGGACGCCGCACGGACGGGGCCCATGGCGACGGACCGGCCGGACGCAGAGCGGTGACGCCGACGGGCGTCCGCGGGTCAATCGTGCACACGGTGTGGCGCTGTTGGGGCGCAGAAGGGCAGCGGGCACACCGCACGCGGCGGGCCCGGCCGAGACATCGGAGACCAGATGCCGGTCGCCCCGAAGCGTCGGGCCCGGCAGGCCTCTTCGGGGGTGTCGGTATTCGCCCGTACCTCCAGGCGTCGCGTGGTCGGCCCGTTCCAGGGCGTGGGGGACGTGCGCTCAGGGCAGTGGGCGCCCCTCGCCGTACTCGATATTGCGCGTGACGTCGGCCCCTACCGTGGGCAGCGCGCCCCTGCGCACGGTGCCTGTGGAGCCCGGAGATTACTGTGCTTCTGCTACCCGGATGCCGTCCGCGGCCATGAAGGCGCGATCTGCGGGGCGCGTCATGGGGTAGCCGCCGGGGGAGCGGAACAGTCGGGATGGGCCGCAGGGCATCGCCGGGGACCGTCCGGCCCAACGGACGGCGCGGCCCCAGTGCGCGGTGGACGGCGGCTTGCGTCGGACGAATGTTGACGATCAGCCGCCGAGGGGGCCGGACGGCCCCTGCCCGGCACGGACGGACCCGCGCAAGCTGAAGGTGTCGCAGCGGCCGCGCGACGGCAGTCCGTCCCGAGGAGGCGTCATGGAGCACACCCCGTGCACGGTCAGCGATGTGATGACGCAGACGGTGGTGGCTGTCGGCCAGGAGGCGCGATTCAAGGAGATCGTCGAGACGATGGAGCAGTGGAAGGTCAGCGCGCTTCCCGTGCTGGCGGGTGAGGGGCGGGTGATCGGTGTGGTCTCCGAGGCAGATCTGCTGCTCAAGGAGGAGTTCCGGGAATCGGTCCCCGACCGTATGGAACAGCTGCGACGGTCGGATCAGGTGCGCAAGGCCGGTGCCCTGACGGCGGGTGAGCTGATGACTCAGCCCGCCCTGACCGTGCATGCCGGCGACACCGTCGCCCAAGCGGCGCGGACCATGGCGTACAAGTCCGTGAAGCGGCTCCCCGTGGTCGACGCAGAGGGCAAGCTGCAGGGCATCGTGAGTCGCTCGGACCTGCTGAAAGTCTTTCTCCGGCGCGACGAGGACCTGGCGGCGGAGGTACGGGCGGAGGTCGTGGACCGCCTGTTCGCAGATTCCGCGGAGACGTTGTCGGTCCGTGTCACCGATGGGGTGGTCGCTCTCAGCGGCCGGATCCGCAACATGTCGCTCGTGCCCGTGGCGGCACGACTGGTGCGCGCCGTCGAGGGCGTCGTGGATGTGACGTTCGACCTCGAAGGACCGGAGCATGAGCCGACAGGGACGTCTGTTGCGGACCGCATTCTCGAGAGGCCGTGAGGAAGGGGGCAGCCCCATGGCGGATACCGTCTCCGGTGCGAGTGAGGTCTGCGCGCTGCTGGCCGATGGCACCACGGTTCGGCTTCGCCCGGCCTGCCCAAAGGACCGTGCCCAGGTGCTCCGCCTCTACGACGACATGTCAGCGGACAGTCTGCGCAGCCGGTTCGTGCTCAGGAGGCAGCGGCCAATGCGCGCGGCCTCGCCACCGAGGCACTGAAGTGGGCGGACAAGGCGAAGAATTCAGCTGCGCAGGCCGCCACCTCCGCCCAACAGGCCGACGCGAAGGCAGACGCGGCCGAGCAGTCCGCCAAGGACGCACAAGCCTCGGCCAACAAGGCCAAGCAGGCAGCCTCCACCGCCCGCACGGCCGCCCGTTCGGCGAACTACTCCGCCAACCGCGCCGTGGACGCCGCCGGCCGCGCGGTGGCCTCCGCCAACTCGGCCCAGTCATCTGCCGCCTCTGCCCGCGCCTCCGCCCTCCAGGCCGGCAAGGACGCCAAGACGGCAGCCGCAGCCGCAACCCAGGCCCACCAGATCGCCACAGCCAAACGCCAGGCCGAAATCGCCGCCGCGTCAAAGCACGCAGCCGAGGAGGCGCGGAAGGCCAAGAAGGCCGGAAAGAACCCCGCGGATACCCCCGAGAACGACAAGGTCAAAGATGACCTCCCATGGTGGAAGGCGGGTGCGAAGTGGCTGGCAAACGTCACCAACACCGCCAGCATCGCCGCTGGCTTCGGATCCGCCGGGTTCGCTCTCCTCGGCCTGGGGGTAGGCGCGTTCTTTCCGCCCGCTGGCGCGGCACTTGAGCTGTTTGCGGGCAACCTCGGGTATGCGTCCCTCGCGTTCACTGGACTCAACGTCTTGTTCACCGGAATCGGCTATGGACTGACGGGCGTCGAGTTCAAGTCATCCCTTGTGAGCGCTGCCCTGAGTGTGATCACCTTCGGCCAGTCCAAGTGGATCGGCGCACTCGGCGGATCCCAGGTTGCCACAAAGATCACGCAGATCGGGCACGACCTTGTGTCCCCTATCACCGGCTTGCTGGGATCCCTCGGATTCTGACCAGAAGTACTGTGGAAATCACGCACGATGGCCTGCGGTGCACCTGCCGTAGGCCCTCGTGCGCTGCGGAAAGGACCTGGCATGCTCGCTCGGCTCCCCCTCCTCTACCTGCTGCTCATGGCAGCTGTCGCCACTCTCATATTCTGCTTCTACATGGACAGATGGCTGAATGCGCGTAAGGTGACAGCGATGTCTTTCGTCATCTCTGTCGGGTGCTGTCTTGGCATGATCGTAGTAGGCGGACTTCAGTACCAGCACTGGAGCCATAAACAGATGCTGATCCTTTACTCCTTCACGTGGGTCGGGCTCACAATCGGTCTGATTCCCTCCAGGAGGCCCGTTTTCGAGTATTGCGATGAATGGCGACGAGGCGTCAGGCGGGATAAATGCGAGTATTCGAAGTGGTGCGCAATCGCGCCAGTTGTTTCCGTCACCCTTATGGGATTCTTGGGGTTCATTCTTGCGACATGATTGCATGTGATGCGGTCGGCATCGCGGGATGGGGAATGCAAAGGGTGTGGAGCCCCCTGGGGGATCCGTCGCCTCGTCATCATGGCCCTGCTCGCCGACTGGTTCCCCTGACCGACGCTCGCGCCGTGGACCTGGGGTGCGGCCCCAGGACCGTCACCCTGCCGCTGGCCGGCATTGTCGGCGAAGCCCTACGTCGTCGCCCCCGCCGAGAACAGAGCACGGGTTCAGGAGCTACGCCGTCGATATCGCGAGGCT
Source organism: Streptomyces caniferus (assembly GCF_009811555.1). Lineage (GTDB taxonomy): Bacteria > Actinomycetota > Actinomycetes > Streptomycetales > Streptomycetaceae > Streptomyces > Streptomyces caniferus. The sequence continues at coordinate 363,427 of NZ_BLIN01000005.1, read as the reverse complement.
CGGCCGTTTGCCCCGGGGCGAGCGGGTAGGCGTGGAGCAGCAGGACATGGCTGCGGCAGCAGCGCGCGAACAGGCAATGATGGAACGTCAGAAGAACCCAAGCCCGTCGGATGGGGCAGCGAGGTCGCTCTCGAGGACGCGCGGCGTTTGTCGAAGTTGTTCCTTGAGCGTCTGGCCTCGCTCGAGGAGGGCACCGCGGAGTTTCCGTACGTCCGCAACACTCTCGTGGAGATGAATCTGACGCTGGTGCCACTGTGCCGCACGCCGCTACCGCTCCAGCGGACGTGAGATGCAAGACATATCTGGCCCGCAGACTGATGCGGCAGATCGTGGCGAGCTGTCCGACCACTCACGCTCGCGACGCCGGCCATGGGTATCGGCACCATGGAATTCGTGACGATGGGCCTGCTGCCCCACGTCGCGGACAGTCTGGGCGCAACCGCCCCCTCGTTCCCTCACCCGGCCTGGCCGGGTGGCATACGCGCTAGTCGGCTGCCAGCCGGGGTCTGGGACGTCGGCGGGGTCTCATGGCGCCGGTGCTGCGTCGATCAGATCGAGGACCTCCGCGGTGGGGCGTACGTCGCCGAAGGAGCGGTAGATCGTGGCGAGCGTGGCGTTGTGGTCCTGGTCGCGGCCGGTGGCGTTGGCGTCGGCGACCATCACCACCCGGTAGCCGAGGGTGCATGCGTCGCGGGCCGAGGATTCGCAGCACACCTGCGTGACCGTGCCCGTGATCAGGACGGTGTCGATGCCGCGTTCCTGGAGGAGGTCCGGGAGCGGGCAGCGGCCGGGGAAGAAGGCGCTCGGCGCGCTCTTCTCCACGAAGATGTCGTCCGGGGCGGTGGTGAGGCCCGGCCACAGCCGGCCGGGGAGCGGTCCGGTGCCTCCGGAGTTGCGGAACATCTCGGCGGCCTCGGGGCCGTGGAACTCGTCGCCCACCGGGGTGCGTTCGGTGCGCGCCGGCAGGACCCAGGCGACGGTCCCGCCGGCCGCCCGCAGCCGGTCGGCGAGTTGCTGGATGTTCGGGACGATGCCTCGGGCGTAGGGGTTGGCGTCGACGAAGAACGGCACCATGTCGATGACGACCAGGGCGGTGCGGGCGGGCGTGAGGCGCGGGTAGGCGAAGCGGCGGCCGCGCCGCTCCTGCTGGCGCCGGTACTCGCGCTCCTCGATGCGCCACGCGTGGATGCGGGTCTCGGTGTCCTGCACGGCGGGTCCTCGTCAGTCGTGGTCGGGGCTGAGCTTGCGATTTCTGCCGGAGCGGCCGATGTCGAGTTCCGCCAGGGAGCTGAGGGTGGTGCCGCTGTTCCAGAAGCCGAGCAGGTCGACGTCGATGAGGCACAGGCCGTGCCGCGCGGCGAAGTCCCGGGCCGGATGTGTGAAGACGCAGGACGCCACGAACACCGGCACGTCAGCGCCATGTTCGGCACGTGCGGTGCCGTTGAATGTCTGGATGTCGCGGCTTCCGACCGAGCGGTGCTTGGCGAACCGCTTGCATTGCACGACGATCTTCCTGCCGTCGGGCAGGTAGCCGATCACGTCAGCGCCGAGGTCGCCCGAGCCACCCACGCGCTCCACGCGGCTATCGCCGCCGACAGCGCCGTGCCCATCCTGTGCTCCCTTCCCCTGTGGCTACGCCGTCTAGCTAGGAGCTGTCCGGTCGATCATCCGGTATAACGCCTCGGTGGTATTTTGACCGGAATCGTGGGAGGGGTGGGCAAATCCTTGGACAGTGATCTGCGGCGTGCGGTCGTCGTGTCACTTGGCGAACTCGGGCGAAGCGATGACTGGCGTGACCGGGCGGATGCCGGTCACAGCCTGGCAGGGTTCGCCGAGATGCAGGAGGCCGTAGAGCCGCTGCTGGGGCTCGTGCTCGATCCCGGTGACACCTTCGTCACCAGGCGGACCGCGGAGGGCTTGCTTCGGCGAAAGGACAAGGCCGGACTGACGATAGTCGCGTCCGCACTGGCAGTCGCCAACGACAATCACGCCGATTGGATCCACGCCGCAATCGTCGATGTCTTCAGCATTCTCTCGGACGACCTGGACGAGGCGCTACGGCTCTGCGAGGAGATGTCGGGCGACGCCGACGAACGCTTTGCCCGGGGGGCCCGTCGGCTGCACGACAGCCTGGCAGAGATCGATCCCGTTCTTCGCCCCTTATAGCGGGGGTGAACGCTGGTGTGAGGGTGCGGATTGTCGTTGGAGCGTCCGCGCGGCATGCGTTCCGACTGCAGCTGCGCTTGCTCGTGGAGGGCGTCTGTTCCCGGCGTATGGGAAGGACGGCCCTCGGTGATACCCGCACGGGTGCGACGATGGCGGCCGACCGAGGGCCGAAGCTGACGTGAGAGAAACCAGACCGGCCAGCTGCGGCGACACGCCGCCGCTGGCCGGCGCTCGGGTCCCGACGCGGGACGGAGCCCCGCGCGGCAGCCGGGGTCAGTGCCGCATCGGGCGATCATCGGCTTGATGCCGCGCTTCCACAGCTGACGACGGTACTTGTCGAAGTCGTAGCCTCGGTCGGCGTACAGGCGACGGGGCCTGCGGCGGGGCCGCCCTCGCAGGCCCCGGATCGGTGGGACCGCATCCAGCAGTGGTAGGAGTTGGGTGATGTCGTGTCGGTTGCCGCTGCTGAGTGTGACGGCCAGCGGGGTGCCGTGGCGGTCGACGATCAGGTGGTGCTTGGAGCCGGGGCGGGCGCGGTCGACGGGCGAGGGGCCGACGTGATCCCCCCTTTGAGGGCCCGGACGTGCGATCCGTCCACGGCGCGGTCGTCCAGGTCCAGCAAGTCCGCGCGGCGCAGTTCGGTCAACAGTGCGGCATGCAGGCGGGGCCAGACGCCCGCCTCGGTCCAGGCCCGCAGCCGGCGCCAGGCCGTCACTCCGGAGCGACCCACCACCTCACCCCGTACGTCGCGCCAGGCCACGCCTTTCCGCAAGACGTAGATGATGCCAGCCAGCGCGACCCGGTCCGGTACCGGGAGCCGCCCGGGGTGGCGATGCCGTAGTACGGGCCGCGCTGGCAACAGCGGGGCTATCCGATGCCACAGCTCGTCGGGGACAAGGTTCGCGATCACGACGCTGAAGCTTGCCGGAGAACCCGGTTGAGCAGTCCGGGCTGGCTGGACATACTCCCTGAACCACCCTGCCGCTTTGCGGGCGTCGTCGACAGCGACCAGCCGGTCATGTTCGTTCCCTGCGTGGAGCGCAGTAGAGCCTGTCCATCCGCGAACGCGGCAAGCTGGGCACGGTAGCCGTCGCGTGGTCAGTCGGTGTCGGCCGGGCGGGAGCCGGGCCTACGTGCCGTTGCGAGCAGCGCGCTGCAGTGGTCCCGCAGCAGATCGGAGGGGACCGCGCCGAGTGAGACGTCCCGGACGACCCGACGCAGCTCCCCGTCCGGGGAGCCTGCCAGCGCCTGGAGTACCTCGAACTTGTTCCGCATCGGCACATTGGGATCGGACACGAAGTCCCGGGCTGCGGCTGCCGCCGGTGCGTGCTGCATCTGGGCCAGGGTGATCAGCACCTTGGTCTGGATGTAGCGGTGGGGTTCCCTGGCCAGCTGTCCGAGCAGGTCCAGCACGTCCGCGCCGCCCAGGTGCTGCAACACCCGGACCGCGCCGACGCGGACCATCGGCGACGCGTGCCGGGCGGCGGCGATCGCCCGGTGGGCGGCACTCGTCTCAGGCAGCAGGCGGCCCCGGGTCAGCGCCAGCGCGCGGAGCTGGACTGCCGTCGCTTGGCGGGCGTCAGCCGCCAAGTCCGTCAGCACCTCCCTGGCCCGCTCCGGGTGCGCCCGGCACAGCACCTCCAGTGCCCGGACGCGCGAATCCTCGTCGACTGACGCGTCCGTCAGCAGTTCCTCCAGTGCCCGGCACCCCTCCTTCGGGGCGATCTTGCCCAGCGCGCCGGCGGCGCGGATCCGCGCCTCTGGACCGAACGCCGACCGGGTGAGCCGCTCCAGGCAGCGGCGTGCCCGGCCGTCGCCGAGGTCCGCCAGGAGCGTGCCGGCCCGCACCCGCATCTCCTCCAGCAGCTCCGGGTTGTCCAGCACGGACAGCAGAGCGTCGGCGGCCTTGCGGGTGCGGAACTGGTCGAGGCGCTCGGCGGCCCGGATCTGCGATACCCGGGGCGCCGAAGGGTGCAGCGCGATGACGGTGAGCGGGTACAGCGCCCGGGAGTCTCGTACGTCGTCCAGCGCCTCGGCGGCCTGCAGGCGCAGACCGGTCCCGGCCGCGGGGTCGCCGGTCAGAGCGTGCAGGACCTCCCGGCCGCGCGGGTCGGAGAGCGAGAGCAGCGCCCGGCCCGCCTGGAGCCGCTCCGGTCCGGTCAGCCGCTCCGTCGCCGCGATCGCGGCCAGCGCGTCGGCCGCTCTGGGGTCGCCGTGCCGGGCCAGCGCCTCGGCCGCCCGAAGGATCAGCGCCGGCTCGTCGGATGGCCCGGTCAGCAGGTGGGCCAGGGTGTCCACGACGCGGGGGTCCCGGAGCCGGGAGAGTCCGTCGGCGGCCGACAACCGCAGGAGGCGGTTCTCCGAAGGGTCCTGGGCAACCCGGGCCAGGCACTCGATGGATTCCTTCCCGCCCAGCCATTCCAGGGCCTCCAGCGCCCGGCTGCGCGAGGACACCGGACGCTCCCGGTCCCCGGCGGCCTCGCGCAGGTACCTGAAGGCGAAGTGCGGGTGAAGCCGGGAGAGCGCTTCCACCGCGGCGGACCGGACATGGGGGAGGGCCGGGCCGTCGGCGGCGATGCCGAGCAGGATGGCCACGGCGCTGTCGGGCGCGGTCCGGTCCAGGCACTCCGCGGCGCGCAGCCGGTCCACCCACCAGGTCTCGGAGGACCGGGCGAGGTCCGCCAGCGCCCGCGCGCCGCGCTCGTCACCGAGCCGACCCAGGATCTCGGCGGCCCTGATCCTTCGCCCCGCGTCTGCTTCCTCGTCGCCGGCGACGGAGACCGGCAGCTCATGGGCGTCCGCGGCGCCGAGGTCCGCGAGCATCTCCGCGGCGTGCAGCCGGGATCCCAGGTCGTGCGTGGGGAGCGCCGCGAACGAAGATATCTCCGCGGTACCCCGGGCATCCCCGAGGTCCACCAGCGCCCGGGCGGCCCGCAGCCGGTCGAACGGGTCGCGCCGCTCGTCGCGAACCACCGCGAACAATTCCCCCTTGGCCACCCGCAACACCCGCCGGGGGAGGGCGGCGCCCTCGCTGCTCAGCCGGGCGACGTACTGGGCGCCGTGCAACTCCCTGGCCCAGTGCGCGAGCAGCCGCGCGAACCCCGGACGGCCGGACCAGGAGGAGACGAGGAAGTCGACGTAGGGACTCTCGGCGGCGGCCAGCGGGGCCACCCGGCGTCTGCGCGGCCAGCCGCCGATGATCGAGCGGTAGGCAGTCCGGTTCCGCTCGGGGTTCCCGACCGTGGCCTGCGCCGCGAGGTGTTCGAGCAGCGTCTGGTGGACGAACTCCAGACTGCCGCCCCGCCGGACGACCAGCCCGCCGCGCAGCAGTATCTCCTCGCACAGCGCGCTCCACCGCTCGCGACAGAGCGAGGCGGGCCGGAGGTGGCCCGTCCACCGTTCGATCAACTGCCGCTCGGGGGTGATGTCTCCGCGGTACTTGGCCAGTGCCAGCTCCCGCAGGACGTGATCTGTCAGGGCGCCGAGTCCTTCCGCCGCGCGGGCCCCCTCGGCGCCGTGGCGGTCCAGTACGGCGTGCGCCTGCTCCAGCACGTTGGCCCGCTCGCCGTACTGCTTGGCGCGGAGCAGGTCCATGAACCGCGTGTACAGCGCCCAGCGGCCCCGGGGCAGCGGCTCCTGGCCGGAGTCGGCGTGCAACTGGCAGAGCATGGTCGCCATCAGCGGCACCGTCGCCAGGTGCCGCACGCTGGGGATCCTGACGTGATCCAGGAAGGCGGTGGTCCTCGCCTCTGGCTCCGGCAGGCCCAGGGCGGTGAACCAGGCGCGGGCGAACCCGGGCAGCTGCTGGAGGTCGAAGGGCAGCAACGAGCAGCAGCGGAACCGAGGTTCCGGTAGGTCCCGGACGTCGAGGGTGGGCCTCGTCGCCAGGACGAACCGGAACTGGTGCGCGTACGCGTCCTGTTCCCGGATCGAGGCGAGCTTGCCCAGGACGCGCTGCCGCCCCTCCGGGCTCATCACCTCGTCCAAGCCGTCCACCAGCAGCAGCCAGCGCACGCCCGGCGCCGGGGGAGCGGCGAAGAGGTCCTCGCGGATAGGCCTGACCAGCCCGGCGCCGCTCAGCTCCCGGGAGACGGCGTCGTGCAGGAGGCTCGCGAAGGGCCGGTCGCCGACCAGGTCCGCGGCCCTGACCAGGACGGGGACCGAGTGGTAGAAGTGCTCCTCGGTCCACCTGCGGGCGACGGTGGTGATCCAGGACCGCAGCAGACTGGACTTCCCGAAGCCCGGTCCGCCGAAGACGATCACGTCGTCGGGGTGGTCCAGGAGCCCGTCGGCGGGGGACCGCGCCTCGTCGTCCGGCACCGGGGCGAGACCCCGGTACGCCGCCGCGTGCTGGTGGACGTAGACCGTGGACAGCGGCGGCGGCACCGTGCCGGGGACGACGCCTGGGTAGGGGTGCTCCCGGGCGGCCCGCGCGGAGATGTCCAGGAACTCGCGCAGCCGCGGTCCGAGGAAGGGCCAGCCGCCCGCCTCGATCTGCGCGTCCGACAGCGTACCCAGCCAGGTCCGGCAGTCGGTGCTCCACCGGCTGTCGCACCAGCCGGGATCGAGCCTGACGGTCAGCTCACGCGCCCCGACCATGTGCGAACTGCCGGTCCGGTCGGCGGTGGTGAGCATGCCGGCCACGCACCCCGTCCGGCGGTTGAGGACGGGGCTGCCGCTGAACCCGGCGGTCACCACCGTGCCGCGCAGCCGGTGCAGGCTGTTCGGCCGCTCGAAGGCACGGGCGGACGTGCCCTCGTAGGTGAAGGTCGCGGACTGCCCGGCGCGGAACATGCCGGACGGGTGCCCGTGGGTCCACAGGGCGTCCCCGACGGCCAGCCGGTCCGACAGTGGCAGGGCGGCAGGGCTCTCCCGCCGGTCGGCGTCGATGACCTGAAGGAATGCCAGGTCGAGCCCGTCCCCCGGGGTCAGGAAGTACCGCTCCGGACATGCCTGGAGTTCCAGGACCAGCGAGCGCGAGGCGATGCGGCCCACGATCCTGCGCGGCAGCTCCGCGGCCGAGGCGGCCACCACGTGGGCGCACGTGGCCACTACGCCGGGCGCCACGAAGAAGCCGGTGCCCATCAGCGGTTCGCCGTCGGGCGAGGGCACTTCGAGTGCGACGACGGAGTCCAGCAGCGCCGACTGCTGCCTCCCCGGGGGAAGGCCCGTCACGCCGAGGTGCTGTCCCATTCGAGCGTGACCTTGAACGCCGACTTGGCGCTCGCCTTGCCGATGGCGGCCACCAGAGAGCCCGACTCCAGGGCGATGTCGCAGCCGAACTCCAGCGTCACTTTGCTCGCCGTGCTCTGCCGGGCTTGCTCGCCCACGGCCCGCGCCACCGCGTTCAGCCCCGATATGACCTGGTCGAGGCCGGGGCGACGGGCGCCGATCTCGGTCTCCTCGCCGTCCACCGCGGCCTCGGCGGAGCCTGCGAACACCTGGATGCGCACCCCGTCCTGGGTCACCGGGACCACCACGGTCTCTCCCACGGTGCGGTCGTGCTCTGTCATCGTGCGTCCCCTCCAGGCGTCGGCCCGAACGTCTGTGACGAACCCGGAGCGGGCCGTAACGACATCGTGGCACAGCGCACTGACAGCGCGTGGCCGCCGGAGATAACCAACCCCCTTCGCGCGGCGGGACTCGGCGGTCAGGCGAGCGCGCTGCCCCGCCCTCCACTTCTTCCAGGAGGGGTTCCAGCCGCTTTGAGCCCGTTGGCCGGGTCGACGGTCTTGCCTGCGAAGTTCTGAGGAAAGTGGTATCGGTTCGGAGGACGTTGGCCCAGGGCAGAGAGCTCCGGCAATGAACTGGCAGGGAGCTGCGCCACTGCCCTGCACGCTGAAGCCCGCACGCCGCTACCGCAGGGCGACAATTGGCCGTCCGTGCCCGGAGGCGGTGGCCAAGCGCTCTGGCAGGACGGTCCGACCTGGCACAGGTTGTCGGAAGCGCCTTGTGCGTCCAGGTGGTCTAGATCCAGAGTGTTTACGCAGGTCAGGTTCTTGAGGGCTGTTCGGTCGGCCGCAACGTCCGTCGTCTGCCTGTGACGCCGATGGCGCCCTGCGGGGGTCCGGCGCGTCGGCCGGCCCCCGCAGGGGCTACGTCACTGCACGATGATGTACAGGGCGTACCGGGTTCCCTTGCGGATACACGTGTGGTTTTCGCCGGCCATCGCCGTCCCGGCGATGTGGCACGCCGTGCTGCTGGGGTAGTACCCGATGAATACGTCGCTGGCCGCAACTGCTGTCTCGTCTATGGAGGAAGCCGTCGGCGCCGCCTGCGCGGTGGCCGCAGTGGTTCCGAGTGCGAGTGCGGCGCCGAGCGCCAGGCTCCCCATGACAGTGCGAATGCGCATAACGATCTCTCCTTTGCCTGCGTGTTTTCTGTGTTGTGCCGAGCATTTGCGTGGTTCGGACGAGGGCATAGGGCGGCTGATCAGTGCGCCAGGCGGGCGGCTGCGCGAGGAATTCTCCGTACAGCCGCGCACGGACAAGCGCCCAGCGCCGTGGCTGGCCGAAGCGATGGATGCAGACCCGCGGGCGGTGCGAAGACTGGCTGTCGCGCTGTACGACTGCCACCGCGTCGCGGTGGCCCCCTACTGGCGACGTATCGACCAGCACCTTCAGGGGGAGGTGGCACGGCGTGGGCGGCTCATGGTGCAGGGCGGGGTGGGGAAACTGCTGAACAGCCTGCGCCCGATGGCCGTGTGGAACCCCCCGGTGCTGGAGATCCCGGACTATCGGCCCCTGACCCACCCGGAAGCCGACTTCCACACCTCGGGCCGTGGACTCGTTTTGGCTCCCTCGGTATTCTGCGGGCCGATTCCCCAGCTGTTCACCAGCCCCCAGGCCGAGTCGGTTCTCATGGTGTATCCGGCTCTGAACAACCCTGTCGACGCGGCTGCCCTATGGGCTCCTCCCGCCGATACCCGCCGGGGCGATGCTCCGGTGCCACCAGCTCTGTCCGCGCTACTCGGCCGTGCCAGGGCCCTCGTGCTGTGTGTCATAGCCGACCATCCCGCGTGCACTACTACGCAGCTCGCACAGCGAGCGCGCATATCGCCAGCCAGTGCCAGCGAGCACGCCACCACCCTCCGAAGCGCCGGGCTGACCACTCTCACACGGGAGCGGAAAGCTGCCCTTCATACGTTGACTCACCTCGGCCTCACCCTGCTGAACACCAACGGTTCGGCTCCCCCCAGCGCCTGAACTTAGGCCTGTTGCCCGGCGCTGAAGGAGTAGATCGCATGCTTGGTGGCCGAGTGGACGCTGTTGTCCTTGCGGGGCACTCGGCCCGTGAACGAACTGACGCTCACCAGGTCGTAACCCGTGTGCTGGGGCGCCCAGCCGAAGCAGGGAATGGCTCCCAAGGCCATGTCGGAGTCCTGAGTCCCGGGCGTCCACACAGTCCGTGAGACGCGTGTGAGAGCACGTGAGACGAGAAGCCCCGCCGGAACGCTCGGCGGGGCTTCTCCGCGCGGCATCTCACCCGTGACCAGCAGTTACGGGACAGCGTTCAGTCACAGGGCGCCCAGCCACCGGATCGGAGGTGTGAAGGCGGCGAGCCCAGTCAGGCCATAGTGCTCGGCACCCGCTGCAAGCGTTCTGGCCAAGTCCTGCTCCGTACTTGACCGGTGTCTCAATTCGTCGAGCATGGCATCGCCCACCTAAAGAACTGGAGGGCCCGTCCAAGCCGTCGCTGGCCTGCTGCCTCATCACCAGATCACCGACCTGGCATCGGCACGGCAATTGTGAACATCGAGCCCCACCGAAGTCCCGGACGTCTCATCGCCTACTGTGCACGAGCTCGTTAGTCGCTGTGAGAGATGTCTATGCTTTTGGTGGTCGCGATTATGCTCGTGCCTGAAGCTCATGTTGTCCGGTAGCGCTTCACAGACGTGTGACCCCGCGCGACAGCCTGCCGGGCGGCCGCGTTTGGTTACCTGATGGCCGCGTAATGTGATGCAGGGCGGGCTGCAATGCTTCGCAGTACAATGAAAATGGTTTTGGGTTGGGCTTCCACCAGGGCCGGGGCGATTGCTACTGGCGGCCCACCAGCGCACAACTCGAGACAGCATGTCTCTGTCCTCCCCTTACCCGGCTTCTCCAGCCGTGGTGGACGCCGTGCGCCCTCGCGACGGGCGAAGCGGGCTTCGCGTGAGGAGCCTGAAATGAACGGCAAATATTCGAACATCGAAGCAGGGCGTCTTCCAGCCGATGCCAACTGTCCCGGTCGCGGACTGGGATACGCGCCCGTCGCGGTCGCGGTGGTTCCGTCGGCTGGCGACTGGACAATGGTCGGAACCGACGACCGCATGCGTTACTGCATGAGGCAACTTGTCGACCGGTACGGTTTTCCGCCCGCAGGCGCCGCCGGGATCGTCGGGAACTTGTGGGCAGAGTCGGCCATTCTGCCGAATCGCATCGAGGGCAGCTCGCCGTCCACCCCGATGCGAGCGAAGAACTTCGCCGGAGTAACCACGAATTTCGCAGCCGCCCAAATCATGGATCGGAAATCACCTCATCAGGGGCCCAAGCTACCCGGCGTCGGCCTCGCCCAGTGGACTTCGCCCTCTCGGCGGTCGGGACTTTTCAGGCACGTTTACAACGGATCTCCGCTCGGGGCGGATGTCCTGTTGAACATGGATGCCCAACTGGACTATCTCGACCACGAATTGCGTACGAGCTACCCCGGAGTCCATCAGGTTCTTTCCAGCCCGGTGGTGTCGGTTGAGGCTGCAAGCGACGAAGTCGTTTACAACTACGAAGTTCCGGGGGCCATTCTCGGCGGCCACAGCAAACTGCCACGTGCCGACGCCCGCGTGCAGACGGTCTTCAAGCAACGCCGCTCACCATCGAACAGGGCACTGACCGCCTACCAGTCAGGTGGCGGCCCCGCCGGCCCCGCCACCTTCGAGCCGTTCCCTGGTGAGTCGTTCTTCGACACGGGACGGAAATCGCCGATCATCGCCGCAATGCACCATCGGCTCGTCGCCGAAGGCTGCAACCGGTACCAGTCGAGCGTCAACGCCGACGTATGGGGTCCGGGCGATGTGAAGTCCTACGCCGCCTGGCAGGAGAAGCTCGGCTTCGAAGGTGACGATGTCAACGGCATCCCCGGCAAGACGAGTTGGGACACACTGCAGGTCCCCAACGTCTAGGAAGCTGCCTTCGAGGAACGGTTCCAGTACCTTTCCCTCGCGGGGAAGTCGGGAGATCGACCTGCGGATTCGACCGCTACATCAACCAGCAGTTCTACGCCTCGACTCAGTGGCCTCAGATTCGAGACCAGATCATCGTTCGTGACAATGGATGTGACCTTGGTGTGGACGGCTACGAGATTCACGACCGTATCTACATCCACATGAAATCGATGACGGTTGACGACATCTCGACTGGTGACGCGAGAATTCCTGATCCAGAGCACCTGATCTCAACAACCATCGAACCCACCACGCCATTCACTACGGCGACGAGAGAATTCTTCGCCGGCCGCTCGTCGATCGTAGAACTGGCGACGCAAAGTTGTGGTAACTGAAAGGACGGCGTCATGCCCGAGAAGACCTTCGATGACGAGGACATGAAGGCGGCCCTCGAGAAGACCGACACCGCCGACGGACCCGGCACCGACAACCTCGATGACCTTCCGGAGAGTGACTTCGTCGCCTTCGCCGAGGGCGGCGTCGAGAACGACGCGGAGGACCCCAAATGACCGCCATCATCGCTTACGACCGTACCGTCGCGAACCTCATCGACAAGCTCAGCGCGACGGGCCACGTCACCCACAAGTCCTACAGGAAGACGTCGGTCACGCTGCACCACAATGCCGGCCGGTATTCGCACCAGGGTTTGCTCAAACTCTGGACGAAGCGTCCGGCTTCGGCCCACTTCGACGTGGACGCCGCCGGTGCCGTCGCTCAGTACGTCAAGGTGAACGAGTACGCCTGGGCCGTCGGCGACGTGCCCGGCAACCAGAGGTCGATCAGTATCGAAATGGCGAACGCAACGCTCGGGCCCGGCTGGACGGTCGCCGAGGTCACCTGGACGAACGCCGCACGACTAGCTGGCTGGCTCTTCGCCAAGGTGATCGGCGAACGCCCCACCAAGAGCAACCTCTTCTACCACCACCACTGGTCCTCCACCGAGTGCGCCGGCCCGTACATGGACCAGATCTACGACAAGGCCCTCGCGGCGGCTCAGGAGGCGTACGACCACTTCAAGGATTCACACCCCGCCCCCGGGCCGGATACCGAGCCGTTCCCTGGTGAGTCGTTCTTCGACACGGGACGGAAATCGCCGATCATCGCCGCAATGCACCATCGGCTCGTCGCCGAAGGCTGCAACCGGTACGAGTCGAGCGTCAACGCCGACGCATGGGGTCCGGGCGATGTGAAGTCCTACGCCGCCTGGCAGGAGAAGCTCGGCTTCGAAGGCGACGATGCCAACGGCCTGCCCGGCAAGACCAGTTGGGACAAGCTGCAGGTCCCCAACGTCTGACCGTCCGGACACGGCCCGTCAGGGCCTCGTACGCCTCCTTCCTCGCTCGTTGAGTTGGGCGTCGGGTATCGCAGACGCCCGCTGCGGTGTTCACGCGGTCGGGTTCGCCGCCGTAGATCAACGCGTGACGGCCGCCTACCGCCCGTACCCCGGAAGCCGGCCGTCGTGAACTCCTCGTTGGGGGACACCGGCGACGATTCCGGCGGCGCGTTCCAGGAAGCTCAGGGGCGCACGCGAATGACGGTCTTGCCCTTGCGCCGCTCGGTCGGGTTGAGCGCGGGGACGGCGTCGTCGAGGGTCGCGACGGTTCCAATGTGCGTGCGAAGGCGCCCGTCCCGTACCCGGTCGACGATCTCCACCAGCTGACTCGGAACGGACTCGACGACGAAGTCGACCGCGAGACCGTCGACAGGGCGAGTCTCAGCAGGCCCGACCACCGACACCAGCGTCCCGCCAGGCCGGATGATGCTCGCCGAGCGCCTCTGGATGTCACCACCGATGACATCGAAGACCAGGTCCCCTCCGATGTCTTCGAGATCCTCGTGGTCGAGGGCGAGGAACTCGTTCGCGCCGAAGTCGAGCGCCGCCTGACGGTCCGGCTCCCGCCCGGTACCGATGACGTAGGCGCCGAACTCCCGGGCGAGCTGCGTCACCACAGATCCGACCGCGCCGGCGGCGCCGTGTGCGAGGACGCTCTGCCCCGCCTGAAGACGACCGTGCTGGAACAGGCCCTGCCATGCGGTCAGGCCGGAGATCGGCAGGCTCGCACCCACCGTGAAGTCGACGGCCCCGGGCAGTGGCGCGAGGTTACGTGCCTCCACGGCCGCGTACTCGGCCAGGGTTCCATCGCGGTGCCAGTCCGTGATCCCGAACACCCGCTGGCCCAGCGAGAGTCCCGTCGTGCCGTAGCCGAGGGAGGTGACCACTCCGGCGAACTCGTGGCCGATGATCGCCTGGGCCCGGTCGTGACCGGAGCGATCGACCCACGTCGAGGGCCACTCCCACTCTGCCGGGACGAAGCCCGACGCATGGACTTCAACGACGACGTCGTTGATCGCCGGCGTCGGCTCAGGCCGCTCCGCCAGCTTGATCCCGGCCGCTTCCGCGCCCTGATCAGTCGCGACGATTGCCTTCATTTCTCTCTCCACATACCTCGTGCTCGCTGGCCCTGTGCTCGGGTCTGTGACTGTGTGCTTTTGTCCAAAGTAATTGTCAATTCCTATGGATCGATGGCGCCGCCCGGTGATGCGCTGAGGTGTTCGTGAAGCATCTGCCAGGTTCCGGCGTGGTTGACGAGCACGTAGGTGCCGCGGCCTCTTCCTGATCGCGGCCGGCCGTCAATGGTTCCGGTCCAAGCGAATCGGTAGCGTCATACACGGGCCAACGGGTGCGCCCTTCGCCATGGTCGCGGCCAGCACAGACATCGGACTCATTCATCCAGGATCACCTCGTACCGTGACCGGGGAACGACGACAGCGGTGCGCTCACGCACGGCCTGGCTCCCCTCACTCGTCACGGAACGCGCGGCGCGAGAACGGGGCGGCGCGCACTGCCTGGTGAGAACCGGTCGGCGGCGGAGCACTGGATTTCTCTCTCCCGCCCGCACCGGCCCCGGCATCCTTGCCTACCTGGCCGCGGGCTCCGCGGGCAGGTTGAAGACGTGGCCCGGCGTGACGATCTTCGTGATCTCCTCGCCGAAAAGCGTGGTGGGCTCCTGGTTGTCATGGTCGATATCGGTGTTCAACAGGACGACGAGGGTCGCCCGTGCCGACGGCAGATAGACCACCAGGGACTCGTAGCCCGGCAGCGAACCGTTGTGCCCGATCCACCCCTGGACGCTGAAGATGCCGAGGCCGTACCCGATGCCCGGGATGGGGGTCGGGGGAGTGGTGAGCCGCTGCTTCTGCAGGTCGGGACTGATCAGGTCGCCACCGCCGGGCAGTTTGCCCGTGGCCACCGCACGCGCCCATACGCGCAGGTCCTGCAGATTGGAGATCATCCCGCCGGCCGCCCAGGCCCATGAAGGGTTCCAGTCGGCCGCGTCCTGGATGTCGCCGTTCGCGGTCTGGGTCGTGTATCCCTGCGCGTGCGGGGTCGGGAACGTGGCGTCGACCGGCAGGAGCGTGTGGTCCAGGCCGGTCGGTTCAAGGAGGTCCTTCTTGATGTAGTCGTGCAGTTGCTGACCGGTGACCTTCTCGATGACGAGGCCGAGCAGGATGAGGTTGGTGTTGGAGTACTCGAACTTCTTTCCCGGCGGGAACAGGACATGATTCTGGAAGGCGTAGCCGAGCAACTCCTTCGGGGCAAACGGCTGGTGTGGGTCGGTCGTCAGTGCCTCGTAGAAGGCCTCGTCCTTGGAGTAGTTGAACAGGCCGCTGCGCATCCCGGCCAGCTCGCGCAGGGTGATCTTGCTTCCGTTGGGTACGCCTTCGACGTACTTCCCGATCGGATCGTCCAGGTTCACCTTGTGCCGGTCGACCAACTGCAGCAGCGCCGTCACGGTGAACGTCTTTGTCACGCTCCCGATCCGCGTGTACAGATCCGGGGACATGGCCTGGCCGTTGGTCTGGTCGGCGAGCCCGAAGGACCGCACATAGTTACCGTCGGGCGTCCACAGTCCCACGGTCACACCCGGGATGTTCGCCTCCCGCATGATCCGCTGGACGACGGCGTCGAGTTGCTGCGTCACGCCAGGGGTGATGTCACGGACCTCGTCGGGGGACGCCGATGTGGAAACGGACGGCGACGGTTTCGCCAGCACGGCGGGGCCACCGCACCCGGTCACGCCCGCGATCGGCAGTGCGAACATCCCTGCCGCGGCAGTCGTCGCAGCAGCCCGACACAAACGCGAATGCGTCATGGAGTGACTCCCCACCATGCGAGGCCACGTTCCGCAACTCCGAGCACGAGCGTGTGTGCACACCCGTGTGAGCACGAGCGCGGGATGAACATGTGTCCGCATACGGCGCGACTGCACAGAAGCCGCAGGTCACAGCAATGCCCTGGGCCACGGGCCGCAAGGTCCTGAACCTCCAGCATAAGAGCGCCCGCGCCCTGCCGCGCGTCGGCGCCCGACGCAATCCGGTCGGCGCCGTCCGGGTGATCCCCTCAGCCTTGTCCTCAGCCCGGAGCCCTGGAGCCCTGTTGTCGGCCTCGCGCCTGCCGGGCGACGCCTGGCCTGTCCCGCGGGCGGACGACGGGAGTTACGACAGGGCCCGGCGCGGCGCCGCCGTGGTCGCGCGGACCACGAGTCGCGGCACGATGACGGTCTCGGGGCCCGGCGCCGTCTCCGCCTCCATCCGGGCGATGGCCCGGCCGAGGGCGAGTCCCGCCAGCCGCTGCCCTACGCCGGTGATCCACGCAGCCAGCGCATGCGCGTGGTCGGCGGCGTGGGTGCGCAGGGCTTGGTGCAGAGCAAGGGTGTCGGCCGTGATCCGGTCGAAAGTCTCCGCGGGGTGGGGGGATCGGCCACGGATCTCCGTGAGGTGCCCGGCGAGACGACCGGCACCCTCGAGGGTCTACGAACCGTTCGGAAGGTCACGCCACTGCACCCCGGTTGCACTCGGTGCAGAATCCCGTCGATCACCTGCCGGTGGTCCCGCCACCTGCCGCTGGGAGGCGGATGTGGCTGGCGGGCGGGTTCTCGCCCGCCGGGCCGCGCTTTAGACTGCGACCGCTCCGAAATCTGGCGATCTTTTGGAGGGTGTGCAGGATGAGCCGAACTCTCATGGCCGCATTGGCTGCGGTGGCACTGGTCGTGTCCGGGGGCAGTGTTGCCTCTGCTTCCGATGTCCCGCCGCGCACCACGCACGGTCCTTGCCAGTACACCCAGACCCCGGACGAGCCGGCGGCGCGGCGGGTTCCCCTGCCGCCCGATCCGCGGCACACCCCCAGTCACGGCACGGTCGGTATGGCTGTCCGGACCAGCCAGGGCCCGCTCCCGCTGCGTCTGGACCGGGCGAAGGCGCCGTGCACGGTCCAGAGCTTCGTACACCTGGCGCGGCACCGGTTCTACGACCGTACGGTGTGCCATCGGCTGACGGCGTATCCGACGCTGAAGGTCCTGCAGTGTGGCGACCCGACCAGTACCGGTGAGGGTGGGCCGGGGTACAAGTACAAGGACGAGCTGCCGGTGGACCTGCCGCCGGCGCCGAGCGATCCGACCGGCGTCCGTCGCCTTTACGGGCGCGGCTTGCTGGCGATGGCCAACGCCGGGCCGAACACGAACGGTTCGCAATTCTTCGTTGTCTACGGCGACTCCGCGCTGCGACCGAACTACACGGTGTTCGGCACGGTCGGAGCCGCCGGCCTGAAGTCTCTCGACAAGATCGCCGCTGGCGGTATCGAACCAACTGCGCAGGACCCGGCGCCTGTCGACGGCACGCCTGTGCTGCGGACCGAGCTGCTCAGCGTCCGGCCGTCCTGCCGGCCCTGACTGCAGGCGCTGCGCGGCCAAGGCCCCCGGGAGAACGAGCCGCGCAGCTCGGAAGGCATCCGCCGCTACCTGAGCACCCTGCGGCCGGTCCTCCCCCACCTGCTGGTCACCCAGAAGACCGCCCCCGACCCGGACTACCCGGCCATGCACCGGATCACCATGCAGAAGGTCCTGCCCACGGGACAGACCCTCGACCGCTTGCGCCAGGACCGGATCCTCAACGAAGCGTTCACCACCGGCGACCCGTTCAAGCTCATGAGGCTCTTCGGCATCACCGAACAGACCGCCATGCGCTACGTCGGCACCGCCTACCCAGAGCGAACCGCGAAACTGCCCACGTAGCGGGCACCCGCCGAGCCCCATGCCGCAGCGAAAGCCCGTGGCGGTGTGGCATCGGGTCCGGCATCATCCCTGTGTGATGGTGATGCAACCCGTTCTGGAGATCTTCGCCGCAGACGACTTCGCGCTCTGGCCGGTTGGCGAGCACGAGTCGTACGGCTACCTCGTGCTGGACGGGGAGCTGACTCCGGCGGAGGTCGGCACGACGGTTATGCGGATCGCCGACTGCAACAACTTCGAGCCGGAGGAGGAGCACGGGACGTGCCCGACCGACCCGCTCGGCGCATACCTGCACGGGCTGCTCACCACGCCCAACCTGTTCGCCGCCGGCGGGTTCCGGGTGACCGTCCGGCAGTTGATCATCGGCGGCCGGTCGATGCCGACATGTCGGCGGTCTCTCGGGGATCCACCGGAGAGGTGACGAAGCGATGGGAACCGGTGCCGTGGGGAACAGTTACGAGGACGAGTGTCGCCGGTCGTTGGCCGAGGAGCAGGCGAAGAGCCTTGCCGGGACCAACAACTGGGAACATGTGGACAGGGAGCGGGTCCACCAGGACTGGGACGTCCTGTACCGGGAGATCACGCCTTTCCTGGACGGCGGCTCCCTGCCCGGAGACCAGCAGATCCAGGAGTTCGTTCGCAGGCACTTCGACATCGTCTGCCGGTTCTACACCCCCTCCAGGGAGGCTTACGTCGGCATGTCGCTCTTCTACGCCGAGGACGAGGCCATGAGGGCGTTCCACGATTCCTACCACCCCGGGCTGGTGGAGTTCCTGGGCGCCGCGATCAAGGTGTTCGCCGAGCAGGGGAGCGGGTTCGCCCCCAGCGCAGGGGAGGCTTCGGCGTAGTCGGGCGACACGGGGCGATCAGGTCATAGACCGTCGTTCGTGGGCCGAACCGTTCGGGCAGGTCCTGTAACCGGTTCGCACCCGGTGGAGAATCCGGTCGATCACCTGCCGGTGATCCCGCCACCATCCACAACGCCGGTTACTGACCGGCAGGAACGGCCGCAGCCGTTCCCACTCGGCATCTGTCAGATCACCCCGCCCCATGTCGGCGACGACGAGCCCACCGGCCGACAGGCACGTGATCTGCCGAACAGGCCCCAGCGTGCGGGCCTACTTCGCCGGGTTCGTCAGCTCCGTGCCGAAGCGGCCCTTCGTCGCCGGGGAACCCAGGTCACTCGGGTCGATGAGTGACGAGTTCTTGGCGCTCAGTCCGTCGGTGCCCGCGTACAGCAGGGCCGCCGCGCCGACGCCTTCGGCGCGGTTCGGGATGCCGACGGCCAGGTCCGCCTTGCCGTCACCGTTGTAGTCGGCCGGCGAGACGGACGTACCGAACTTGTCGTTGCCCTCCATGGAGCCAGGGACGCCCTCGGTGTCGAGCGAGAAGGTCTGCGCCCCCTCGTCGGTCAGCCAGTTCGCGGTGCCCTTGAGCACGTTGATGGCACCGGCGTTGTTATAGCCCCCGGGCGCCTCGGCGCCGGTGTTGCTGACCACCAGGTCGTCGTGGCCGTCGCCGTCGAAGTCGGCGAGCCGGATGGCCTCGCCCTCCTGCGCCTTGCCCTTCCAGTCCACCGGCTTGGCGGAGTCGAGCCCGCCGGCGGTGCCGGGGTAGGTGCGCAGCTTCTGCTCCTGCGGACCGTCCGAGAAGCCGGTGTCCGTGACGACGTCCGCCTTCCCGTCGCCGTTGATGTCGCCGACCACGGGGCGGTACTGCGCGAACGGCAGCGGGATGTCCTTGCCCAGCGGCGTCTTCTTCAGGCCCCCGGAGGAGCCGGGCAGCACGCCGAGCGTGCCCTCGTCGGAGGGCGAGTCCTCGGAGGCGACGGTGACGAGATCGGTGTAGCCGTCCCCGTTGATGTCGCCGGAGGCCAGGTGTTCGACGCTGACGCCGCCGCCGGGCGGGGTGACGCTGGTCATCTTCGGGGTCGCGGTCTGCCGGAGGTTCTTCGCGCCCTTGACGAGCTGCACCTTCGTGCCGTCGGAGATGGCGAGGTCGCTGAGGCCGTCCTTGTTGTGGTCGCCCACGGCTATCTGGTCGCCGAAGTGCGCGTTGGCGGCGACCTTTGGCGCGTGGAAGGCGATGGCGTCGCCGGACAGGCCGCTCTTGGAGCCGAAGACGATCGTGACGGAACCGGCCTGCGTGGTGCTGCCGATGGCCTCGTTGTTCGCGGCGACGATCAGGTCGGCGTAACCGTCCCCGTCCACGTCGCCGCGCACCACGGTCGAGCCGAAGCCGTCCTTGGCCTCCGGGGTGCCGGGCACGCCCGGGCTGGCCTGCGTCAGTGTGCTGTGCCGCTTGGTGTCGATGCCACCCTCGGCGCCGTAGGTCACGCCCACGTAGCCCGCCTTGGACTTCCCGGAGACGGCGCCCTCGGGCGCTCCCACGCCGAGGTCTGCGTGGCCGTCGCCGTCGAGGTCGCCCTGGGTGATCTTGCTCCGCTTGGCAGCACTCGTGGAGGGCTGGTCCTGGCCCCGCCCGTTGCCGTCCGTCGGTGCTGCCATGGCGCTGCCGGCCACGGCCGCGACCAAGGCGGCGCCCAGAGTGCCTGCCACCATGCTCCTGGTTCGGTTTCGCACAAATCCTCCAATGGGTAACACATCGATCGCCCCTCGGACCGTCCCTCTGAGCTGTGGGGCCGGTGGGACGGAAGAGGTGCTACAGAGACAGACAGAAACAAAAGCGAGACGGTTGCAGAATGAACGGAAAATAACTCGGTCCAACACACTCGCGCAGCGCACGGCAACTCTGCTCCGGGGCGCCGCACTTGGCGCCTGGCATCATCCGCCCCTTGATTCACTCCTTCATGCCGCACGGCGAGTGGCCGACCAGCGTTCCGGTGATGTTCAACCGCCTGCCCCGGCGACCGGTCTTCGGTGGACGCGGTACGCGTCGTGCCCACTCATCGTTCGTCAGACCGCCCCGCACTATGTCCGGGGCCGGAGTTGCGCAGGTCGTACGTCGTCCGAGATCCCGTTTCCCGCCACCGGGCCGCCGTCGCTCTCGCTCTGGGACACTGAGGGCGGTCGGGAAGATCGGGAAGAGTTGCCGACGGCACGTAGACGTAGGGCATCTGGATGTCCAACAGGACTACGTCCGGCCGGTGTCGGCGGGCGAGCCCGATGGCCTCGTGCCCGTCACTCGCTTCGGCGACCACCTCGACGTGCGGGTCCCTGGCCAGGATGGCCCCGCACACCCGCCCGGACCATCGCCTCGTCGTCGGCCACCAGGACCCGGACCGGCCGGCTGCTCGGTGTCGTCTCTTCCACGCGGCGAGCCTACGTTTGGCGCACCACCGTGCCAACGGTGATCTCCGCAGATCCGCCCCGGGGAGGGGCGCACCCCTGACGAAGGGCAGGGTGCGGCTTCCGTTCGACCAATGGGCGTCGGCGCCGCGGACTCCTAGCGTCGTTGCCGCACGGGAAACGAGGCGGCCGCCCTGGGGCAAAGCCCACCGCGTGGCGGTCGGTGTGTGCCGCCGTCGACTTCCGCGTGCTCCATCCCGCGGTCCGCGACCGACATGAAGGAACTCTGTGATCACCCTCCGAGGACTCACCAAACGCTACGGCGACACCCTCGCCGTGGACGAGCTGTCATTCGACGTCCAGGCCGGCCGTGTGACCGGCTTCCTCGGCCCCAACGGGGCGGGGAAGTCCACCACGATGCGCATGATTTTGGGCCTGGACCATCCCACGCGCGGGCGGGCCCTGATCGCCGGCCGACCCTACGCGGCCCTGCGCCGGCCGCTGTGTGCGGTTGGCGCGATGCTGGACGCGCGGGCGGTCCACCCGGCCCGTTCCGGCCGCACGCACCTCGTCGCCCAGGCCCGGGCCAACGGCATCCCGGTACGCCGCGTGGATGAGGTGCTGGAGAAGGTGGGCCTGACCAAGGCGGCGCGCCGGCCGGCAGGTACGTACTCGCTCGGCATGAGCGGGCGACTCGGGGTGGCGGGCGCCTTGCTCGGCGATCCGCCGGTGCTCGTCCTGGACGAGCCGGTCAACGGACTCGACCCGGACGGCGTGCGGTGGATCCGCAGGCTCGTCCGTGACCAGGCGGCGGAAGGACGCACCGTGTTCCTCTCCAGTCACCTGATGAGCGAGATGCAGCTGACGGCCGATCACCTCGTCGTCATCGGCCGTGGCCGGCTGCTGAGCGACACCTCCATGACGGAGTTCCTCGCTGCCGCCTCTCCCGCGTCGGCGCGCGCCGTGGCCCGACTCCGAGGAGAAGGCGACGCTGGTCCGTCATCTGATGACGGCTGAGGGGGTGAGCGTCGAGACGTCCGCGTCCGGCGAACTCACCGTCGAGGGCCGCACCGCCGCCGAGATCGGCGACCTGGCCCATCACCGCCGAGTCCGGCTGCACCAGCTCAGGGACGTCCAGGTCTCGCTGGAGCAGGCGTACATGGACCTGACCGCTCGCAGCGTCGAGTACACGACGGGCGGCAGCGTCGCGGACACGACCGTTGCGGCCGCGGCACCGAAAGAAGGGGAATGACAGTGACCAGCTCGACGACATCCAGCAGGCGAACGGAACCGCCTCGAGCCGTGCCCGTCACTCCTGGTCGGGGCACACTTGGTGGCTTCGCCGGGGCGATCGCCTCCGAATGGACCAAACTCTTCTCCGTCCGAGCCCCCTACCTCTGCCTGCTGGCGGGCCTCGCGATCACCGTTGTCTTCACCTACTACTACGCCTCGATCGCCCGCATCAACGAGCATGCGATCCAGCCCGTCGGGAACGCAGCGGCCTCCTCCGCCGCCCTCGTCCAGTTCGCGGTCGTCGTCCTGGCCACGGTCGCGGTCACCTCCGAATACTCGACGGGAAGCGTGCGCGCTTCCCTGCTGTCGATGCCCCGGCGGCATCATGTCCAGGCGGCGAAGGCACTGGTGGCGGCCGTGGTCGCGTTCGTCGCCGGCGCCACGTTCGCCGTCGTGGGCACGGCGGTGGCCTGGCCGGCGTTCGGCGGACGGGCCTCCTTCGAGGTCGGCCCGAGCCTCCTGCAGGTCCTCGCGGTCGGTCTCTACCAGGCGCTGGTCGCCGTGCTGACCGTCGGGGTGGCATTCGCCACGCGTCACCCGGCCGGCGCGCTGTCGATCCTCGTCACGCTCCTGTGGGCACTGCCGAGCGTGCTCCTGGGACTCGGCGGCCCGACGCTCGCGGACCTCAACGACCATCTGCCGCAGGGATCCGGAGACCACTTCATGCGCCTCGGCGCGGACCCAGAGCAGCGTCCGACCGCGGCACGGACGAACTGAGGCTGGACGACCTCAAGGCCATGCAGCAGAACTGACCGACGTCACCCACTGATGCCCACGGACTGGACGTCCGTGGGCATCAGCGCGTACAGCTCCCGCTACGCCGGGCCGCCGGCGCGTTCCGTCTCGCGGGACGCAGGACGAAGTCCGTGATGAACCTGTCGGGACGAGGCCAGAGCGCACGTCCCGAAGGGGGGCGGTTCCCGGCGGGACGTCACTCCTCCAGCGCGCCGGTGGCGAGCAGCCTCAGCGACATTGCAAGCCGTCGAGTCTCTCCCTGCCCCAGCAGGTGCACGATCGGCCCGTTCTGCAGGGCACCGAGCAGGATATGGGCCACGACCTCGGCGTCCAGGTCGGGGCGTTCCTCGGTGATCAGCGCGCTGATGTGGCCGTGCCAGAACCCGTAGACCGAGTGTTGTTCCGACGAGTCCTTCTGGGCGTCGCAAGGGGCTGTCGCCGCCTGCCCGAGAGCGGCCAGCAGACCCTTGTTCCGTCCGACCACGTCCACGACCGCGTCGAGGAAGGCCAGCAGCCGTTGCCGGGGAGGAGCGCCCGGGCCCAGTGGCGGGGGGCCTTCCGTGACCGATTCGCGCAGGGCGTGAGCGCGTTCCAGCATCAGCTCCCGCATCAGACCCGCGCGGTTGCCGAAACGGTGGAACACCGTGCCCTTGCCCACGCCCGCCGCGGCAGCGATGCGCTCCATCGAGACCTGCTCCGGAGGGTGCTCGGCAAGGAGGCTCTCCGTGGCCTCAAGGATCGCGCGCCGATTGCGTGTCGCATCGGCGCGTTCGCGGCGGCCTTCCGCCATCAGCTCTCTCCTCATCCAGGACAACGCCCATAGACAACTGGACCGTCGGTCCAGTACGGTCGAAATTGGACCGCCGGTCCAGTTTAGAACGCCACTCCGTTCGAGGAGAGTTGCCATGCGACGAATCCGCTACCACTCCTACGGCGGCCCTGAGGTCCTTGCCTTGGAAGAGATCCCGGCGCCCGTCCCGAAAGCGGGACAGGTGCTGATCCGGGCCGCGGCGATCGCCGCCAACTTCGTGGACACCCAGCTCCGGCGCGGCATGGCTCAGACCGAGCTCTACCGGCGGCCCTTACCCAGGTCCCTCACCGGCGACGTGGTGGGCACGGTCGAGGCAGTCGGACCGGACACGGACCCGGCCCTGATTGGACGTCGGGTCGCCACGGCTTCCGAGGACGCGTTCTGTGACCTCATCGTCGCTGACACGCCGCGGCTCGTCCTGGTACCCGACGGGCTCGACGCAGGCACGGCCAGCGCGCTCCCCATGGCGGCACCAGTGGCCCTGGGCGTGCTGCGCGCCGGGCGTCTGACGCGCGGCGAGACTGTACTGGTGCACTCCGCCGCGGGCGCCATCGGCCACCTGGTCGTGCAGCTCGCGAAGGCGCTCGGTGCGGGTACGGTCATCGCCACGGCCAGTACAGCGGCCAAGCTGGACTTCGCCCGCGCCCAGGGCGCCGACATCGGCGTCAACTACACCGACGAGGACTGGCCGGAGCAGGTCCGCACGGCCGCGCCCGGCGGCGTGGATATCGTCCTCGACGCGGCCGGCGGCGAGATCCTGCGCCGAAGCCTGGACGTACTGGCACCGTACGGACGCCTGGTGACGTACGGTGCCGCGAGCGGCGAGCTCGGCAGCATCCCCGTCACCGACCTGTTCGCCCTGAGGTCCGTCACCGGGTTCTCCCTCATAGCCGCGTATGCGGCTGACCCCGAGCGCGCAGCGAGGGACCTGGCTGAACTTACCGAGTGCGCGGCCCAGGGATTCCTTCATGCAGCGGTCCACGCCCAGCTGCCGCTGACCGAGACCAGCGAGGTGCACCGGCTGCTGGAGAGCCGTGCACAGCTGGGCCGCATACTGGTCGCCCCATAAGGGGGCCGGGCCGTCCCAACGCTGGCGGTTACGGCCGACGAGCAGCGAGGACCAAGCCACACAGGCTCTGACACCTGCCGCTACCTGCCACCGACTGTCAGTTGCCCTGACGGGCGGCTGACCGTCCCGCCTTCACGGCCACGTCAGCGCCGTCATTTCTCATCGACATTTACGGGCCCATTGATCATCAAGTGACTCCGGAACCTGTCGACAAACGCTGTTCCTGGAGATCAACGAAACCAGCTGGCTTCATCGACTTCTGGAGACAGCGTTTATCGACGCCTTCCGGAGGCGGTTGGCCATCAACTGGCTTGAGGATGGATGTCGAGGAGAAATGGTTCTGGATCGGGTTCTGTGGTCGGTGACGGTGAGTTACTGGGCTTGGCCACCTGCCCGTCACACCATCCCGGACGGCGCCCCCTCCGGCCGGTCGGCCGGGTCGAACCGCTGCTCGCGCCGCCGGTGGAGCCGGCCGTGCTCGAGCACTGCGGACCGCCCTCCGAGGTCGACCGCGCCTACGGCGCGCTGGCTGCCCACGTCGCGCGCCACGCCTTCGCGGTCGACGGCCCGCTCCGCGAGTACTACCTGGTCGGCCGGCACCATACCCCGGACCGCTCTGTGGCGGACCGAGATCGGCTGGCCGGTCTTCCTCACCGGCGCCGCTGGCCCGGAGGCAGCGTGACGAGGCCGTCCGCCGACGCGCAGGTGCGCGTCAAATCAGGTACTGCGCCCGCAGGTCAGCCACATACTTGGTGATCAGGGCCGGTGACAGATGAGGGATGTCGTTCTCCTCGTCGAGGGCAGCGGCCCGTACCGCCGCACGGAACCGGTCCGCCGGCAGGGCGGACCCGGGCAGTGACTTCTGCGGCTCGGCGAAGGCGTGCAGCAGAGGAAGCAGCGAATGTTGCTTCTGGTGGTCGGGCAGGCCCCGCAGGGCGGTCTCGAAACGGTCGAGCCACTCGGCGTGGTCCTGGACGCGGGTCAAGGGGTGCCCGGCTGTCATCAGCCAGTCGACGAACGTGTCGAGGGAGATGCCGTCCTCGTGCGGGTTGACCACGTTGTAGGTCCGGTGGCCCTCTCGTGCGTCGTCACCCAGCGAGGTGATCGCCCGCGCGGTGAAGTCCACGGGGAGTGCGTCGTAGTGTGCGCTGCCGTCCCCCGTGTCGCGGGCGTAGAAGCTGCCGGGTGCGATGCCTGTCGCCAGCAGGCTCAGCAGGAGGCGGGTGAAGACGTCCGGGATGTTGAGCTGGCCGCGGTAGCGCGGGTGCGCGAGGATCAGGTTCGAGCGGAAGACCGCGACCGGCAGCCCGAACCTTTCGTGCGCCTCGTGCAGCAGCACCTCGCCGGCCCATTTGCTGGCCGCGTAACCGTCGGCGTAGTCACCTTCGAGGCCGCGTGTCCGGCAGGCGGTGCGGATGTCCGCCGACTCGTCGGCCGCTGCCTCGTTCCCGAAGACGACGGCGACCGTCGACAGGTAGGTGAACTGCTTGATTCGGGAGGTGACCGCGAGCCTGATCAATTCGGCTGTTCCCCGTACGTTGGGACCGAACAACTGGTCGTAGGGCAGGACATGGTTGACCAGTGCCGCCGGGTGGACGATCAGGTCGACGGTGTCGGCCAGCCGCTGCCAAGTCCTGTCGTCGAGTCCGAGGTCCGGTTCCCCGATGTCGCCGGCGATCACGTGCAGATGCCGGGCGGCGAGCTCGTGGTAGCGCTCCATGAGTTCCGGGTCGCCGCTGTCGAAGGCCGCCTCCAGCCGTGCCCGGGCCGTCTCGGCGGAGGAGCCGCGGACCACGCACACCAGCGTGCCACCGCGCTGCGCCACGCGCTCCAGCCATTCGAGACACAGAAAACGGCCCAGGTAGCCGTTGGCGCCGGTCAGCAGCACGGTCCGGGCCTCGGGCAGCGGACCGGCCGGCCGTTCGGCCCGCCCGATGGCCCGCGCGTCGAGGAACGCGTCCAGCCGTAGGTCGGCCACGTCGAGTCGCGTCGCGTCAGGGCCGTGGAGGCTGTCGGCGGTAGGGCGGCGGTGTTCCGACGCGAGCGCCCGCTCGATGTGGTCGGCCACCCGCCGCAGCGTGTTGACCGGGTTGATGACCACGTCGACAGGAACATCGACGCGGTAGATCCCCTTCAGCAACTGGGAGAACGACAGTGCCGTCAGGCTGTCACCGCCGAGGTCGAGGAAGCGTGCGCCGGGATCCAGGTCGCCGTTCTGCTGCCCGAGGAGCGCCTGTGCGGCCCGGAGCACGGTCTCCGGCACGGGCTGGTCGGGGCCGAGCCGGCGCAGTGCCCGCAGTTCGTCGGCCTCGCGGCCGGCCAATTCGGTGTACAGCGCTTCGAGGTGCTCGCCGTAACGCTTCGTCAGGGCGGGCCGCAGCGGCTTGCGCATTCCGGAGAGCAGTCCGTTCTCCTGGGTGAACGGCTCGCTCTCGATGAGGAAGTCCCTGGGGATCTCGTAGGAGTTCAGTCCCGCCTCGGTGGCGAGTTCCTGCAGGGACTCCCGCAGGACCGGCCTGATGCGCCGGGGGTCGCCGTCTGCGCGGTCGAGGGCGTCCTGCGTCGGCACGACGACCGCGAGCAGATAGGCGCGGGCGCTGTTGCCGTACAGGAAGATCTGCCGGACGACCGGACTGCCGCTGAAGAGCGCCTCCAGGCGGGAGACCGTGACGAATTCGCCCTGTGACAGCTTGAGGACGTTGGAGTGGCGGTCGACGTACCTCAGCGCGTCGGGGCCGACGCGGGCCATGATGTCGCCCGTACGGTAGAAGCCGTCCTCGTCGAAGGCCTCGGCGGTGGCGTCCGGGCGCCGGAAGTAGCCGGGGACGAGCCGGTCGGACCTGATCAGCAGTTCGCCCCTGGGGTGCGGTGAGTCGGTCGCGAAGTATCCGAGCTCGGGTACGTCGGCCAGCTTGTGGTCGGTCACCGGCGGGCGCAGCACCTGGCCGTCGAGGGAGACGATGCCGGCTTCCGTCGACCCGTAGCCGTCGGACAGTCTGACGTGGAGGCAGTTCTCGACGAACGCCGTCAGCTCGTCGCTCGGTGGAGCGGAGGCGGTGACGGCCCACAGGAGGCGGCCGCCCATGACCTTCTCCCGCAACTCCTCCCTCACCTGCTCGGCTGCATCGCCGTCCGGCTCGGTCCGGCGGGACAACTCGGCCCGGTAGTACTGGAAGAGCATGTCGGAGATGCGGGGAACCATGAGGAACTCGGTGGGTCGGACCAGCGAGAGGTCTTCGAAGAGCGTCGACAGGTCGCTGGACGCCGTGAAGCAGGCGAGGCCTCCCTTGGCGAGCGTGCTGAACAGTACCCCCCTGCCCATCATGTGGCTCAAGGGCAGGTAGTTCAGCACGATGGAGGGCCGAACCGCTTGGCCGGGTACGAAATCGATCCAGAAGTGCCTGACCAGGCGCTCGGTGTACATGGCGCCCTTGGGGGTGCCGGAACTGCCCGAGGTGTAGATCAGTGCGCTGAGCGCGTCGGCTGCCGACCCGTCGGGAACCTCCGGGAGCGACGGCAGCGTCCTTCCCCGGTCGATGACCGATGCCAGTGTGTCCAGGGTGACGCCTCGGTCCTGCGCCGCGAGCCGGCCGCGCGCGGAGTCCAGCTCCTCCTGGTGGGCGGTGATCTCGGAGTGGTGGCCGATGAGGATGATCCGGCGCAGGGAGGGGGCGTTCGCCGCTATGTCGATCGCGACCGCCACGTGGTCGACGTGCGCCACGAGCAGGCGGGGTCCGGTCTGCTCGATGATGGGGGCCAGGTGTAACGCCGAGGTACCGGCCTGGAGGGGAACGGACACCATGCCGGAGCGGATGCAGGCCAGCTCCACCACGGTGTACTCGGAGCTCGTGGACCCGAGAACGGCGACGAGGTCACCCGGGCCCATCGCGTGTTCGGGGTGGTGCCGCCACTCGGAGGCCACCGCGCCCACCCGTTCCCAGAGTTCGCCGTAGGTGAGCGTGTCGAACCGCTTCAGCAGGCGCAGCGTGGTCCGGCCTGTCTCCGGGTCGGTGACCGGCTCGGTGGCACGCTCGCCCAGGGCGGGACGGTCGGCGTAGCCCTTCATCACCGTGGCCACCAGGGCGGCGAGCGGCAGTCCGGGCCGCCGGATCGCCTCGGTGACGGCGTCCAGGGGCACGGTGTCACGGAACTGCGCGTCGGTCGCGGACAGGTGGGCGTTCCGACGGTCGGTACGTGCGTCGAGTTCGGCGGCGGGGGGTCGGGAGTGGGACACGAGTGGTCTCCTTTTCGGCCGTGAAAGCCCGTTCGGGTGGGCGGCGTTGCCGTGTGGGTGGGGTGTTCGTGTCAGCGGGCGGGCTGACGCAGCTGGCGGTCCTGGCCCGCGCCGTATCCGGCGACCGTCGTGGCAATGCCCAGGACAGCCGGTAGGGAAGCCGGCCGCGCACTCACCGGTCCTCCGCGGCTCGTGGTGTGCCGGTCTCGTGGCCGCGGGTGAGCTGGACGATCGCGGCCGCCGCGCCACGGGCGCCGCCCGCGTCCCGGGCTTCGATCGCGTCGACGAGCCGGCGGTGCAGGCGGGCGTGCTCCTCGGCATGGACGGCGTCCCAGGGCAGGCCCCCCAAGGACGAGGTGAGCGCCGTGCCGAGGTAGTCGTACACCTCGATCAGCAGGTCGTTCCCGCTCGCCCGGACCACGGCCCGGTGGAACAGCGCGTCGACGTTCGTGGCCGCGGACGTGTCCTCATCGGCGCAGGCCGCGTCGGCGTCGGCCAGGAGCTCCCGCAGCTGCTGCAACTGACTCTCGTCGCGGCGCAGGGCCGCGGCTTGGGAGGCGTACTCCTCCAGAACGGTCCGCAGCTCCAGCACGTGGTCCCGCCGCGCGGAGCTCGCCCGCCGCACCATGACCGACTGCAGCTCGCTCGATGAGCGGACGTAGGTGCCGTCGCCGGCGCGGGGCTCCAGCAGGCCCAGGTGCACCAGCGCACCGATCGCCTCCCGCAGGGTGCTGCGTCCGACGCCGAGTTCTTCGATGAGGGCCTGTTCCGGCGGGATCCGCGTCCCCACCGGCCACCCGCCGGACTCGATGTGGGAGCGGAGACTGTCAACGAGCTGAGCGGAGAGGCTGGTGGTCCGCCGCGGTGCGCTGATGCGTTTCATGGCAGCACTCTATACAAACATCAGACGTTTGAACATCAGGTACTGAGTCGTAGTCAGCCCACCACGTCTGCGCTTCGTGCAGCCGGCCCCTCGCCGCGGATCCGCCGGGCGACGGCCCGTCGCCGCCGTGTCAGGCGGCCGGGCGGGCGGTGTGGCCGCGGCCCGAGCCGGCGCGGCGGACGTCCCGGGCGGCCAAGGCGATCATCACGGCGGGAAGCAGAACGTCGTTGGCGAGGATGCCACCCGCGTTTCCGGCGGCGTGGTCGCCGTGGGCGAACCACTGGTAGACGTGGCCGATCGCGGCTCCCCACAGGAACGCGGCGGCCGCCGGCACATCAGCATGACCACGCGGTACAGGAGCTCTCCGGCCTCGCGTTGCAACCTCCGCCCGCTCTGATCCTGAACGGGGGCCGGCACCGCCGGCATCGGCTCGGCAACCTGTAGCACCAACTCTGACCGCTGCCACCCGGCAGACCTGGCAGCTCCGCCCATTAGGGAAGTCGGCCTGGGCAGGTCAATGGCCAAGATCCGAGCGCAACCCGGCCCGTCGGGGGCCGGGTACCGCCGGCCCGAATGCCTGTGGAGTCAGTCGGCCGGGAGCCGTCGGGCCAGATTCCCGGCCAGGTGCCGGGCTGCGTACGCTCCATCGCCAGTGCCGGCGCTGAGCAGTTGCAGCGGCTCGATCGCGGCGCGGGCCTTGCCCAGTGCCAGCAGCGGCAGTCGTCCCGCGAGGCGGGCCCGGCAGGCCCCGAACCCAGCCGTTGGCCGTGCTCGCGGACCGGGCCTACTCCTCCCGCGCCATCCGGTCCCACCTGCGGCGACGTGGAATCCGTGCAGTCATTCCGCAGCCGTCCGACCAAATCGGCCACCGCCTGCGGCGAGGCGGCCGAGGCGGACGCCCGCCCGGCTTCGACCGCCTGACGGCCACGCACACCGCGGTCGGATCACCCGTGCTCAGCTCGCCCCGCCGAGGGCCGCCGGCGAATCGGCGTCGTGCAGCAGCATCCGCGGCGTGCCCGAGCCGTCGGCCGGCACCCGCCAGACGTCGGCGCGGGCGCGCCCGCTGGGCAGGGCGTAGGCCACGGTGCGCCCGTCGAGCCAGGCCGCCTGGTCGTCCACGGACCGCGTCTCGGCCAGGGGTGTGACCCGGTTCGTGGCCACATCGAGGACGGAGAGCCGCCAGCCGTGGGAGGGCTGGTCGTCACGGGCCGATTTGAAGGCGATACGGGTCCCGTCGGGGGACAGTGAGGGGCATTCGACGTTCGCGCGGAGCGCGCGCAGGGTGCGGTGTGCGAGGTCGCCGCGGACCAGATAACGGTGCCCCTTGGTGGACAGGGTCGCGTAGAAGTGCCGGTCATCAGGGGCGAAGGTGACGCCCCAGATGTTGAGGTCGACGGCGGTGTAGGGCTTGCCGTGCAGGGTGACGTGCCAGTCCTCCAGCGTCGGGACGAGCCACTGCGTACGGGTGTCGAGGATGCCCGCCCGGGTGGAGAAGCGGCCGCCGTTGTAGGAGTCACCGGCGACGAAGACCGTCCAGGCGACCATACGGCCACTGGGCGACACCCGGGCCCGGTTGGGCACCCCGACCAGCGGAAGGGTCCGCCGGACCTTCAAGTCGCGGTCCATGACGGCGAGTTCGTAGGTCTTGAGATCGCCGTCCAGGCGCAGGCACAGGGCGGTGCCGCCGGACGCGTGGACCCGGGTGCAGGTGACCGGTGAGGTGAGGCGCCGCGCCCCGGGCCGGTGGGCGCCGACGGAGATCAGATGGTCGCGGCTGCCGGGGGCCGTGCTGCGGGCGATGATCCGCGGACCGGGGGCGACGGACACCGAGGAGCCCGCATGGGCGGCCGCGGTGGGCCGGGCGGCATGGCGGATCGCCAGCGTCGCCAGGACGGTGAGGACGACGGTGGCCACGGTTACCAGGAGCAGGGGGCGACGCCTGGTCATACGGTGACCTCCTCGACTCGGGGGCGGGCCAGGACGCCCGCGGTGAGCGCGACGGCGAGCAGTACGGCGCAGGCGGCCGCAGCGGTGGCGGGGCCGGCGCTCCACTGCGACCAGGCGGCACCGAACGCGACGGACGAGCCGAAATAGGCCAGCGCCTGCACGGTCTGCACCAACGCCATCCCGGTGGTGCGCAGTTCGGGCGACAGGACGGGGCCGGCGAGTGCCATGAGGACACCGTCGGTGGCGGCGTAGAAGGTGCCGTAGCAGCAGAGGGTGAGGACGGTGGCGGCCGTGCCGGACAGCGGGGAGCACAACAGCACGGGCGATGTCGCCGGGAGAGTTGTTGCAGGCGTCGGCGCCGTCGTTGCCCGAGGAGACCACCCAGGTGACCCCGGAGGCGATGGACTTCTTGATCGCGCTGTCCTCGCTGCTGTTCTTGCTGCGGTTGATGCTCATATTGACCACGGCGGGTTTGTCGGCGAGGGCGGTGATCCAGTCGGCGGCCGCGATGATCGACGACGACGAGCCCTTGCCGCTGCAGTTCAGGGCGCGCACGGACACCGGCTTGACCCCCTTGGCCACGCCGTAGTCCTTACCGCCGACGGTGCCGGCGACATGGGTGCCGTGACCGGCGCAGTCCTGACCGTTCTGCCCGTCGCCCACCTCGTCGGCCCCGACGGACGCCCGGCCCTGGAACTGACTGTGCGAGGTGCGGATACCGGTGTCGACCACATACGCCGTGACCCCGCTCGCCGTCGTGGCGTACGAGTAGCTCTTGTCGAGCGGCAGGGACTCCTGGTCCACCCGGTCGAGCCCCCACGACGGCGGGTTGCTCTGGACGGCGGAAGCCTGGACCTCGGCGTCCTCCTCCACGTAGGCGACACCGGGATCGGCCGCCACCCGGCGCGCCTGATCGGCGCTCATCGCGGCCGCGTAGCCCTTGAGCACCGTCCCGTAGGTCTGCCGGACGGCACCGCCGTGTGCCTTCACGAGGCGGGCGCTCTCGTCCCGCACCGAACGGGCGGACAACGTGCGGTCCTTGAGCACGACGATGTACCGGCCGGGAAGGGCGTGGCCGGAGGTGCGGACGGTGGAAACGGGCGACGCGTCCTCCGCATAGGACACGTATCCGGCGAGGAGGGGGACCGCTGTCGAGAGGGCGACGACCGTGGCGAGCCTCGATATCCGCAGGGGCACAGCTACTCCAAGGGGGATGCGGGAGCCCGGAAATCGCGGGCACCCCCTTTACCGGCCGCTCAGGGGCAGTGGTGGCACAGCTGTGTCAGTGGCACAGATGCGCAACCCGCGCCCGGCGCCGCATCCCCTCCCCGGCGGGCCGGGAGGCCGTCGGATCCACTCCTTACGGGCGGCGTGCAGGGCAATTCGCCCCCGGCTATCCGATGGCCGATACTCCTCCCGATAACCGGCTGCGGAAGATGGCTGCCGGACCCCAACTACATTGACCTGAACGACCACGACGACTTCGTCCGCGATGTCCGCCAGCTCTACCGCGACGCCGACCCCGCCGCCCCCCCCGCGTCCGCTACGAGCACCGCTGGTCGGCGGTCTGCCCCAGCTGCTGAGCGGCCGCCGCACCGGGCGAGACGGGCGAGTGCGCAACATGGTGGGTGCGACAGGGACCGCAACGCGGCCCTGTCGACCTTCCCGGTGCTGCCCTGCCCTGCCCTGCACCGCCCTGTGCTGGGATTTGCTGTGTGGCCTGTTCCCCATCCCCCGTTGGCCGGCATCGGAGCGGTCTGGCGCATGAGCGTAGGGCGGGATCATTTTGACGGCCCAGCCCGGGTTGTCGAGCGTCTTGATCGTCACACCCCCTTCGTGCTCCCGGTCACCATCGCAATGCGAGGCGTACCAGCTCGGCAACCAGTCGGAACCTGCTCGGATTCGGACTGGCCGCCGGCTGGCTAGAGTGGCCGCTATGAGCGAGCATCCTGGACCTCGGACCGTGTCGCCGGTGCCGCTCGGCGCAGGTGGCGGCGACGGCGACTGGTTGCCCGTCACTGCGGGCGAGTCGGGAGCCGCCGTCTTTCGCAGTGCGGACGCTGCCCGGTACGCCAAGTGCGTGCCCGCTGCGGACGCCGTCCACCTGAAGGCCGAGCGCGACCGGGTCGCGTGGCTGGGCGACCAGGGCGTACCGGGCCCCCGGGTGCTCGACTGGCACTCCGGTAGCGCGGGTGTCTGCCTGGTGACCAGTGCCGTCCCCGGCGTACCCGCTGACCAGGTGTCCGCCGCGGACCTGCGAGTCGCCTGGGAGCGTATTGCGGACGCCGTCCGCCGGCTACACGAGGTGCCCGTGGGGGAGTGCCCGTTCCGCCGGGGCCTGGACGTCATGGTCGCCGTGGCGCGCGACGTCGTGACCCGCGAGGCGGTGAACCCGGAATTTCTCCCTGTCGAGCAGCAGCACACGCCGGCCACGGAGTTGCTGGCCCGCCTCGCCCCGCAGGTCGCACGGCGACGGGACCAGGAGGCCGCCGACATGGTCGTCTGCCACGGGGATCTGTGCCTGCCCAACATCATCCTCGACCCGCAGACCCTGAACGTATCGGGCTTCATCGACCTGGGCCGCCTCGGGCTGGCCGACCGTTATGCAGACCTTTCCCTGCTGCTCGCCAACGCGCGGGAGACATGGCCGAACGAGGAGCAGGCGCGGGCCGCGGACGTGGCGTTCGCCGAGAGGTACGGCATCACCCTCGACCACGACCGCCTGCGCTTCTACCTCCATCTCGACCCGCTCACCTGGGGCTAAAGTCTTCCCGCGACGGTGCCCTTGCGGAACCGCCGGCGCGGCCGCAGCGCGAGCGGCGGTGCGAGGCCGTTGATGATGCGGTTGGTTGCAGGCTTCGCGATTCCGAACAACGGCGCGTGTCGGCGCAGCGTCAAGTTCGTGCTCCAGTACGCCGCGAGCAGTAGGACGGACGCGGTCCTCCAGGGGGAAGGCTCTACGGCCGGCCTCGGCGGACCCCGCCCGCTCCCTCACGGCGCAGGGCGGTCACCAGCTTGCCGAAGTCGCGCGGGCTCAGCCCGGTGAACGGGCCTATCCAGGACGGCTGTGACGCCGTGATCACTGCTGCCACGTCAAGATCGTCCCACTACCCCAGAGCCCCGGGTTACGGAGATCAGTACCGGCCGGAATTCTGTGGGGCGGTCTCGCCGCAGGCCGGTACGGCGCGACGCGGGACCAAGGGGGATGAGCTGGTGCGCCCAGTGCTGTTGTTGGATGTGGACGGACTGTTGAACCCGTATGCCGCAAAGCCGCACCGTCGGCCCGAGGGCTATCAGGCGCACCGTCTGCTGACCCCTCGCCGCGATGTCACCGAACGCCACCGTCAGCGCGGTGCCCCGCCGTGAGCGCAGCTCCCCCCGCCCGTCAGGGTGCCGGGCGAGCAGGCAGCGGTAGCCGTCCCACTTGGCCTCGTACGCCACCCCGGCCGTCGGCAACACAGCGGCTGGCGCAGCCGGCATCGGTTCGGGAACCTGGAGCACCATGTCTGACCGCTACCACTCGGCAGACCTGGCGGCTCCGCCCACCGGGGAAGTCGACCTGGGCAGGTCAATCGTCGAACCAAGCGACAGGGCCCTGCCTTCGTGGCGTCCCTGGCGCAGGCTCAGCCGAATGTTCCCCTCTGTGGACGGAGCAGCACTCCCACCGGGGCGGCATGCTGCGCTCGAACGGTTCAAGCCCTGCGGCTCATACCCCGGCTTCCCTGCCCGCCACGGAACAACGGGAGTCCGGTGGATCCGCTCCGAGAGGCTGCGGGCCCACCGGACTTCCCCGTCAGACGTGATGAGGCCCAGCGGATCCAGCCGGGGGATCGCGCAGGACTCTCCAGGTCTGTCCGGCTCAACGTTTCGACGAGGTCCGGAAGGGGGCGGACTCTGTTCGTGGCCTGCTGTCGAGGAACGGACGAGTTACTCGACCCAGATGTAAAGGGCCCACCTGCTGCCGCGCGGAGTGCAGTAGGCGGGGCCGGCGTAGGACGCCGCCAGCGAGTAGCACGTCGACTCCGAGTAGCTGCCGTCATAGTGCCAGTACCCAGGCACAGTCGCTGTCGTGCTGGTCGGAGAAGGCGCGGGAGCCGCCTGTGCGGTGGCGACCGAACCGCCAGCCAGCAGAGCGACCCCCGCCGCGAGGCCTGCGAACCATGTACGAGTACGCATGATGCTCCTTCAAGATGTGCGTCGAATGATGTGTAGAGGTCGGTTTTGCCCTTCCTCGCCCGTCTTTGGCGTGAGACTTCAGCCGGATCCGGGTGATGCCGAGAATGTCCGCACGGTCACCGGGCTGACAAGGAGAATCAGCGTTCGCGTCTGTTCGAAACAGTGCTGACCGGTGTTCCGAACACCCCCGAACACGGCTGATTCAAGGAGTGCCAGGTCACCAACTGCGGGGTCATGCTGAAGCAATGACCGAGCAGGGGGACGGCTTCGCCGAGCTACCGGAGGATGCACCACAGCCCGCACAGAGCCGGACTCCTACCGAGTTCACTGCATCCCTGCGTTCGCTACGGATCTGGTCCGGCCTGACCTACCGGCAGCTTGAAGACAAGGCGACCGCGAACGCCGACACACTCCCGGCCAGCACGATCGCAAGCACTCTCGGCCGCGTCACCCTGCCCCGAGAAGGGTTCGTCGACGCCTATACCCGCGCGTGCGGCCTGGGCGCTGAAGAAGTACGTCAATGGCGCGAGGCACGCCGCCGCATCGCAGGCAACGAACCCGTATCGAACGGCGCTGCGCGCGACGACGATCCCGACACTCCCATCACCGGCGCGCCTGCCCCGGCGAGCGTCCCGCGGTGGCGCCGGGTGGCCCCCCTGCTCGGTGCCGCAGTCATCGGTGCCGCGGGCACACTCGGCGTCCGCATCGCGATGCACGACGCGTCGACACCAGCCGCCCTGCCCGACCCTATGCAGTTGGGTCGTCAAACAAGGAGATGTCCATGATCATTCGCAACGTGACCGTCATCGACGGGCAGGAGGCCGCCCCCATCGCCGATGCCGAAGTGGTGGTGACCGACGGACGGTTCAGCGCCATCCGGCCGGCGGCCGGCGCGCGGGCAGCGACCGGTGGCGCTCCCGTGCTCGACGGGCGGGGTGGCTACCTGGTGCCGGGCCTGTGGGAGAGCCACACTCACCTGGGTGGACACGCCTACTCCAAGCCCGAGAACGAGCGGGTGAAGTACGTCTCCCAGCTACTCACCGACTTCCTGAGTGCCGGGGTGACCAGCGTCGTCGACCTCGGCGGTCCACTGGAGATCGAGCTCGCCGCCCGCGACTACCGCGACAAGGCCACCGACGCCGCTGCCGGGTTGTTCTTCGCCGGGCCGGTGTTCACCGGTGTGGAGGGCTGGCCGGTCCTGGACGATCCGGCACGGGCCCCCATCGCCTACCAGACCGACAATGCCGACGTTGCCTATCGTCAAGCACTGGCGCTGGCCGATCAGGTCGACTTCATCAAGTGCATCTACGACGGCGAGCCCGGCGCCCCGGACAAGCTGCCCCTCGACGCCCTCAAAGCCATCGTCGCGGCCGGGCACGAGAAGGGCAAGAAGGTACTCGTGCATGTCCACGAACGCATCGATCTGGAGGAAGCGGTGGCGTTCGGCGCGGACGGCATCGAACACGCCTTCCAGCCGCAGGACCCCGGTAGTACCGCAGAGGCCCGCGACGTCGCCGCACTACTGGCGGAGACGAACACCTCTTACTGCCCCACCCTGGTCACCTGGGAGCAGATCGCGCACAACGGCGCGGCCGGCTATTTGCAACAGCTGGTCGATGATGGTTTCGCCACGCACGACGACATCCCGCACATCACCAGCCGCCCGATCTACGGGCGCCAGTTCCCCCGGCATTCCGCGCAGGACTCCCACATCCGTTTCGACTATGCGATGCGCACGCTGGCGCTGATGCACGACGCGGGAGTGAAGATCACCGCGGGCAGCGACGTGGCCATCCTGATGCCCTCGCCACCCATCGCCCTGCTGCGAGAACTGCAATTGCTGGCAAAGGCAGGCCTGCCGCTGCCCGCGGTCCTGGCGCCGGTACCCGGCATTCGGCCGAGAAGATCGGTCAGCAGGCGACGACACCGGGGACGATCACCGTCGGATCCACTGCCGACGCACTGCTGCTCGATGCTGACCCCTACGTGGACATCGCGCACCTGGTCGACCGCTCCCACCACATCGGGACGTTGCGGGTTGGGCGGCCAAGCTGGGATGAGGGCCACCCCCGAGCCTGACACGGGCCGATAGCCGCGCCTTCTGGTCGCGATGGCGGCGAAGACGGATCCGGCGAAGTTGGCGCGTCAGGCCCGGAATCTGATCGAGGAGTTCAACCGCGTGGTGCTGGACGATGCGAAGGACCTGTCGGCGCCCGCTGTGTCGGACGCCGTCCAGGCACTGAAGTCGTTGGTCGACCGGCTTCCCGAAGGACCTTCGCACCCGGCGTCGGCCCTGTTCCTCATGGGCGGTCGCTAGAGGTGCCTGACCTGCCCTCGTCCGAAGAGATCGAAGCCGCGCGCACGCCTGCCGGCGGCTGGAAGCGCGACCAGCTCGCTGCCTGAGGCATTCCATGGCCCCCGCCCAAGGGTTGGAAGGGCGAGCTGGCCGAGCGCTGGAGGGCCGCACACCAGGACGGCGCACCGCCGCCCCTGCCCAGCCCGGCCCCGGCCGACTTCGCGCAGGAGACGTTCGATTTCGGCTGACCCGACGACAGCGGGCCGGGCAGGTTCGGACGCTGCCGGCCCGCGATTTGTCCGTAAGACCGTACGTGACGAGATACGGTCAGGCGCTTGGTGCAGTTCAGCGCCAAGCGGGTCGGCTGGTCCCGGTCAGGCTGCCGGGGCGGTCAGGACAGCATTGGCCGCCAGCCGGAGATTCCTGATCATCGGATTCGGGTCGCCCTTGCGGCTGACCAGGACGACCTGGCTGGGGGGAGCGCCCTCGATCGGGACGGTGACGAGGTCGGGACGCAGTGAGCTACGCCGGTCGCCGACCGGTAGCACGGCGATCGCCCTGCCGCTCGCGACGAGTTCGAGCTTGTCCTCGTAGCTCTCGATCGGCGGCACGCCGGCCCCGAGGATCCGGTAGGAAGTCCAGTCCGCGGTCTCGAACGCGCACGGCGCCGCCTCCTCGCCGGCCAGTTCTTCCGCGGTCACCGACGCGCGCTCGGCCAAGCGATGGCCACGCGGGACCACGAGCATCCGGGGCTCCTCGTACAGCGGGGTGGTGAACACGTCGTCGTCGGCGAGCGGCAGCGGGGCCCGCGCGATCAGGGCGTCGACGCGCTTGTCGGACAGCGCCCCGACGTCGCGGCAGCTCAGGTACCGGGTGGCGATCTCGGCGTCCGGGTAACGGCGCCGCAGTTCCCGTACGGCGGCAGTGATCACCAGGTCTTCAACGTAACCGATGGCGATTCGTTCGGTCTCGGCTTGTTCACGCACGGCCAGCTCGGCCTGGCGGGCGGCCTGCAGCAGGGCTTGGGCCCGGGGAAGGAACCTCTCACCGGCCGGAGTGAGCAGGGTGCCCTGAGGTACGCGGTCCAGCAGTCGTGCGCCGAGATACTTCTCGAGCCGTTGGATCTGGCGGCTCAGCGCCGGCTGGGCCACGTGCAAGTCGGCGGCGGCCCGGCCGAAGTGCTGGTGCGCCGCCACCACGGTGAAGTAGCGCACCAGCCGCAGTTCCAGGTCCTGTCCGAGATCGTTCACCCTTCCAGCGTACGCGTCATGCCGTTTCGGAATGATGAGGTTGCCGAACCGGTCTTGGACGGCCGTGCCGTCCTGGGCCTTGACTGAAGGAGCAACGTTTCCCCAAGAAAGCGACGGGCGCGATGAAGGCGATCCAGTTCCACGAAGCGGGCGGGCCGGAAGTTTTGCAGTATGACGAGGTGCCGGTTCCCGAGATCGGCCCGGGCGAAGTGCTCGTCCGGGTGCACGCGGCGGGCATCAACCCGCCGGACTGGTACCTGCGTGAGGGGATGAAGGTCATGCCGGCCGGGATGAGGCCGGCGCTGGAGTTCCCCCTGATCCCTGGAACGGACATGTCGGGTGTGGTCCAGGCGGTCGCTCCGGACGTGCTGGGGTTCGCCGTCGGTGACGAGGTCTTCGGCATGCTGCGGTTCCCCGGATTCGACGGCCGGACGTACGCCGAGTACGTGGCCGCGCCGGCTTCGGACCTGGCTCACAAGCCGGCCGGTATCGACCACGTGCAGGCGGCTGGGGCGCCGATGGCCGTGCTTACGGCCTGGCAGTACCTGGTTGATCTCGGCCACGACGTGCCGTCTCCTTTCACCGGCCAGGTGCACCGGCCGGTGCCGATCACGCCAGGGATGACCGTGCTGGTCAACGGGGCCGCCGGTGGAGTGGGCCACTTCGCGGTGCAGCTGGCGAAATGGAAGGGGGCACACGTCATCGCGGTGGCCTCGGGCCGGCACGAGCAGTTCCTGCGCAAGCTCGGCGCCGATGAGTTCATCGACTACACCAGGACGCAGGCCGTGGACGTGGTCAGCGGTGTCGACCTGGTGATCGACACCGTCGGTGGCCCGGACAGCGCACGCTTCCTGACCGTGCTCAAGCGCGGCGGCACCATGCTTCCGGTGTTCTTCGCCCAGTACGACCCGGAAAAGACGGCGAGTCTGGGCATCACAGTCTCGAACATTCAGGTGCGTTCCAACGGCCCCCAGCTAGCCGAGATCGGGTGCCTGTTCGACGAGGGCAAGCTCCAGGTCGGGGTGGACAGCACCTACCCGCTGCCCGAGGCGGGCAGCGCACACATGCGAGCCGCGCAGGGCCACCTCCAAGGCAAGATCGTGCTGACGGTGGTCTCGTGATCGCTGAACTCCAGCAGGCGGTGGCGAACTACGCCCACGCCCTGGACGAGCTGAATGTGCCCGAGCTGGAAGCGGTCCTGACCGAAGACACCACCTGGACCTTTACGTTGCCCGGGCAGGGAGTGCTCGGCCCGGTCGCCGGACGCCCTCGGCCAGTTGCCCCGCACGCGGAGATATGCGGGGCAACATCGCCGGGAGGCGGGCGGGCGATTGCGGTCCGGCTGCCCGCCTGCGGTCAGCGCTGGTGGGGAATTGGGGGCCGCTGCGCGTCCTTGTCCGCGGAACGGTCGAATGCTCCGGGCTGGGCGAGGTCCTCGAGGAGTTCGTCAATCAACTCCTGGGTGACGTGCGGCATGACGTAGACGTGGCTGTAGTCGTGGCGGAGTCCATCGAGATTGAGTGGCACGCAGGCCAGCGAGTACTTCTGCGTGATCTCAGCCCGCGGCTGCTGGAACCAGACGCTGAGCGCGTGATCGCCGTGACCGACCTCGATACCGTCCTCGGCCCAGGGCTCACCGCGTTCCCGCAACTGCTCGCTCAGCCGGCGCAGGC
Source organism: Streptomyces caniferus (assembly GCF_009811555.1). GTDB lineage: Bacteria > Actinomycetota > Actinomycetes > Streptomycetales > Streptomycetaceae > Streptomyces > Streptomyces caniferus. Next base: position 322,379 of record NZ_BLIN01000005.1, on the reverse strand, counting down.
GTGCGGCCGTGTACTCGGCGATCCGCAGGACCTCGGCGGCCTGTCGCACCTGCTGCTCCTCGCTGAATTGGGCGAGGTGGTTCCACATGGCCAGGGAGGCGAAGCCGCTGCGGGAGCCGGCGAAGGTGCTGTCGGGAGAGGAGACGACCGCCGGGTCGGACGGCGGGCGCAGCTTGGATCCCGCGCGGGACATGTAGATCCCGGTGGGGACGGGCGCGCCGGGGTACTTGTGTCCGCTGGTGACGATCGAGGACACCTCGGGGATCCGGAAGTCGAAGACCGGCGGCGCGGTCTCGATGAGTCCGCTGTCGCGGGCCTTCTCCAGGTAGGGGGCGTAGGCGCCGCCGAGGGCTCCGTCGACGTGGATCCAGTACCCGTTGCGGATGCTGACCCGGGTGGGGTCGTCGGGGTCGAAGCGTACGGTGCGGTCGACGAGGCCGTGCCGCTCGAAGACGGGTCGCAGGCGCTCGCAGGCGCCCTGAACGTCGTCGTAGGCGCCCTTGAAGACGCTGCCGATGTTGAAGTTGACCAGGACGGGGTGGCCCTTGGCGGCGAAGAAGTCCACGAGGGCCACCAAGGCGTCGACATCGACCGTGCCCGGACCCTCGTCGCCGCCGGTGGTCGGGACTCCGCCGAGCGGCCACCCGTTGTACGTCTGCATGCCGGTGCCGGCCACGTCGATGGGGCACTCGCCCGGGTAGAGGCTGCCGCCCAGGTCGTAGAAGGTCGGGATGTCCAGCACCCGCATCGCCTTGATGTGCGAGTAGTGGGTCTCCTGCGAGAAGAACGCTACCGGCATGTAGGCGTTGGGGTTGTCGTCGGGGTGTTTGGCCCGCAGGTAGCTGGTGCGGCAGCTGGCATCGCCGGACACCTCGTCACGCACCAGGGCGTTGCCGTCCAGGTAGTCACGGGCGTTCCACATGGCGTACAAGTTGCCCTCGGTGCTGCCCATGGACAGCACGTATCCCCACCCGTCCTCATCCCCAGGACTGGCCGGGTCCTCGGGCAGCGGGGCGTGCCACAGGCGGGCGTAGTGCTCCAGGACCGCCCGCTCCAGCCACCGCGAGTGCAGGCTGTAGTTGCTGTCGACGAACGGGTCCCCGATGTTGTTGATGTGGTAGCCCAGGAAACGACCCAGCGCGGCGTGGCCGTCGAGCGACAGGTTCACCTGGTAACCCAGAAGACGCTCCCGCTGCCCGCCCAGGTACCCCTCCAACTTGGCAAGGACCGCGGTCCGCTGCTCATCGGTGTAGGCCTCGGTACCCAGCCGGTAGTCGTCGTCGGCCGGCCGTGCCGTGAGATGCGTATCGGAGTGTTCGGTAATCATTCGATGTTCCGATTCTGAGCGAAACTGCTGCAAGTGGGGATCGCCGCCAGGCGCCAAGAGTCTCGGGAATCGCTCGGATCTAAGGGGGGCAGGTGGTTGCGCGAGTCAGCCGCCTATGCGACGGTCAACGGGCGGTTGCTGAAATTGGTCGGTCGCCTGTCGTTGAACTGTCGAAGCGGCGGTTGCCGCGGAGTGCGGGTGTCCTGTCCAGGAACTCGCGGTACACAGGATATGTGTGACGCGCCGCCCCGATTGCCCATCCTTCTCTATTTATCTCCATCTAGTTATTTCAAGTGGAAAGCGTTTGAGGCCAGTTATCCAGGGGCGCCTTCAGGAGTGACGTTTCGGCAACTCTCGGAAAGGCAGCTTTGTGCCGCAGGAGTGTGCTGCAGTCGTGTTCTTTTCCGGCTGGGACCAGTCCCGGGCGTCGTCAGCTACGGCCTACAACCCGGCCCGCGCTCCTGCCGTCCTCGCCTGGGGCCGGCCCGGACACGCTCGCCCAACGCGACGGCGAGCAGATCGCCCTCCACCTGACCGGTCACGCCCGCGCGGTCGCCGCCGACGTACGAGGCCGCGCCGACCAGATGCCCAAGGACAGCGGCCCGGGGCGCTCGCCGACGTCGTCCACTGGACATGGTCCGCCTGCTGCGGGCGAGGAGACCCGCCGCGCCGGAAACGACCGCAAGACCATCCCCAAACAGGGCGGATGGGTAGGGGGCATGGAGGGCTACTTCGAGGACGCCGATGGCTGGGGGAGAACGCCATGATCGGCGCCCCCATCACCGAGGTGATCACGGAGACGGCCGCGCCGAGGCCGATGAGGATGCCCTTGCCCGGCTGCGGCGGGTCGGCGAGCCCGGTCGGCGGATGCTCGACCGGGCTCGGTAACTGCATGAGGCCCAGCTCTGGACGGCCACCCGGGGCTGGGTCTTCGTGCGTACGGACTGAGTCCGGCCACACAGCAAACCCGCTCACCGTCTGGAACCGCACCCCGGCCCGCGGCGCGGCACTTGCGGCCGAGGGCGCCAAGGTCGCGGACAGCACCGCCGAGGCGGTCGCGGCGAACACCCTGATCGTCACCTGCCTGTTGGACGACACCTCGGTCGACGAGGTGCTGACCGGCATCGACCTGGCCGACCGGGACCTGGTCAACCTGACCACCAGCACCCCTGCCCAGGCCCGCACCCGCGCCCAGTGGGCCCGCGAACGCGGCGCCCGCTACCTGGACGGCGGGATCACGGCGGTCCCCCCCGATGATCGGCGCCCCGGAAGCCGGCGGCTACGTCTTCTACAGCGGCTCGCGGGACCTGTACGAGCGGCACCAGGAACCACCGAGCAGCAGGGTGTCAGCCCGGAACTGCTCAGCCCGTACTTCGAGCTGATGCGCCGCCGCCTGGCCGAGGGCAGTGGCGAGGAAGGCCTGACGGGAGTGATCGACCTACTGGTGCGCTGACCGGCCACTTGCCACCCCGGAGGTGCTGTGACCAGCACTTCGCAACATGCCCTCACCAGCTCGTGCACCTCGTCCGGATCCTGGCCCCGCTCGTGCATCTCACACATGGAGCTCGCCGCCTGGCTCAAGGCCGAGCATCGACTCGGACACGGGCACGCCAACGCCCTTGTTGCCCACACCCTCGCCGAACGCCACGGAACCTGAACCGGTGCGGGGCCTGATCGGCGGAGATGTCGCTGCCCAGCAGATCACCTTGTCTCCGCCCTGCCATGGCGGTTGTTGACCAGAGCAGCGCCCACGAGGGAGACCAAGCCGCCGACCAGGCCGAGGAGGCTGGGGAGTTCCCGGAGGAAGAGGAACGAGACGACGACGGTGATGAGGGGCAGGGCGTAGAGAGCGGACGTCGACGCCGATACGTCGAGCCGGGCCAGGGCATAGTTCCACAGGAGATAGGCCACTGCGGCGGGGAAGATGCCCAGGTAGACCATGACCAGGATGCCGTCGTTGGAGGCAACGGCCAGTTGCCGGGTGAGGTCCGGGGTGAACGGGAACATCAACAGGGTGCCGGGGAGGGTGACGTACACGTTGAGTTCCATGGCTCCGTAGCGCTTCAGCAAGGGCTTGGACAGGACGAAGTACAGGCTCTCCGCGACGGCAGCGGCAAGCACGGAGAAGGCGCCGACGTTGATCTGGAGACCCGCCTGGCCGGCGAAGAGCACGACGAGGGTGCCGGCGATACCGACGCCCACCCCGAGCCAGCCGACCACGGCCACCCGCTCGCGCAGGATCGCGGCGGCCAGCATGACGCTGAACACCGGGACCTGACCGACCAGAAAGCCGGCAGTTCCGGGACTGACGGTCTGTTCGCCGAAGTTCAGTCCCAGGTTGTAGACCACGATCAACAACAGGGCACACAGGAGCAGCAGCGGCACGTCCCGGGCCGAGGGCAGCCGAAGCCGCTCGCGGCGGACCCGAGCGGTCACCGCCCACACCACCACCAGACAGACGGAGGCGATGACGAAGCGGAGAAGAGCCATGGCGCCGGGAGTGAAATCGTGCAGAGCGGAGCGGACACCGACGAATGCCGATGCCCACAAGGTGAGTGCTCCCGCGAGGGCGAACCAGACTGCCGGAGCCCTTACGCCGACGTCGGCGGCGGGATGATCGGTGATCATGAGTGGATCCTGTCCATGAGAATTTTCCGAACCGGCCCTGCATGTCCCTGCGATGCCTGTCGTGTTCCGCCCGGCGTGGTGGTACCGGTCGAACCTGTGCGGAGGGTCGGGGAGGTCCAGCGGGTGGGCCGCGTCCAGGAGGGGTGGTCGGCAGCCATCCGGCGCAGCGGCGCGTATCGGTACTTCCGTCAGGGCCCGCTGTCTGCGCCCTTGCGCGGTGTGCGGTGCGAGAACCACACCGCGGCGATCACCACCACGCAGCCGGCGAGCTGCCAGGCAGTCGGCGTCTCCCTGAGGATGAGCAGGCCACATCCCATGGCCATGACCGGCTGCAGCAGCAACAAGGCGGCGGAAGTGTTCGGCGCGAGCTGGGGTGTCCCGGTACTGATCAACAGCCAGGCCGCCACCTGTCCCAGCAGAGCGAGCGCGAGGATCCAGCCCCACGAGGCCGGCGACATCGACAGGGTGATGCCGGTGGTGCACATACCGACCACCCCCGCGGTCACCGCAGCGGCCGCGGTGGAAATGCAGACCGGCGTCACCACGTGCACGGGGCTGCGCTCACCTGACAGCCGGTTGAGATACAGATAGGCGGCATAGGCAACACCGGCGCACACGCCCAGCAGCGTGCCGCGCACCGGGCTGCCGTCTTCCGCACCGCCCTGCAGAGCGCCGCTGGCCAGAGTGATGCCACCCAACATCACGGGCGTGGTGCACAGGAAACGACGAGACATGACCGTGCCGCCGATGAGCCGCGCCAGCAGCGGGAAGGCGATGACCTGTACGTTGATGAGCACCGTCGCGACTGCAGCCCCCACATCCAGGATGCTCATGGTCCACATGACGTAATCAATGCCGAGGAAAACGCCCGCGAGCGCCGCATATCCCTGAAGTCGCCGTGCCAGTCGCCCGTTGCGCCGTATCTCGTGAACAAGCAGTGGCACAAGAATGCCCAGGGCAAGGGCACAGCGCAGGAATGCCACGGTTCCTGCGGTGATGTCGGCGAGCTTGACGAACATTGCCGAAGCGGACAAACAGGCGGCTCCACCGATGACCAACCCCGCTGGGGCTGTTGAACTGCGCCGGGGAGCCCGCTCGGTGTCATCGGAAGTCGCCCCGGAGAGCGTTGAGGTCGCATCCACAACATCCACGGTCCCAGCGTGAGCCGCGTAACACTATTCAAGATTCATTAGCCAAAAGCATTAGCCTGACTTACGTGATCACTTGGGAGAGGCTACGGGTCTTCGCGGCCGTCGCACGCTTCGGCTCGGTGAGTGAAGCAGCCGCCGCTCTGCACATCACAGGGCCCGCAGTGTCCCAGCATGTGCGAAAACTGGAGAAGGAGGTCCAATGCCAACTCGTTGAGCGGGACGGCCGTGGCATCCGGCTGACCAGCGCCGGCCACATCCTCGCCGGTTCGGCACACACCATGGTGTCCACGCTCGCGGACGCCGAACGAGACCTCGCCAACTTGCACGGTCTCGTCGCCGGACCCCTGCGCATCGGTGGTGTCGCCAGTGTTCTCCGCACACTGGTCCCTGACGTGCTGCACCGCCTCATCGAACGCCACCCCCGCCTCGAACCCTCACTGCGCGACGGCGAAGCGGTCGACATGATCCCGATGCTCCAAGCACGCCAGCTCGACGCCGTCGTCACGGAGAGCTGGGACCACCACCCGGCGCACCTGCCGCCCGGAGTACGCACCACCCTCCTGATGCACGAGGACGCCCAGTTGGCGGTTCCGGAGGGACACCCGCTGGCCGGCCGGGAGTTCGTGGCACTCGATGAACTCCACGGCGAACTCTGGACCAGCTGTCCTGCGGGGAGCGACGCGCACGAAGCACTGCGGCAACTGCTGCGCGCACACGAGGTGGAAGCGGAGGTGCGCTACTGCGTGTCCGACTACGCCACGCAACTCCACCTGGTCGCGGCTGGACTCGCAGTGACATTGGTGCCGCGCGTGGTCCGTGCCTCGGCTCCCGGCAGCGTGCGCTTCGTTCCCTGCCGGCCGACCGTGTCCCGCAGCGTGCTCGTGGCCACGGGCACCGAAACCGAAACGCCGCGCGTGCGAGCCTTCCTGGCAGAAATGAGCCGCGTCGCCAACCTCCCCGAACAGCACCCCTAGGGGGTGCCTCCTTGGTGCTGCGGTGCCAGCGGCATGTCCACCAGGGGGCGGCACAGTCCGTCGGTGTGGTCCGAGGAGCGTGTACCGCAGGCGGACGCCAGCCGGTCGGCGGCCAGGGGGCGGGCGGCGGGCAGGAACATCCGCCCTCCCGAGTCGCGGGCGGGCAGCGCCGAGGACAGCTCCATGCCGCCGGGACCGGGCTCCGGCCCTGCGAGGGGAAGGGCACCGTCCGGGTCTGGTGCCCGGTCAGGCAGGTGAAAGCCGTCGGGGGCAACGGCCGGGCCGGGGCCGGCGAGCCGGGCGGCGAGGTCGAGTGCGGTCAACCCGGACCACGTCTGGGCGGGGGAGCGGTTGGTCCGTACGTGAGGAGGGTGGATGGGGGGCAATGCGCCAGCGTGAACAGGGCGTTGGCGCTCGGGGGCGTGCAGTGGCTCCGCCTCCCCGGACAAAGCCAGGTCGATCACACCGAACGCCGTCTCCTCCCAACCCAGTCCAGCGTGGGGGAGTTGCCCCAGGACGACGCCAGCAGTTCCTGCCCGAGCCGACACCGAGTTCCTGGGGCAGGTTTTCCCAGGCGATTGCTGTGTGCAGCCCGAACTGGAGGCCCTGGAACGCCAGCCGGCCCGGATGCCGCTTGCGCCCGGTATGCCGAGCTCGGTGCTCTACCTTGGGCAACAGCGGCTCAACCACCGCCCACCGCTCGTCCTCGACATGCCAGGGCTTCGGCCGAGCCCGTCTGCACCACAGCAGCGTTCGGTGGCGTGCGCGCCATGTCATGACGCACCTGGTCGCTGTCCATGTCGTAGCCCGCGGGCGATGGCGCGAATCGTGGGATGCGTGTCGTTGACGCCACCACCCGGGGCCAGCAGGCTGAAGACGTGCAACGACATCGCATCGTTCTCGTGGTCTTCGACGGCTTCCAAGCACTGGACCTGGCCGGTCCGCACGAGGTGTTCCAGCACGCGGGGACGTTCTCAGGCGGTTACGACTGTCAGATCCTCGCGCCCACCGCCGGCCTGGTCCGGTCGACCAGTGGCCTTCCCGTAAAGGCCGGACACGGTGTGGCCGATCTCGACCCGTGCGGGATCGACACCCTGGTGGCGGTGGGCGGCAACAGCGTCGACCAGGCGGCGCAAAACAGCGCGCTGACCGAGTGGATCGCCGCGGCCGGGGCATCCGCCCGCCGCGTCACCTCGGTGTGCAGTGGGGTGTTCCTGCTGGCAGCCGCCGGCCTCGTCGGGGGCTGCCGGGTCACCACCCATTGGTCCCGTGAGGAGCAGCTCGCCCGGGAGTACCCGGAGCTGCGGGTGGACTGCGACCCGATCTTCATCAGGGACGGGAGGGTATGGACCTCGGCCGGTGTGACCGCCGGTATGACCTCGCACTCGCCCTGGTGGAGGACGATCTGGGCCGGGACATCGCCCATGCCGTCGCGCAGGAACTGGTGCTCTTCCTGCGCCGGCCCGGCGGCCAGTCGCAGTACAGCGTACCGCTGTGGTCGCGCCAGCCGTCCAGCGACCCGATCCGGAACACGGTCTCGGCGATCCACACCGATCCAGGGGCCCGACACGGCATCGCCGATCTGGCCGCTCACGCGGGCCTGAGTCCCCGTCACCTACAACGCCGGTTCACCGCCGAACTCGGCACACCGCCGGCCGCGTACGTGGAGAGGGGGCGCGTGGAGGCGGCACGCCGCGCCCTGGTCGAAGGCGACGATCCCGTGGAAGCCATCGCCCACCGGTGCGGCTTCGGCAGCGCGGAGACGCTGCGGCGCTCCTTCCACCGTCAGGTCGGCATCGCGCCGTCCGAGTACCGGGACAGATTCGGATCCATCAAGGAGTACGCATGACGGCCTATGGGCTGTTGTTGTCCGAGCGGGTCGAGGAACTGGACTTTGTCGGTCCTGGGAGGTCTTCACCTCCTCCGCCATGATCCGGGCGCAGGGAGACACCACCGTGCTGATCGCCGAGCGGCGGGACCACGTCCGTTGCAACAAGGGCATGCGGGTGCTGCCCGACCACACCTTCGACGACCACCCGCCGCTCGACGTGCTGCTCGTGCCCGGCGGGAACGGGACCCGCACCGAGGTGACCAACCCCGTCCTCATCGAGTGGATCCGCCAAGCCTCCGCCCAGGTCGCCTGGACCACCAGCGTCTGCACCGGGGCCCTGCTGCTGCACGAGGCGGGCGCGGCCCGCGGCCGCCGGGTGGCCACGCACCACGCCTTCGAGGACATCCTTCAGGCACGCGGGAACATCACCGTGGTCCCGTGACGCGCGCTATGTGGTCGACGGCGAACTGGTCACGAGCCAGGGCGTGTCCGCCGGCATCGACATGGCACTGTGGCTGGTTGGTCAGCTGCACGGCCGCGATCACGCCCGTGCCGTGCGCCGATACATCCAGTACGAGCCTGCCCCGCCCTACCTCGCTGACGAGCCGACTGCCCGCTGAGAATCAGACCAGCGCCGGGACCGGCCCGATCGGGGGGACAGGCCGGCCCCGGCGCTCTCACCAGGCGCAGAGCAGCACGACCGAGCCTCAAGACGGGCGGCTGCCGCCGGCCCCTCTCCAGATGCTCACGCACCGCGGGGCAGAGATACTGCTCCTCGGCGACGGAGTGCCGCGCGAGTTCGATCCGTCTTCTGCTGGTTGTGCATGCTGATGGCCGCGTTTTTCTGATCGCCGCGGCTGGAGTGGTCCGTTCCGCCACGGCTCAGCGCCGTCAGGTGGTGGCGGCGTTGCCGCCGTCCGCCCGTTCCGCCACATAGCGCTCCAGCCAGGACGGGAACTCCGTCAGGTCCGCGAGCACCACCTCGGCACCGGCGTTGCGCAGCACCGTGGCATCGCACGGGCCGGTGGCGACCGCGACGGACAGAGCGCCCGCGGTGTGCGCCCCGACGATGTCACCGACGTGGTCGCCGACGTAGACCTGCGCGTCGTGCTTGCGCAGCGCCTCGGCCTTGCCCTCCGCCCACAGGGAGCCGAAGAGGGCGTCCACGTCGAGGCCGAGGTGTTCCAGGTGCAGCTTGGCGTTGGGCTCGTACTTCGCGGTCACCACGATCGCCCGGCCGCCCGCTGCGTGGATCGCGTCGATGGCCTCCCGGGCGCCGGGCAGGGCGGGCGTCGCCGCGACCGCGTACTGCGGATACAGCTCGCGGAAGAGAGCGGCGGTCTCCGCCACCTGCTCCTCGGGGAACCAGTGTCACCTGGCGGTAGGAGACGACCAGGACGGCCAGCAACCCGGCGATGGCCAGGGTGATCGGCAGCATCGCCGTGAGCGCGCCCGAACAGGCGGCCACCAGCACGATGACGATGGCCTCCGGGCCGTAGGCGACCGAGCTGAGGGCGTCCAGTGACAGGGCGGCCAACCCCTGGATCACGGTCAGGTGGGACTTTCCGCCCTCGCCATGACGCCGTGGGACCTTGGGGTCAGGTTTCTTGAGCGCAAGCCGAGCGTCACGTGAAACTCACTCGTTCGGCCGTTAAGGCATCAACCTCACCCTGACGTTCTGACAGCCAGTGTGGACCTGGCATGCCCCCATGCCCCGGGGCCCGAGTACCGAACGGAACAGAGAATCGGAACGGGTGGGTTCAGGGGCGCGTGAGGGTGTCGATTTGTGCAGCGAGGTCGGGGTGGGTGGCGGTCAGGTGGGGGCGGGTGTCGTTGAGGGGGCGGATGAGTTCGGCGGGGTCGTCGTGGGCAAGGGCCGCATGAAGCTGGCTGAGGGGTCGGCGAGCCGTGGGGGGCAGGTCGGTGAGCGCGGTGATCTGACCGGCGACGCGGCGCAGGTCGGCTGCGTTGCGGCGGGCCCAAGTGGCGGTGGTGCGTTCGGTGGCACGGCGTTCGCGGGTGGCTCGGACGCGTTGTTCTCCGGTGGTTCCGGCGGGGCCGGGGCGGCCGCGCAGGTAGCGGCGTTCGGCGGCCTGGCGGCTGGCGACGCCGAGGGGGTGGGCGAGGTCGGCCCAGCTCGCTCCCGCGTCGCGGGCGGTTTCGATCAGCCCGGTCTCCCATCCGGCGAGCTGCTCGCGCACCTGCCGCAGCAGCATCAGGGAGGCCAGCGCCTGCTCCGGACCGTGGCCGGGCGCATCCGGGGTGTCCGGGGTCTCTCGCCGAGCGTCGCGGAGGGCGTCGTCTATGGCGTGCAGGGCCGCCGCGGCGGCCAGGAACGACGGCGGGCTGTGGGCATTCGTGCTGGTCGTGGACGGCTGGTCGGCTGCGGTCACGGGCACCTTCCTCTCGTTGTCATCATGTAGACGACATCGTGTTTGTCATCCATTGGATGACATGTTACAACGGTGTCAGTGAGGCGCATTGGCAGTAACTGCCTGAACCTGCTGGAGGTGTTTTCACGATGTTGATGCGCACTGACCCCTTCCGTGAGCTGGACCGGCTGGCGCAGCAGCTGACGGGCCCGGGTACCTGGTCCCGCCCCTCGGCGATGCCGATGGACGCCTACCGCCAGGGCGACGAGTATGTGGTGGCCTTCGACCTTCCGGGCGTCCCTGCGGACGCGATCGACATCGACGTCGAGCGGAACATGCTCACCGTCAAGGCCGAGCGGCGGCCGGTGGCGAAGGCCGACGACGTGCAGATGGAGCTGTCCGAGCGGCCGCTGGGCATCTTCTCTCGCCAGATCGTGCTCGCCGACACCCTCGACACCGAGCACATCCAGGCCGACTACGACGCAGGCGTGCTCACCCTGCGCATCCCGATCGCCGAGCGCGCCAAGCCCCGCAAGATCTCCATCGGCGTCGGATCCGGCCACAAGGAGATCTCCGGCTGACACCGGCCGGACGGGTGCGCAGGGCGGGCACCTGACCTCCCCTCACCCCGCCCTCCGCACCCCTGGGCAGTCCGAAGAAGAAGGGGTGGCGGCTGAGATGACTCTGCGACGCGAAGCGTTCCTCGGCCACGTGAAGGAACGCGGCGAGTACGACACTCTGGAGGAAGTCGAGCGCGCGGCCCGTGTGGTGCTCGCCCTCCTCGGAGCGCACCTGGTCGGCGGCGTCCGTGCCCAGCTGGCGGCGTGCCTGCCGGAGACGTACGCCCTGATCCTGCTCAACCCGCTGACCAGTGCCGAGCCGCTGTCCCCGGAGCGGTTCGTCCGCGCAACCGCGGCGTGGATCGAGGGCGCCACCGAGCAGACCGCCTCCTGGGACGTCAGCGCCGTGCTGTCCACCGTCACCGACGCCGCCGGAGAGGACCTGCTCGGCCAGATCCTGCTCCAGCTCCCCGCTGGCTACGACCTGCTCTTCGGCCGCCCCCAGCCCACCTGACCATCCCGCACGCCGGTGCCCGCGCACCGGCCACAGCAAGAAAGGGCAACCACCCCCGTGAGCTCCAACCGGCACGCACCGCCCCAGCGGCCGTACGGGACGGCATACGAGCAGATGCTGGAGAAGGTCCGCTATGAGGGCGCCTACCCCACCCGCGAGAGAGCCGACGAAGCCGTCCGCCTGGTTCTTGCCGGACTGGGCCGCCAGCTGACCGGCGACGAACGCGTCGACCTGGCCGGCTGCCTACCCCCGCAAGCAGCCCGCGTGCTGACCGCGCAGATTCCCGCCCCCCAGCCGCTGACCGGCTGGGCCTTCGTCAAGGACCTCGCCGCCCGCACCGACGCCTCCCTGGCCACCACCCGCTGGGACACCGGCTCCGTCTTCTCCGCCGTCGCCGCCTACGCCGGCCCCGACCTGATCACCCGCATCCTCCAACAACTCCCCACCGGCTACGCCCTGCTGTTCGGCCGGGCCGAACTCACTCCAGCCGCGTAGACGGCGACGTACCTACTCGGGGCGGGCGCGACAATCACTGGTGCCGCGCCCGCCCTGCGCCCCCGAGGAGGAGGCCGCCGAGCGGGCGGCCGACGGCCTGGAGGGCCGGTAACCACCTGTTCGAGCCTGGGTACCGCTCGATGGTCTTACCGGCAACCTGAGCGGTCATAGCCATCTCCTCCCCGCCTGGCCGCAGTTGAAGTCGCTGATCCGCCGCCGGTCGGCCCGGTGCCTGGCCGCTCGGGCGGGGCACGGTCGTGCCCTGTGCGGGCGTGGTCCCCGCCGAATCGTGCACGGCCCGGTCCGCCGAACTCAGGGGTTTGGTGGTGCCGTGGATCCGCTGTACGGTCCGCGGCCACACACCTGGATACTGAGCACCATGCGCACTGACTTCGATCCCGCTGCCATGTCCCGCAACGAGTTCTACAAGCTCCTGACCGCGGTGGTGGTGCCGCGGCCCATCGCCTGGGTCTCGACGATCAGCCCTGATGGTGCTTCTGCGAACCTGGCCCCTGCGAAGTTCTGAGGGAAGTGGCATCGGTCCGGAGGACGTTAGTGCAGGTCAGGGCGCTCCGGCAAGGAACTGATAGCGAGCCGCGCTCCTCCGCGAGCTTCACCCACAGGAGGTTCTTCGTCTGCTGGTGGTACCTCGGCAACGCATCGCTGACCTGCGCACATACCAGCCATGGATAGCTCGTAGGAGTCGTTGGCCCGGGGATGGTCCGGATCTTGATTGATGTGGGCCGTGGAACTGCGGCTTGGCTCGGACGGGTTTTCGCCTCATACGGTCCCACCTGGCACAGGTTGTAGATCGCGTCTTGTGCGGTCCAGGGTGTGTGATATCGCGTGAGAGGTGAGGAACCCCTGGCGCACCTTGCCGCTGGGGGCGGTCTTCGACTTCCCGGCCGAGCACTGGATCCCCTTGCGGGCCACGAATCCGATGGAGTCGACCTTCTCCACCGTCCGGCTGCGGACCCGTGGCGCCGCAGCCCTGGCCATGGTCCTCAAGCTCATCGAGTCCGCCCAACAGCGGTGGCGGGGGCGGGTGGTCAACGCGGCTCACCTCGTCCCCCCTGCTCAGCTCCACGTTCCGGGCCACATTGCGTGGCAGTTCGTCCTCTCCAACGACGTGCCCGGGTGGGCTGTGTATTGGTCTGTCCGGGTGATAGTCGAGTCAAGAGGGTGGTGTTCCATTGGCCATTTCGGGTTAATGGTGGTGACCATTCCGGTGGGTTGCCCATCTCTCCGGGGAGAGATGGGCAACCCCTGTGGCGCGCGGGTGCGTGGTACATGTCGGCGTGCCCGCTTTCTGTCCCGGTGTGCAAGCGGTGATCCGGTTCGCGTATTCCGGCGCCATGCGACGCGGGCCCCGGTGGGAGTTCTTGGGCGGCCCTCTCAGCTGAGAGAGGTTTGTCATGGAACCGATTACGGGTTGGTGGGGAGCTCCGGCGGTGGCCGGCGGGGTTCGGCCGGTTGTACCGGCCGGTGGATCCGAGGTGGCCGCGGTACGGGGGCTTGCGGTCGCGCCGTTCAGTGCGGCGTTCTCCACGGTGACGATCCCGGCGGGCACGAGCCCGCTGGCGGTGGCGGTGGCGCCGAACGGCAACGTCTACGTCGGCAACGCCAATTCGAGCAACGTGACGGTGATCAGCAGCACCACGAACACCGTCCTGGCCACGGTCCCCGCCGGCTCAGGCCCGGCCATGATTGCGGTGGCGCAGAACGGCAACGTCTACGTCACCAACCAGAGCTCGAACAACGTGACGGTGATCAGCAGCGCCACGAACACGGTCCTGGCCACCGTCCCCGTCGGCGGGGGCCCGTTCGCGCTGGCGGTGGCGCCGAACGGCAACGTCTACGTCGCCAACAGCACGTCGAACAATGTGACGGTGATCAGCAGCGTCACGAACACGGTCCTGGCCACCGTCCCCGTCGGCGCGGTCCCGGACGCGGTGGCGGTGGCGGCGAACGGCAACGTCTACGTCGCGAACCGGAACGCGAACACCGTGACGGTGATCAGCAGCGCCACGAACACCGTCCTGACCACCCTCCCCACCGGTGGTTTCCCGGGCGCGGCGGCGGTGGCGCCGAACGGCAACGTCTACATCGCCAACCAGACCTCGAACAACGTGACGGTGATCGACAGCGCCACGAACACGGTCGTGGCCACCGTCCCCGCCGGCACGGTCCCGGGGGTGATTGCGGTGGCGCCCAACGGCAACGTCTACGTCACCAACACCGTTTCGAACAACGTGACGGTGATCGACAGCGCCACGAACACGGTCCTGGCCACCGTCCCCACCGGCGGGGGCCCGTTCGGGGTGGCGGTGGCGCCGACCGGCAACGTCTACGTCGGCAACAGCAGTTCCAACAACGTGACGGTGATCAGCAGCACCACGAACACGGTCCTGGCCACCGTCCCCGTCGGCGCGTTCCCGTTCTCGGTGGCGGCGGCGCCGAACAGCAACGTCTACGTCACCAACGCCAACTCGGCGAACGTGACGGAGATTTCGCCGTTGACGGTGACGACCTCGCCGGCGGCGCCGGTGTGCGGGCAACCGGTGACGTTCAGCATTTCCGGGGGGACCCCGAACGGGAGCGCGGTGGTGGACTTCGGGGACGCCAGCCCCACGGTCACCGTCCCCCTGGACGCCACCGGGAGCGGGCAGACCACCCACACCTACACCGCCGGTACGTTCACCGCGACCGTGAACGGCAACCCCACCCCCGTCACCGTGAGCCCCAACCCCACCACGACGACGCTGTCGGTGACGCCGAACCCCTCCACCTGCGGTCAGAACGTGACCGCATGCGCGACCATCACCCCGGCACCAGCCACCACCACAGTGCCGACCGGCACGGTCACCTTCACCCTCCCCAACGGCCAGACCCAGATCGTCCCCGTCAACGCATCGGGGCAGGCCTGCTTGACCACCACCGCCCTGACCACCGGCACCCTCACCGCCACCTACAACGGCGACAGCTGCTTCACCGGCTCCAACGCCAGCACCCCCGTCACCGTGAACCGCACCCCCACAAAGCTGACCGCGCAGCCAGGCACGATCCGGCTCCGGCTGACCCCGCTGCCCGAGTTCTACATCCCCACCCTCAGCGCCACCCTGACGACCACCTCGGGGATGCCGGTGGCCGGTCAGCCGGTGACCTTCACCGCCACCACGCTCTTCGGCCCGGTCAACCTCGGCACCGCCGTCACCGACGCCAACGGCACCGCCACCATCCACAACGCCATCGTCCCCGTCTTCGCCATCGCCACCCCCTTCTACACCGCCACCTTCCCCGGCACTTCCTGCTACACCGCCGCAACCGACCACGGCATCCTGCTGTTCATCCCCCTCCCAGGCTGATCTCACCGGCTCCGAAACCCCACGTCACCTGATCTGCTGCGACGGGAGAAACACGCCGTGGCCCGACTGGACGAGCCGGCCGACCAGTCGAGGGGTTTGGCGACACGCGTGGATTCCAGAGGCGGGGCTCCGGCCGTGAGGGCGGCTCCAGCATCGGCACGGTGATCGGCAGACCACGGCGCAGGAGGGGCGGCAGAACAACCTGACTCCGCGTCGCGAGCCGCGCTTGGAGGGTGCCCCAGCGACGGTGATGACGGCAACGACGGCACACATCGGCTGCCAAACGGCCACTCCGAGAAGGTGGGTTGAGAGCTTAAAGGTACTTTAGGAACCACGTATAGGAGGCGGTGTGAATCTGCCGCCTCCTATACGGAGTAGAAAGGATCCAGCATGCTCGCGCGGCTTCCCCTTCCCTGCCTGTTGCTCATGGCAGCTTTCGCCACCTTCATCCTCTGCCTCTACGTAGACAGGACATTGAAGGTGCGGAAGCTTACGGCGACGTTTTTCGTTCTTTCCGTCGCAGGCTGCTTCGGCATGATCGTCGTTGGGGGTCTCCAGTATCACCCCTGGAGTCCTGAGCAGATGTTGGTTGAGTACTCCTTCACCTGGACCGGGATGACGATCGGCCTTCTCTGGCCCAGGAAACGCTTTCTCGAATACTGCGATGAATGGCGCCGAGGCATAAGAAGGGAGACCTACGAGTACTCGAAATGGTGGGTGGCGGGGGCGGTGACCTCGGTCAGCCTCATGAGTATCTTGGGATTCATTCTTGCGACCTGACGGCCACGGCCCGCCATCCACGCGGCGTACCGGGCGCCCCGGCGCACGTCGCTCCGCTCCGGCCATCACAAGACGGCCGGGGCGGCGGCAAGGCCGTTCAGCCGCGGGGAACCCTGAGTTGAGTGACGCAGCACAGCAGGCTCCGGTGGGCAGCAGGCTCCGGTGGAAGGCGTGGACCAAGCCCTTGACGGTGTCGGTGCCGCGTGGCGAGTTGAGGTAGGGCCTCAGGCGACGTTCCACCTCCTGGACGCCGGGCTGGGCGGCCATGTGGCGGGCGACGGCGTCGCGGTCGCCCTCGTACTCGATGACCCGTACCAGTGTCGTGTCGCGCAGGAACACCGGCGGTGGACAGGAGGTGGGCGACCGGCGCGCCGATGCCGGGGACCGACGCGGAGCCGACGCGGCGGACTCGTCGGGTTCGGTACGCGGTCCCGGGGTTGACGGACGAGACGGTCGAGGTCGTAGAAGATGACTCCGTCGATGACGCCATGGGCGAGGTCAGCGAGCAGCTGGCGGAACTCGGGACGCAGGACCATCCAGTCGATGGCGCCGTCTGGTTTGACGACCTTCCGCTTTTTGAAGGCCGAGGTGTCGTTCTCCCGGTAGATCTTCGCAAACGGACCCCAGCGCAGGCGGCTCCTGGAGTCCTCGGCGTCTTCGAGCTGGCGGTCGACGCCGGCTTCGAGACCGAAGCGGTCGGAGGAGATGCGCAGATAGGCTCCCGGCCGTTTGGGGGCGTAGGCAGCCAGGTGGTCGTAGAGGTTGAGGGTGACCTGGCCCCCACGGGCGTGCGCGGGGACGTCGAAGTCCCCCCAGACAGTCACGGCTGTCGTCATGGCGTCGGCTCCTGGTGCTCGTCGGCTCCGATACCGGGCACTTTCCGCCGAACTCAGGGGTTTGGTGGTGCCGTGGATCCGCTATAGGATCCGCGGCCGCCTCCTGGATACTGATCACCATGCGTACCGACTTTGATCCCGCTGCCCTGTCCCGCAACGAGTTCTACAAGCTCCTGACCGCGGTGGTTGTCCCGCGACCGATCGCCTGGGTGTCGACCTATGACCCATATAGTGATTCAGCGAACCTGGCCCCCCACTCCTTCTTCACGATCGCCAGTGTGGCGCCGCCCGTTGTGCAGTTCAGTTCCGTCGGGCGCAAGGACACTCTGCGCAATGTCGAGGCGACCGGGCAGTTCGTGGTCAACCTTGCGCCGGAGGGGCTCTTCGAGCAGATCAATGACACGGGCACCGACTTCCCGCACGGGGTGAGTGAGTTCGAGGCGGCCGGGATCGCCACCGAGCCGAGTCTGCGCGTCAAGCCTCCGCGGGTGGCGGCCTCGCCGGTGGCGCTCGAGTGTGAGGTGCACAGCACGCTGGGTATCGGAGATTCCACCGTCGTGTTCGGGCGCGTGGTGCATGCGGTGGTCTCGCAGGACGTGCTGGTCGACGGGCATCCCGAGATCTCCAGGATGAAGCCCCTGTCACGGATGGGGAAGGACGAATGGGGCACGGTCGGCGAGGTCCGGGAGATCTCCCGTATCCGGCATGCGGACTGGCGGGGGCCCGCGGGCGATCTTTAGGGAGGGGAGTTCGCCTTCTCGGGCCTCCCGCCCCGCCTCTCGTCCTACGCGTACGGGATGCGTCGGAAGCTGTGCCCCGTTCGCGCACGGGTGGTGTTCGACTTCGCGACGTTTGGTGAGCGTGCGAGCACACACCGGATCTGGGCCCGCAAAGCGACGTCGACGGCGTTGTGTCGCCGGTGGGCCCCGGTGGGCATCGACGGTTCAGTTGGTGGCGGGGCCGGTGATCCAGTAGCTCCAGAGCTCCAGTCGCTGACTCACGGGTGAGCGCGCTCGCGGGCGGCGGAGCCGCGGATTTGCAGGCCGTCGAGGAGGTCCTGGGTGGCGGCGGCCACGGCTTCCACGGCCTGGTCGAACACCTCGCGGTTGTGGGCGGCCGGGGCGCGGAATCCGGAGACCTTGCGGACGTACTGCAAGGCCGCGGCCCGGATGTCCCTGTCGGTGACCTCGGGGGTGGTGGGCGGACGGAGCGTCTTGATGCTGCGGCACATGAGTCCAGTCTGCCTCGGAAGCCGGCAGTTATCCGTCGAGTCCGGTCATCCGCATGGTGATGTTGAGGCGTCCGCCGGCCAGGCCGCACGCGGGGTCTCCGGTGCCCAGTCTCACCTTGGGCACTCCGTGGTACGCGAAACGGGACGGACCGCCGAAGACGAAGAGATCACCGGAGGCCAGCTCGATGTCGGTGTACGGCTTGGTGCGCGTCTCCGTATTGCCGAATCGGAAGACGCAGGTGTCGCCGATGCTGAGGGAGACCACCGGCGCGTCGGAGCGCTCCTCCTTGTCCTGGTGCATGCCGAGCTTCGCCTGGCCGTCGTAGAAATTGATCAGTGCGGTGTCCGGCGTGTAGTCGTCGCCCGCGGAGGGATCCTGGTACGCCTCGACCAGTGCCCCGCGGCCCAACTCGACCATCCAGTAAGGGAATTCGGCCACTCGGGCGCCGTTCACGTCATCGGCCGTCCGGGTGTAGGCGTAGGGCTGCCAGTGCCAGCCGATGCAGACGGTCTGCACGGACATCACTCCGCCGCGCGGAAGCTTGGTGTGCCGGATCGGGGCCGGGCCGCGCGCCCAGTCGCGGCAAGCGGTGACGAGCTCGCGCTGCCGGGCCGTGCTCAGCCAGCCGGGGACATGGACGGCACCGGCGGCGATTTCCCGGGGACCTGCGGAGGCGTGACTCCGGCCGGCCGCGGTGGGGTGGAGGGGTCCGGGGTCCGCGGGTTCCCCGATGTCCTCGAAGCCGGGAAGTGGCGTGCTCATGTGCTCCTGCCTTGCCTCATCGCTCGCTGTCTACAGCCTGCCACGGGCGTGCCGTCGGCCGGCGGGCCGGTAGTGGGTAGGTGACCCAGCCGCGGTCGATGGTCCAGGTGCTGCCGTCCGCCGTGACCCCGCGCATGCCCTGCAGGGTCGCCGCCCCGGCCAGGGCGGGGACGCGGGAGTCGCCGAGGGCCGCGAGGCCGTAGGTGCGCGCCGGGTCCCAGTCGGTGCTGTGCCGCAGCCGGCGGCTCATCTGGGCCCAGCCGAGAGGTGCGGCGGCGACCACCCAGGCGTCGGGCTCGTCGGCCGTGAAGCGACGGGCCGCCCGGAGCCAGGACGCGGCGGACTCCGGCCAGTCGACCACGGCGAGCACCGGCAGCCGCCCGAGGGCCCGCCAGGAGTCGGCGAACGCTGCAGCGGCCGAGCGCGATGCGGTGTCCCGGCTGTGACCGACGACCACCGTGGCGATACGCATGCGGGGCGCGGTCAACAGGTCCAGCAGGGCGGCAAGTTCGGCGTCGGAGTGCTGCGCGGGGGAGGGGAGGGCGCCGTATGCGGCCGCTTCCGCCGGGGAAAGGAGGGGAGAGGCCAGGGGAGGGGATGTCATGAGGGGAGGAAGGCCGGGAGCCGGAGAGAACCGGGCTCAGATGAGTGTGGGCTGGAGGGCGCCCTCGTGCGTGAGCAGCGCGGTTTTGCGTGCGACGCCCGCCGCGTAGCCGCGCATCGTGCCGTCCGCGCCGATCACACGATGGCAGGGGCGCAGGATCAGCAGGGGATTCGCGCCGATCGCGGCACCCAGGGCTCGTACATCGGACCGGGGCATGTCGAGGAACTCGGCGAGTCGGCCGTAGGTGGTCGTGGTGCCGTACGGGATGGCTTCCAGGGCCCGCCAGACGCGCTCCTGGAATTCCGTGCCGGTGGTACGGAAGCCGAGCTCGAAGCGGGTGCGGTCCCCGGCGAAGTAGGCGCGGAGCTGTCGGACGGCCTCGGCGAAGGGGTAGGGGTCACGTCGCCAGTGCGGTTGAACGGTGGCGGCGCCCCGCTGGTCGGGCATGGAGAGGGAGGTCAGGGCGGTGCCGCCGGGCGCGGTGGGCGATTCCTCGCCGACGAGCAGCAGCTCGCCCAGGGGGCTGTCGAGGGTGGTGTAGCGCGTGGCGGTGGTGGGCGCGGTGCCGGGCATGGTGGCGGTGTTGCGCGTGGTGGCGGTGGTGGCCGCAGGGGAGGTCATGGCGCTTCCTTGGTCGTGGGGAGGACTTTCCTTTCCCCAGTCTGAGGGGCCGGTCTCGCCTCGGCTGGCGGAAATCGGACGTCACGATGGCGGCGTTGATCCTTCACGGTCGGTCGCCACCGCCACGTCGGCCCCGCCACATCGGCCCTGCCACGTCGGCCACCGGCGTGTCGCTCCGCCGCACGGGCAGGGGGCGACACGCCGGGCGAGATTCTTGTGGTGGCTACCTCAGCTTGCGTCAGCTATGTCAGGTCGATCTGGAACACCCTGTCGGAGCCCGGCTCGCCCTCGCCGCTGTTGTCGGCGTTGGTGGTCGTCAGCCACAGGGACTTCGTGCCGGGTACGGATTCGACCGTGCGCAGCCGCCCGTAGGTGTGGGCGTAGTACGCCTTCGGGGTGCCCGCACTGGCGCCGTCGACCGGGATGCGCCACAGGCGTTCGCCGCGCAGGGCGGCCATGTAGATCGCCCCGTCGGCGTAGGCGACCGCGCTGGGCGAGGCCTCCGCGACCGGCCACTGACGCTTGGGGTCGGTCATCCCGGAGGTCGAGCAGCTGCCCTCGCACCGGGGCCAGCCGTAGTTCTTGCCCGGCTCGATGAGATTCAGCTCGTCGTAGGTCTGGTCACCCAACTCGCCTTCCCACAGCCGGCCCTGGGCGTCCCAGGTGATGCCCTGAGGGTTGCGGTGGCCGTAGGAGTAGACCAACGAGTGGAAGGGATTGCCGGGGGCCGGCTTTCCCTCGGGGGTCATCCGCAGGATCTTGCCGTTGAGCGATGTCCTGTCCTGGGCGAGATCGGGTGTCCGGGCATCGCCCGTGGTGGCGTAGAGGTAGCCGTCGGGGCCGAACTTGATACGCCCGCCGTTGTGGTACGTGTTCTTCCTGATGCCGTCGACCACCACCTTGTAGTCGGCGAGCGCGCTTCCGTCGAAGGTCATGCGCGCGATGCGGTTGCCTTCGGCGGCGGTGTGCATCACGTACACGTAATGGTCCGCATTCCAGGACGGCGATACGGCGATGCTCAGCAATCCGCCCTCGCCGCTCGTGGTGACGACGTTCGGGACCTCGCCGACCTGCCGCTTCGTACCGTCGAGGGTGAGGGTGTAGACCTTGAACGCATCGCGCTCGGTGAGCAGGGCCGATCCGTCCGGCAGCCAGCTCAGGCCCCAGGGGACGGACCAGCCCGTCGAGACGGTCCTGGGCGAGCCGGGCTCGGAGGCAAGGTGATGGGTTCCGGCCGCGTGACGCGTTCCGGCGACGTCACGGGGCCCGGCGCCATGGCTCGTGCCGGGGGCCGAGACGAGAAGCCCGATGGCCAGGGCGGAAGCGAGGGCCATGGTCCACCTGGTGCGGTGTGCTGCTCTGATGGGCGTGCGCATGAGGTCCTCCAGCCAGGAAGGGGCGACGGGCGCTCCCTCGGGACGGGTGTGCCGCGTCGCCGAGCTGAGAGAAGAGCTTCCTGCTGTTCGGCCCTGGAAGCTACGGCGCCTCGGATATGGGGCCGGAAGCTACTGCGCCTCGGACATGGCGCGAGGCGGGAGGAAGTGAGGTACCTGGACCGTTGCGAGGGCGAGTTGACGGCTCAAAAGGCTGCCGCCGTGGACGAAGGCGTCCACGGCGGCGTGTTGATCAGAGGTGGGTGCTGGGGAGGAACGGCCGGCCCTGAGAGAGGCATGGGACCGGGTTCCCTCGACGATCAGGGGTGGTAATGCTCGGCGATCTCCGTCGCGATGCCGTCTTCCACGGTGACCCGGACGCGGAGGGCATTCGTCTTGGCGGACTCCACCAGCTGCGCTTCGGTACAGGGGGAGGTGCCGTAACCGTCATCGTCCATGGTGACGTTGCCGTCCGACGTGCACATGGCAGCGGCCCCCAGGGCCTTGGTCTGCGGGCCGACGGCGAAGGCCTGCTCGGTTCCGGAGTCCGGGGCCACGGTCATCTTGCCGGGGGCCAGATACTTGAGGACGCCGTTCCAGGTGCCGCTCACACCCTTCCCGTCGGGTGTCGACCCGGAACCTGCTGTCGCGCCGGAGCCGGCGCCGGCACCGCTCGTGCTGCCGCCGCCCTTTCCGCTGCCGCTGCTCTTCCCGTTGTCGCGATCCGCCGTGCCGCCACCCGTCTTGGTGCTGCCACCGCTGCTCTTCCCGGCCTTGGTCGCCTTCCGGTCCGGCGTCGCCTCGCCCTTGGTCTCCGGTTCGTGCGCTACGTCTCCGAGGGCCGCTGCCTCCTTCGACACATCCGAGGCATTGGGCCGCGCCGAGACCTTGGTGCTCGCTTTCGTGCCGTCGTCGCTGCCGCAGGCGGTCAGGGAGAATGCGGCAACGGCGACC